>NZ_JACJQO010000010.1 GCF_014696715.1 Pseudanabaena sp. FACHB-2040
AAAAGACCACATCTCATCGAGCTGAATCGTCAGCCGTCCCGGTTTTTTTGGGTGACTTCGATGGTTCTCGGCGTTTGGTAGAACTTCTGATTGACATACATTTGCAACCACCGTTGAGAAACACCCGTCACCCGTGCAATCGCTGCCAGTGCTAGGCGTTCGAGCAACAACTTATCAATCAATTGGCGAGTCGTCTCATCGATCGGTTGCCGGGTTGCCCCCTCAACGAATTGCCGTCCACAATCCTGGCACCGGAATCGGGGTTTGCCGTAATGGGTATGTCCGTATTTGATGATTTGAGGAGATTGGCACTTAGGACAGTTCATCAATTTGGCTGCAATGCTTGATGCTCCTAGCATATCAACTCGCCATTACTATTCATTACTACCCAGAATTTCGCCCAACGACGGTTACAGTTGCACCTTCAGTCAAAAGAATTTCTGCAACTGCCTGCCCGATACCGCTGCTGCCCCCAATGATTAATGTTTGTTGCTGCTTAAATGCTTGGTACATAAGTATTTTCTTGCTGAAGTTCTAGAGCAATGCGCTTACAGCAAGCATATTAATCAACTTAATCTGAGCGCGAAAGTATGTACCTTTTGGTAAGGTAGGCACTTTGGGGTAGAGATTAAGGCAGAGTATAGGAAAAAATCTTAGGCTGTGGTGAATGAACGGAAAGCAAGGTAAAAAAACGACTTCAGTTGCCGCAATGGTGGAGTACGTTGTTGGTTGCAAGTGGTCAATTCAAATTCTCACCTTGATTTATCGGGGTATTGATCGCCCTGGAGCAATTACACGCTCCATTGATGGGCTGACAACAAAGGTGCAGAACGACTGTCTAAGCAAACTGGTTCGGTTCGGCATTTTGAAAAAGATTTCCTACCCAGAGATTCCACCCCGAGTTGAATACAAGCTGACCGACTTTGGGCAACGCTTCATTGCAATTTTGGATATGGTTGAAGCGTTGCAGCGTGAAATAGACGAATCGACGATATGACAGGTTGAAGTTGAGGGCTAAGCAACTTCACAAACCCGCAAGCTATTTTCGAAGCTTTGACTTGAGCCGCTTACGCGCGCGTCGGCTGAATTGATTGGTCTGTTGTCCGATCACAACGCTCACTAGCACGATCGCAATGCCAACCAGCTGAATTGGCGTGAACGTTTGGCCTAGGAAAATAAATCCGATGAGCGTTGCGACTAGAGGACTCATTAACCCCAGATATGAGACCGCCGAAGCTTTGAGCTTATCAATTCCCCGAAACCAAAGCGCATAGGCGAGCCCAGTACCGACTAAGCCCAGATAAACAAAGCCTAGCAGGTTGGTTGTTGAGATCTGGGTTATTGGCCCTTCGACGATTAGGGCAATTGGCAGTAGAACGAGTCCGCCCACTGTTAACTGCCACGCTGTAAACACAAGTAGGGAGACTGGGCGCTTCCACCGTTTTACCAGCACCGTTCCTAGACCCATTGTTACGGCTCCGGCAATCGCGGCAATAATGCCAATACTATCCAGGCGGGCGGCCGGGCCGAGAACCAGCAGGCCGACGCCGATGAAGCCAACGATCGCTGCCACAATCGACAGCTTAGATGGCTTTTCATTCAGTAGTGTCCAGGAAAACAATACGACTAATAAGGGCTGGATCGCGCCTGCTGTTGCCGCAACACCACCCGGAAGGCGATAAGCAGCTATGAACAGTAGCGCTTGAAAGATGCCGATATTGAGGCTGCCCAAGAGCAAAATGCGCCACCACCAAATCCCTTTAGGCAACTGCCTAAACCAGGCGGTGAGCAGAAGACCTATGGGTAGCGATCGCAAAGCAGCCACCAGCAGGGGATGGTTGGGCGGTAGGAGTTCAGTCGCCACAAAATAGGTCGTTCCCCAGGTTATCGGGGCCAACGCGGTCAGCAAAATGTCGGACAAGCGAGCAGGGGCTGTCTTCATAAAAAATATCTTGATGACGAGTATCTTGATGTCAAGATTCTAGCACTTGTCTTGATGGTAAGATAGTTTCCTTCAAGACTCTTGGTGAGTAGCCTCTCAATGAATTCCGATCCAGTCGATGCGATTTTGGCTCAATGGCAGAAAGAGCGCCCTGACCTGGATGTGTCACCTATGGGCATCGTCGGAAGGGTAGGGCGGCTGTCTAAATATTTAGATCGAGCCATTCAAGAGACGTTTTCGGACTTTGGCTTGAATGCTGGGGAATTTGACGTGTTGGCGACCCTGCGTCGCTCTGGTCAGCCGTACCAGCTTTCACCAACCGAGCTATTCAATACTTTGATGGTTTCATCCGGCACGATGACGCATCGGATTGATCGCTTAGAGCAAGCTGACCTGGTGAAGCGCACACCTGATCCAAGCGATCGTCGAGGGACACTAATTGAGTTAACTGACAAGGGTTTCAACCTTATTGAAAAAGCTGTTGAGGCCCATGTTGCCAATGAGCATCGCCTTCTTGCTGTTTTAGAGGATGCGGAACGTGACGCGCTGACTCAGTTGCTGCGTAAGCTGCTAACTTCGTTTGAGACGTATTGAGGTTAGCGGAAGAGGGTAACAAGAAATGGAAGTTGTCTTAGCTAGTTTTGAACATCTCGCAGAATTGTCAGACCTGTTTGATCAGTACCGCGTTTTTTACCAGCAGCCCACAGATCTTGCAGCCGCGACGAAGTTCCTTCAAGACCGCTTTAAAAACGAGGACTCTACTCTGCTTGCCGCGATTGAAAACGGGTCTTTGGCTGGGTTTACCCAGCTTTACCCCAGTTTCTCTTCGGTTGCGATGAAGCGCATCTGGATTCTCAACGATCTGTTTGTGGCACCTCCTTTTAGGAAACAAGGAGTTGCTAAGCTATTGATGCTTGCGGCCGAGAAGTACGCAAGAGAAAGTGAGGCAGCCCGAATCGTTTTATCTACTCAAATATCTAATGCTACCGCTCAGTCTCTCTACCAATCTTTGGGATACTGCAGAGACGAGGAATTCTATCACTATGCGCTGCATCTGTAGTCGCACAATAAACTCAGAGCTATTTGAACAATTCTTTCAGCCCGTCTGATTGGTAAAGAATCTCCCTGACCGCCTTGAGAGGGGGGGCAGGGAGATTCTATATGTAGGCCTGCTATTGCTCAAACAGCTTCTCAGACAGGCTTGAGAAACAGATTAGAGCGATTCTGTGACTTCAATCGCCTGCTCTAGCACCGCAGTGACTTTTTCCCGCTTGGAGTCTCCAAATAACCCTATAGTGAAGTCGGTTAGGTTTGCAAAGATGCTTTGCAGCCTGCCTTGTTCTGCTGAATCTTTTGCAGTGTAGCCTTGAGCGATCGCAACTAACGCCTGGGCTTTGTAAATCCCGTCGTTAATAGATTGGGCTACCTGTAGCGCCGTTTCGAGCTGTCCTTGTTGGGCAAATCCACGTGCGATCGCAGGCAGTAGCCAGTCCATTTGCTGAGTCTCGGCAATTTGCAGGGCCTGGTCGGCCTGACCCGCTTTCACATAGGCAAGGGCGATATCTGGCATAAAGCCTTCTAGCGAGCCGCTTTGAACAATCTGCAGCGCCTGCTCAGGTTGGCCTGCCTCTACATAACCAATAGCGACCTCAGATAAAATGCCTTTTACCTGATAAGTCTGAACAAAGTCCCAGGCTTGCTCGGGCTGTTTTTCCATGAGATAGTACCGGGTAATCTCAACTAGCGCTGTGTTGCGGCGGCTGCCACTTCTCTGCGCCAGTTCTACGGCGGCTTCTGAGTTGCCTGCCTTGGCCTGTGCGAGCGCAATTTGCTGGAAGGCAACCTCCCGCTCCACCCCAGACTCAATGGTTTCCGCAATTTGCAGCGCCTGCTCAAAGTCGCCCAGCTTGGCATATCCCTCCGCAACTCTGCTCACGGCATTCCCATGGTAAAGGGCTGGGTCGCTCACAAGGGTCTTGGCCTCGGTCCAGGTTTCAGCCAAAAGGGTTTTAGCCTTAGCTTCCTGGGCTAGCTCACCATATAGAATGGCTGCGTCAACCTGATGCTGAATCCGATCAAGCGGAAAAGGTTGGCTTGAGAGCGTTTGGATTTTGGGCACAGCCTGATCGAGCACTGCGAGTGCCTGTGGCTCTGCTCCAGTGGCGGCAAATTCCCGAGCAATCTGAAGCATCGAAGAAACCTGCAGCGAGGCTGCTTCGCTTGACGGGGCTAGATCAGAGGCGGTGCTGCTCTCTAGCGCCTGCTCTAGTACCAGCGGCACCAACTCCGTATGGCCCTCTGTCTTGAGCCGATGGGCCATGTAAGTCAACGTTTGACTTCTGTGGTACTGATTGTCTATGCTCTGGGCCAGGGTAATTGCCTGGTTTAGCGGCTCAGTGGCACGTTCAGACTGACCCGCTTTGACCCAATAACCCGCTAGCTCTGTCAGGGGCAGGGGAGTTCCCAATCCACTGCTCAGCTCAATTGCCAGGTCAAGGTGTCCGTCCTCGGCATACTCTCTGGCCCGGTTGGCTAGAGATTCTGTAGGAGACGTGGCGCTGCTGCTACAGCCGGTTGCTTCTTGGCGTACGGCAGTTTCAATCGCGTCTGCTAACAGCGCCTTTCCTTGATCGTCTTGCCCGACCAGAAGGTAGCTGCCTGCAATTCTGGCTAAAGCGTTGCCCTGATAACACTGAAAATCCATCGCCTTAGTTGAGCGAAGCGCCTGATCTAGAACTTCGTTTAACCGCTCAGATTTTCCTAGTTCGGCGTACTCAAAGGCAATATCGGCCAGTAATCCTGCTTTTATATCCTGAGGCTCGATGGCGCTTGCCTCGCCAGCTAAACTCACAACAGCCATCAAAGTGAG
Source organism: Pseudanabaena sp. FACHB-2040 (assembly GCF_014696715.1). Classification (NCBI taxonomy): domain Bacteria; kingdom Bacillati; phylum Cyanobacteriota; class Cyanophyceae; order Pseudanabaenales; family Pseudanabaenaceae; genus Pseudanabaena; species Pseudanabaena sp. FACHB-2040. The sequence goes on from NZ_JACJQO010000010.1 coordinate 4,812, forward strand.
CGCTGCAATTTTTGAAAGTTGCTTGAAGTGCTGAGCCATAGTAAAAACCTTGAAATCGACTTTCAGGTGGAGTAAGTTGCGACTCTACAGGCGAACTGGCGATGCACTGACGGGTATTAATAGCTTCAGTTTCGCCCAGCTAGTGATCAAAGACAGCAGTATCGGGAAATTTGAGCCTCAACTTTATATGAGCCTTAACTTTATAAATGTTTGTCTATTGCTGCGTTGGCTTAAGCCGTTAAGTAGCCTGCTGCCGAATATGAGCGATCGCAACTAGCAGCGCATCTAGCATGACCTTATAGCTGGCATCTGAAGATCGGCTGAGCGTCATTAATTCTGCCTGCTCCCTCATGATGAACCCATAAACTGCAGCGTTGACCAGGCGCATGATATCGATGAGGGCATCGTCATTTAATTCATATAGCTGCAGCGACCTTTGCAGAAACTGTAATGACTCCTTAATAATCTCCGCTTCTTCGGGGTCGGCAGGCCGCATCTGGTAGTGCATCATCACCGCATACTGGGCCGGATGATGCTGGGCAAAATTACGGGTTAGCTGGGCTCCTGCTCGAAGCAAGGCGTCGGGCTCTGTGATGCCAGCGGTTTGTTGCTTGCAGTCTGATAGGTAACTGCGCCAAATTGCTAGGGCAACGGCTCTGCGCAGCCCGGTATTGCCATCGAGGTGTTTGTAGATAGCAGGCGGCTTAATGCCCAGGGCTCGGGCAACTCGATTTACGCCTAGAGCAGCTTCTCCCTCCTGGTCGAGACATGCGATCGCAGCGTTTACTACATCCTGCTGCGTCAGAGATTTCTCTTTGATTGGACGCCCCATAGGTAAATTAGTTAACTCAGTTAACTAAAAGTGAATACAATTAACCTTATCAAAGACATTGGCTGATGCTTATGACTAACCTCGCTTTTGCCTCGGCCCATCAGCTAGCTCAGATGATTTGCGATCGCACCGTTTCTGCGGTCGAAGTTCTAGAGGCTCTGCTGACCCAGATTGCCAAGCACAACTCAAAGCTGAATGCGATTTGCACCCTGGATGAAGACCGCGCTCGTAGCAGGGCACAAGAGGCTGATGAAGCTCTGGCTAGAGGAGACGTTTGGGGGCCGTTGCACGGTGTCCCAATCACGATCAAAGATATCTTTGAAACGGCAGGGCTCCGCACCACGTCGGGCTACATCCCCTTAAAAGACTACATTCCTCAGGCTGATGCGACGGCTGTGGCTCGGCTGCGAGCTGCAGGGGCCATCATCCTTGGAAAAACGAACCTGGCAGAGCTGGCGGGCGATTTTCAGAGCACCAATTCCCTATTTCCGAGGGTGAACAATCCCTGGAATCTCGGCTATACAGCGGGCGGTAGTTCGGGGGGAAGCGCAGCTGCGATCGCAGCCGGACTTTCTCCATTAGACATCGGGAATGATATTGCCGGATCTGTGCGTCAACCTGCTCACTTCTGCGGAATCTATAGCCTCAAGCCAACCGATCGGCGCATCTCCACGGCAGGCATGATTCCTGAGGTGCCGGGAATGCCCTACTGTCTGAGGCAAATGATGACCGTGGGATGTTTTGCGCGATCGCTCGAAGACATTCGCCTCTGCTTTTCGCTGCTTGCAGGGGCAGATCCGCGTCGCCCTGATGTTCCACCCGTGCCGCTTGATTCGCCTTCTGGCAAGACACTGGCGCATCTTAAATTGGCCTGGGCTGACGAATGGGCCGAGGTTCCAGTGGCTACCGATATTCGATCTGCAATGCAGAGTGTTGCTCAAATGCTGACCCAAGCGGGGGCTCAAGTTGAACGCTGGCGGCCCCCAGACTTTGATCTGCATCACATTCTCGGTCTGTATGGGAAAGTGGCCGCCTACATCAATATCCACGCCCAGCCCGTTGACCGTTACAATCTCCAGCGCAGTGCAAAGCAAATCTATCGCACTGCAACTCAAGGCGATAAGGAACTGCGAAAGCTGGGAGACTTCAGCCGCCTGCTGCCTGAGCTATTAAACCCTAGCTTGAAAGGTTATTTTGAAGCTCTGACTGAGCAAGATCACTTGACAGCCCAGATCGATGCCGCATTGGAACCGTGGGATGCCTGGCTCATTCCCGTGGCTGCAACGCCTGCCTTTACCCACCGCCCTGCCTGGACTGCGGTTGAGATTAACAACAAAGAATATCCCCATGCCGTTGCGAACGGTGCCTACACTATGCCCTTCAACCTGAGCGGTCATCCTGCAGTAGTGATTCCTATTGGGCAGACACAGCAGGGTTTGCCGATTGGGATGCAGATTGTAGGCAAGCGCTGGCGAGAGATGGAGCTACTTGCGATCGCACAAGAACTCGATCAGCTGGTGGGGGATTTTCAGCTGCCGCCAGGCTATTGAATGTGCGATCGCAGGTAGGCTGCAACACCGAGTTCTTTGAAGAGGCAGGAGCCTCACAAAATAGAGCAAGAATCCGCAAGAAAAGGTTTTTAGCTATTTATAGAATTGGCGAGCTTGGCAGAGCGTCAAAATCTACGCTGGGCTAAAAGCAGCTTATGCCAAGGTGATCGCGCCGCTTAGGTCTGAAATCACTTCACCTGCAACCATTGCTATGATTAAGTTCGTTTACTGCATTTGCAAACGGTCTGATTTATCAGACGCAGAGTTTCGCACCTACTGGCGGGAGACGCATGGAGCCCTCATCCGTAGCCTAGCTCAGACCATTCGGGCCAAAAAGTATATTCAGAGTCACAGACTAGATACGCCCATTAATGCTGAACTGGTTAAATCACGAGGGCTAGAGCCACTGCCCTACGATGGGGTGACAGAAATCTGGTGGGACAGCATGGAAGAATTTTTAGCAGGGGTAAACTCTCCCGAAGGCATTGCAGCTGCTCAACAATACGTTGCTGATGAAGCTAATTTTGCTGACTTCTCAAAGTCGCGTGCCTTCTTGACTGAAGAACACACCATTTTTGATCTGACATAAGCGCTTATGTCTTGAGCGGGTGATACGACTGGTTTAACAGGTCAAACTATAGAAGGACAATTAGAGAAAAATGAATCTGCGTGAACGGGTGCAAGAAATGCTCGATTTTCAGAAGACAAACCCAACAGTAGAAGAAAGCTACGAGCACTTTTATGACGAAAATGTAGTCGTACAAGAGAACTCGCAACCGCCTCGAGTAGGGCGTGCTCTTAGTATTGAGCGCCAGCGACAGATGAATGCAAATGTGCAGGAAATCCATGAATTCAAGATCGGCGCTGTGCTGGTAGATGGCTTTAGTGAAGCCCATCCCCTAGACGGTCGCTCCGTCATTGAAATGCACATTGAAATTACAACGTTAGATGGCTACCGTATCCGCATTGAGGAGTTGGGGCTACAGACTTGGAAAGAGGGTCGCATTATTCATGAACGCTATTTCTATGACCCCGGTAACTTTAGCGGCAAGGCCAAAGAGATCAATGCACTGCACTGATCTCTAAGTGAGAGTATTTAAGTGATTGAGAGTGTCTAAGCCTGCTCCCAAATTTGCCGAATCTCACCGGGAAGCCGCGTAGCGATTTCCTGATTTCGTTCTTTAGGTAAGATTTCTTTTGTAGCTGAGAACACTGCCCCGGCAACTTCTTCAGGAGCCACCCCTTCCGGTAATGCTCCCTCTTGCTTTAGGCGCAGCATAAAAGTTCCTGGCTTAATATGCAGGTCTTGCGCAGGACTAATCCGGCTGAAGAAAGCAACCATCACGTTGGGATCTTGCCAAAGATCTACGACATCTTGCTCAGATTCAGGCGCTCTTTCTTTGAGGTCTGCTTCAATTTGGTTGCTTGTTTTGTTCAACATCATGTCCCGCAAAATTCGGAACACGATATTCGTTGCGCGTTCGGCTTCGTTAACCGTTTCTAAACTACTCCGCGCTATGACTTTGTCCAGAAATGATTGCTGTTGTGCTTGTCCTACCATGATTTCTCGCTGCGGTTTTAACAAAAATAATTCAGATTAGTTCAGGTCGTTGTGAGCTAACCTGTATCGTTCTCATTACATGTTGCGAAGTGTAAAGAGATGCTCCATCATTCCTTTGGCAGAGTTATTTAGAGGATGTTCTGAGCCAGACAGTAGTCGCTCAGGGATAAATTGAAATTTGCGAGATAATAGCGGTTTAACTCAGCTATTACCCTGCTAAGCGAGAATGAAAAAATCTATTTCTACCTTGATCAAAAGGCTCTCGACAGTTCTGATTCCTACTGCTGTAGGGCTAGAAGGTTGGGCGCTCTATACTACGCTGGCGGGTCGTACCTTACCAGGCTTTTTGATTCCGGTGCTGTGGTTGGGCGGCTTTGCCCTTGTTGCTCATTCGGTTGAAGGGGTAGTTGCAGCGGTATATGCCGCGAAAAAGCAGGAAGACCCTGTGCGCTGGGGCTTTTATACCTTTTTGGTGGGCACAGTGGGGCTGCTAGAGCTGTTTGAACTAGGGCGGCTTGGGGCAGGGCAAGAGTCGCTTGAAACGCCCTGATGGTGGGGAGCGCGTCTCCCTCCGGAAAAAATATGCAGATTTGCCAATCCGATTGCTGCGATCGCACGTATCTACTTTAGGAGACTGGCTCCCTGGTACGAAATTTTGCAGCAAACGAAGCCTGAGGATTGACGATGATCAAAACAGGATTGGCAGCGGCTTTGGTGGCAGGAGCTACGGCTGTGCTACTGCCCATGACAGCGGAGGCTGCTTCTTTTGCCTACACTACGCAACTGCGCGGTAGTAACGAGGTGCCTCCGAACGCGAGTCCGGCGACTGGTATGGCGACTGGCTCTCTGCTAGGCGACCCCGACAACTGGGAGTTTACCTACAGCCTCGATTTTGCAGACTTGTCGGCTGAACTGATTTTGGCCCACATCCACGTGGCAGCCATGCCGATGGGGCTGCCTCCCACTCAGCAGACTGGCCCGGTGGTTCACGATTTAGACAGCCCGCCGTTGGGGGCAACCAGCGGCTCTATCGTGGGCAACTGGACTTCTGATGAAGTCGTTGCCGCCGGAGTCGATCCCACGGTGGTCTATGAGCGATTCTTGGCGGGGCAGTACTACTTCAACCTGCACTCGAATACGCCAGAGTTTGCAGCACCGGGCGAAATTCGCGGCCAGATTGAGTTTGACGACGCTGCTGCTGTTCCCGAACCTGCTGCGGTCTTGGGCCTGCTTGCAGTTGGGGCCGTGGGCTTTGGGGCAACTCGCAAGAAGCAGATTGCCTAACGCTTTTCAGCGAACCCTTGTCCAAGCGGGTTTGCACCCATTAGATTTAAGCCAGAATGAAAGCCTTGGGAGTCATCCTCCAAGGCTTTTTTCCTTTTCAAGGCTGGAAACGGTTGCCCCGACTAGCGCTGCAAATCTTGCTCGGCAGCGTTTAAAAACAGCAGCACAAGGCCCACGCAGCCGATGAAGCGAAAGGCGGGCTGCTGACCGTTCCAAATCTCTGATTGCCACATGGCAAACCACTCGCCGCCCACCACCATAAAGCCGACAAACCAAAACAAAAAGGCCAGAGTAAGCCCTGCGATCGCAACTCCCTTAGCCCGATCAAACGCCTGAGCGGGCTCTTTCACTGCCTTTAATAGCTGAAAAGCTCCCAGCAAACACAGGGTTGCGATCGCACCTTCTGTCCCGACCAAAACCCCGTAAGCTGCCCAGTGGGCTGTAGGAGCCGTAATCGCCCGCCACAGCAGCCGATTATCGGGAAACGTCGTGTCCATGCTCATGACGTGCTGGATGTAGAGAAAGTTTGATGACGGGTCTTGAAGATTGTTCACGGTAATCACTAGCGCCAGCAGGCCAATCGCCGCCACCAGCGCAACTTTAGAAAATCGAACAACCATCACAACTCTCCTGGGTAGGTACACGCGAACCATCTTGGGAGGCACTATGCTTAAGGCATGGAGCCAGCCCCTTCCCTGACGCCAGCATTGCCGCCTGTCACCTCAGACATTCCAGAGGTGTTGCCTGGCGTGCCGCTCACTCAAGAACAGTGGGTTGCCCTGCAAGCATTAGAGCAGTTTGTGAATAGCGACGAAAAGCTTTATCTGCTCACCGGCTATGCGGGCACTGGCAAAACCACGCTCCTCCAGGTGTTGCTCAACCGCCTGCGGCAGCAGCGTGACCGCCGCAAAGTCGTGCTCACTGCCTTTAGCAACAAAGCCACTAAGGTTCTGTATCGAATGGCCAGCTTTTGGGGGCTGGATATCGACTGCATGACCTGCTGCCAGCTTTTGGCCCTCAAGCCTGTGATCGATGAGCAGACAGGCAAACAGTTTTTTCAGTCTGACCGCAAGCAGGCCAGCCAGATCGACCGCTTTCGCCTGGTGATTGTGGATGAGTGCTCCATGATCAATCAGGAAATGTGGGAACTGCTGGTCAGTGCGGTTTCAACGCTGCACGGTCGCACTCAGATCCTGTTTGTGGGCGATGCGGCTCAGCTCCCCCCGGTAGGCGAACCCGAGTCTCCCTGTTTTCGCCAGATCTACCAGCGCTCAGACCTAACTGAAGTGGTGCGCTACGGCGGCGCGATTGGGGTGCTGGCTGAAGATATCCGGCGCAACCTGGAGCGCGATGGCTTTCCTCACTTTGGGACGGATGTGAATTGCGATCGCACCGAAGGCTGCTTTGTCATTCGTCGTCGTCCCCAGTGGGAAGCGCTCATGCTCAAAGCCTTCACCAGCAAGGCCTACCAGAAAAACTCTGACCAAGTGCGAGCGCTGGCCTACACCAACCGACGGGTCAACCAGCTCAATCAAAAAATTCGCTCTGCCATCTACGGAGCCACCATCGAGCGGTTTGTGTCAGGAGAGCGGCTGATTGCCATCAACCCCTGCTTGGAAGACGAAGCCGTTGTGCTGCCCACCTCCGCCGAATGCGAAGTGATAGAAGCCGCCGCAGGCTATTCTGGCTCTTGGCCTGTATGGTTTTTGGAGGTCAAAACCGAGGAGCGAGAACAGCGACTGCTGCGAGTGCTCCACGAAACTGGGCTACCTGAGTACCGGCTTAAGCTCGATGCCTTTGCCCAGGAAAAGCGCTGGACTGAGTTTTGGGAACTCAAGCAGCTCTTCCATGAAGTGGACTACGCCTACAGCCTAACCATTCACAAAAGCCAGGGTTCGACGTTTCAAGATGTGTTTGTCGATGTGCCGTCGATGGCTACTAACCGCAATGTAATTGAACGAAATCAGCTCTGCTACGTCGCCTTTACCCGCGCCGCCAAGCGCCTGTTTGTCTATCAGTGATGAGCGTTTGAAGGGGAAGCTGGCATATCGCGTAATATGAAAAGTAATACAAACTGTGGGTAGCTTCCCTGTAGCTTCTGTATTCATGGCAAACGCACCCAACAAACGTCGCGTCTCCGTTACTATTGACGCCGACTTGCTCGACGCCATTGACCAATTCTCAGACAATCGCTCTGCCGTGATTGAAGCAGCCCTACGGCTATGGCGTGCCCAACAGATTCAGGCCCAACTGCGCCAGTTTTATCAAGACCGTCCCCAAAGCGATATCCAGGAAGAGGAAACTTGGGCACAAGAGACCCAAGATGCAGCCCTCCAACATTGGGATGATGAAAGCCCCTAGGCAGGTACTGAGCCAGGATGACAACGGTTTCCTTCCCACACCAGGGCACGATCTATCTTTCCGAAGCACTGCGCCAAGGCGGCGATACTAAAAAACGTCCAGTGCTTGTTGTCTCCATTGATGTTCGCAACCAGTACAGCTCCACCTTATTGGTAGTGCCGTTTTCCTCCGATGTTGACTGATGACGCCTCCCTTAAAAAGGCTCATGAGTCACCTCACGAGCCTTGGGGAAACTATTAGGCTTTGAACCAGCGATTGCTAGGCACTGCGGCGACGGCGACGCTTGTATTCTGACTTTTTCTTGTAGCCAACGGCTTGAGCCGCGTCGCTGTCTGGGCCGAACTGGCCTTTGATGGATTCTTTCATGGCTAAAACAGCATTGTGAAAATCCCACTCGGCCTGACGAACGGCATCGGCGGCGGCTTTGAGCGTAACGGTTAGCTCGGTTTCTTTCTGCTGCTTAGCCAACATGGTTTCATAAACGTCTTTTAGCGCTTCGGGTGTGGCTTCGCTGCGAACAGGGATGTATTTGGTGACGGTTCCGAGGCCATTGAGTGCGTTGATATCGGCTTCAATGACTTTGCCAGGTAGGCGACGGGTGATGTTGACGATTGCCATAAAAAAAGCACCTCTTTTGATGGTGTTTTGGAGTGTTCAATGGTCTGCTGCATCTGCTGAAATTGAGTTTCAGGGGGAAGGCGGCCCTGTGGGGAAACCCAAAATTGCCCCAAGCTAACTTGAGCATTGGAAATGCAGAAAGATCTTTGGGCTGAGCAAAGGGGGTTGCCAGGATGCAAACTAGCCGCTCCGGCTTGATTTAAGTTGCCCTGCTGCTAAAGCAATTTAACAGTAGCGGAGAAGATGTTGCGGGGATGCCTTTACCAATCAGCTCAGGCAAATGCTGAAACGTTGATGCACTAGGGGCTTGAAGCGGGTGAATAGGCTCTGTCAATGCGTTGTTTATTGATATGCATCAACGTTTATGCTGTTGTGCATTGAGCAGATGGCATAAAGAGCTGTGCAAATAAAGTATTGCTCTATGCTGAGAGTCTTGTGTATTGACGACAGAGCCTATTGGGGTGTCTACAGAATGAGTAGAGGTTGCGACATAAGGTATCTGGTTGTCGCAAGGGTGTGATGTGCGATCGCAACATCGTATTGCCGATGTAATAGACCTTATTTAACTGTCCACTCAAGGTTCTCAGAGCTGATTTCTCAAGAGGAGCTAAAGCTGGTAAAGCACAGGAGCGTAGATTTCTTCAGTAGAGTTGTCGGATGTCTGGAGTGCCATGGGGAATGTCCAGGTTTTTGTGTAAGCTACGGCTGAAACCCCTGATTCTTCGTTAAATCAGCCCAAGTAACCAGCAGAAAACTTACACTTCCGTGCCATGAGCCATCTTTCTGTAGTGACTAATTCAAAGAGGTCGCTCTACCCCAGTGATAGAGCAACCTCTTTGAACTGCATTAATGAAGACCTTTTAAGCTTCTTAACTATGAGCAGCTAATCTTCTTCTCCTTCTTCCTCTTCTCCTTCTTCCTCTTCTTCTTCACCAATGCCTTCTTCTTCACCGACGCCTTCCTGTTCGGTGCCTGCTTCACATCCAACTGAACCAAAAACAAATGATCCTAAAAGCAGACTGAGCCCAATAGCTTTAATTGTTTTACTCAAGATGCTCGTTGCCATAGTAAATTCCTCAACTTGATTAAATAGCTACTGGATCGAATGATGAATTGGGCAAATTTCTTCACCCTGTAACATTAGCAGACTTGCGAAGACCCTCTGAAGAAGGAAATGTTACATTCGTGCCATCAGTCTAGAAGCCTAACCTTGTCTTTTCCTCTAACTTTTGAGCTATATCTAGCTATGATCTACGGGGTGCTGATTCATTTCATGCTACGTCGGCTAGCGGAAGATTCTGTTTAGAAGTCGGCTCTTAAGGGTGCTGACAAGGATGTTAATTTTTGCCAAGACGGATAGCCGCTAAGCGTTGCCTAGTGAGCAGTCAATGGTTGAGGTTCAAAATGGTGTGGAGGCTCTGTAGCAAATTAGACTTGCTTCGCAGGGCTAGATAGGGTAGATTCCTGATTTATAGCTGTGTGCGTGCAGCTTGTCCACCCAAAAATTTGGTCGAACGCTACTGGAAGGAGATTAGGCCCTCCAACCAGCAGCTGACCCCTTCGACAGGATGTAGCTGTCTCGGAGGCTAGGGTAATTTTACCCGTGGCCGCCCTGAACTGCGTGTGTCTGGGGCGGCCAAGTTTTTGGGATTTCCTACCCTACCGTTTCGGGAGAATCCCAAAATGCTCTGTTTACCTTACTTGTTATCGTCTGCCCGCCAAGGCGAGGCGACCAGTCCCCTCATCCTTGCAAAGCCGCCTGCACAGCTAGGGCGAGAGCAATTGCGCCATATCATCATCGGCTCACCCGAAGGTGTGCGCGGCGCGATTAATCACCTGCACCTGCTGAACTATGCCGAGCAACTCCAGTGGAGCAAGCTGTTCACCATTCCAGAGTCGGGGATTGTGATTACGCCAGAGCAGGGAGAGGTGTTTAGCTACCTGCTCCGTTACCGGCAGTTACGCTAGCCCCCGTTGTTGTAGTTGAATCCCTGGTTGTTCTCCCCTTCAGCCAGGGATTTCAGAAGCTATACCAATTCTAAAATTTGGAGCCGTGGGCCAGAAGCTTGACAGATAATACCCCTAATTAGGGGTGTCAGGCAGCAAATCTAACAGATAACTTCGAGCCAAAGAGGTATTGAACGTCAAATTTGACAGTTGATTCCGATGAGACGGGTATTAAATACCAGAAATGGCATCTAATACTTCATATCGGGTTATTAAACTTCGGCTTGGCCAGACAACACTTTATATGCCGGTATTAGACGTCATATTTGCCGCTGAAATACTAGTTAGATAACTGAGGAAGTTGCCAAAATGACTAAAATCCCAAATGAAATCAACTTAATAATAAGAGCTAGAGCCACAAGTAAATGGCCGGATGACTTTGCAATGCAGAAGTATGTGCTGGATAATCAAACCGAAGCCTACCTAAACATTGAAAAATTGGAATCTCAAGTTGGCTCCAATAAGCTTTTTCAAATTGTATTTAATAAATCGGTTAAGAAATGGCCAGATGACTTTGAGATGCAACTTTATACCATAAATCAGCAGTTTGAGGCCATCACTCAAGTATCAGAATATGAAAACCCTAATGTGCCACCTGACATACTAGAAAAAATAAAGAGTAAAGCTTTTGATAAATGGCCAGATGATTATGCAATGCAGATGCACACTATTGAAAGCCAAGTCACAGCTTGGGTTGAGCTGAATAATCCGTAATTAACATCTAGCGCTGTCAACATAACGTTTGGCTACTATCTAGAAATCCATCGGGAAAACTCTGGCCTCTAGGCGTTAGGCTTCTTCAATTTTTGCTGGAGCTGATCCTATCCGGCGGGGCTGTGGGTGACGGGCATAGGAAAGTAGATCTCGTAGGATGGGCAGAGCAAAGCGTGCCCGTCGCAGTAGTCCAGTAGGATACGTTAGCGCTAGCGTAACGCATTAAGCTTCGGTTTCAAGATGCGTGACGGCTTTGCTTAACACATCCTACGAGATTATAACTAGAGCATAGGCAGCGCAACTATGAGAACAATAGAATTAATGACAAGAAGATCTCCGAGGGTCTAATCCGTGAGCGTCGGACGACATGACTCGGAGAAGTACTTCCAAGCTCATATGATTTCTCTACCAATTCTTTGGCCCCAAGATAAAATCTCAGCTTTTTGCGATCGCTGGTCGGTTGCCGAACTGTCTCTCTTTGGTTCCGTTCTGCGAGACGACTTTCATAATCACAGCGACATTGATCTTCTAATCGCCTTTAGCCCCGATGCTGATTGGAGCCTCTTCGACCATATCCGCATGCAACAAGAACTAGAAGCAATCTTGCAGCGCAAAGTGGATTTGGTGAGTAAACGGGCAATCGAACGAAGCCAAAATCCCATTCGCCGCCACGAAATATTATCCACGGCTCAAGTCATTTACACTAGAGGTGCTTATGCTCCAAAATAGACACCTAGAAGCCCGCTTGGACATTGAACGAGCTGCCAAAAAAATCATTCAATTTAAGCAACGATTCAATTAGGTGGCTTGAGTTCAGTCTTCGCCGACACCATCAAACCTTTTGCGAGTTAAACGCCTACGGAGGAATTCCCATGCCATACGTGAATATCCAGATCACAAAAGGTGCTACGAGGGAACAAAAGGCTCAACTAGTCCAAGAGGTGACCGCTTCCCTTGTGCGTATCTTGGGAAAGAAGCCAGAGCATACGCATATCGTTATTCAAGAAATCGCAGACGAAGATTGGGGTTTTGCAGGTCTACTGACCGACGACTGGAAGAAACAACAATCACCTCAATCACAAACTGAAACCTAACCAATCCTCAAACTAAAACAGAGCATGAATTAGTTCAGCATTGTGTAGATTGGATTAAACAAAGTGTAAACCCAACATCTTAAGGAGTTGTTGAGTTTCTCAAAACCTTAATCCAATCTAACTCTAGTTAGACTACTTTAAGTTAAGAGTGGAGACGCCATTGAAAATTCGCTTGTTGGTGCTTTAAGTCGATCTTATGCAGATGCTATCTATTTCAGTGCGTCAAGCGGCTCCAAATGACCTGTTAGCGGTTTCAGATATTTTGGACGAAGCTGCTTCATGGCTCAAACAGCAAAACATGACGCTGTGGGAGAAGGAGGAGGTTTCTCCAGAGGCAATTCGCCAAGACGTTGAAGCGGGCTTATTCTACATGGCTTTTGTTGAAGACGAGCCCGCTGGAGCTGTTAAGTTTCAGCTTGAAGACTTAATGTTTTGGCCAGATATTCCTCAAGAAGATTCAGCATTCATTCATCGGCTGGCAGTGCGACGGTGCTTTGCGGGTAGCAACGTTTCAACAGAACTAATGAAGTGGGCCGTCAAGCAGAGCCAAGATTTAGATAAAAGCTTCCTACGTCTAGACTGTGCCGCAGATCGTCTACGTTTGCGAAGATTTTATGAAAACTTTGGGTTCCGGCATCATAGCGATCGCCAAGTTGGGCCCTATTTTGTAGCAAGGTATGAGTACAAGGTTTAACAGCAATTCCCATGATTCTCATAGCAGGTGCAACTGGAAGGGCCGATAGCAAGCTGGTTGAATCGTCCTTCTGTCTGAGCTAGCTAACATTGCGTTGATGCGGACAAAATAGCGGTTGTCGGTAGGTGTTCGTGGCAAAAGCTGAACCCAGTAGCACTTGGCAGATCAGTTAAACTGTAGGCGTACTTCAGTCCTGTGAGGTCAGTCTGATGAAGCGGTTTATCGTAGCAAGCTTACTGGCAGTAGCATCAATAGTTAGTTTGGCAGGCTTGGGGCAGGCAGACAGCGAAGCGCCCGTAGCTGATACTTACCCAGTTGTGGCTCAACTGGCACTGCGCGATCGCACCGTCACCATTACCTCTGCCCCGGCTGGCTACCGCTACACCATTGCCGACGAAGCAGGCGCAGTCTTGAGTGCCAGCCTCACCGAAGAACAGCTTGCCGACCAGTATCCTGAACTTCTGGAAACAGTGCGGCCCGCTATTGCCGATGACGAAGTTTCAGAACTAATGATGCTGGCTCCTGTATCCGAAGATTGGTAATTGCTCAGCAGGATGGAGAGGGTGCGATCGCAGTTAAGCAAGTTGCGATCGCACCCTCCCCTCATTTCCCTAAACTTTTTCCCTTAAGCCAAGCTATCGACTCTGAGGCAATGTGGGTAGAGGCCTGCCGCTAAGGCGAAGGACGAACGTGGCTATACTCTCCGCGTCAGGCAGGGGACACGATTACCCCTGTGGGCCTAGGCTTTGAGTGCTCAATCGAGTGAATTTACAAGGATGTGCAGGTGTAGGCAGGGTTGCGATCGCTTACCTAGCTTTTGGTAGAAGCGTGGCCGAAGAGTAAGCCCTCTAGTAGGAGTTAGCTTACCTTCTGTTCCTGAGTCTTCAAAATCTTGAAGATTTACAATTGTAGACAGCAGGCCCGCATATTCCGGACAAATGACACCACAAGAATTGCAAAGACAAGCACTGCAGCTTTCGACTGACGCTCGCTGGCAGTTGGTACAAGCTCTTTTAGAATCCCTGAAGCAGGAAGCCAATCCTAAGCCGAAGCGAGGCAACCTATCCCGGCTACGAGGTATTGCCAAAACTTCAGCAGCCACAGGTCAGAGTAATGCCAAGGAGGACTATGTAACCTATTTGACCGAGAAGTATCAGTAATGCGAATTCTTATTGATACCAACGTAGTTCTTGATTTTCTGCAAGAGCGAGAACCTTTTGTGGAAAATGCAGCAAGACTATTTGAGCGTATTGCTGGAGAAATTGAAGGTTTTATCGCAGCATCAACAATCACGAATATCTACTACATCATTCGTCGAGTAGCAGGGGAAATAGCTGCTCAAGATGCAATTACTCAAGTTATGTCAGAGGTAAATATTTGTGCAGTTGATTTAGAAATACTAGAACAGGCTCTCGCGTTAAACTTTGAAGATTTTGAAGACGCAGTGCAGTATGCCTGTGCCTTGGCGCATAGCGTTGACGCTATCGTCACTCGTGATGCTTCTGGATTCGTTAGTACAGAGATGCCCGTAGTGTTGCCCGAAGACCTTGATACTATCAACAGCGGTAGTTGAAGAAACTACGGTAACCGATGGCGCAGCATAACGTTTCCCTGAACCAATACCGCAAGATGGTTGGCTGAGTTGCCACAGTTACTGGCGTCTAATGAGCTTAGAGGGACGCAGGGATCTGCGCCCCTTTCAATCACCTTTTTCCAAACCAAACTACACTCCCACTTCCTCCTCCTCAATGGATAAAGGGGAAGTCAATGCGCCCTGCTGATACTCCTCAAAGCTAAAGTCATCCACCTGAATGGCGTCATTACGAATCAGGTTCGTTCTGCTGATGAGATCCATCTCCTCGTCAGTAATCAGATGAGCCTCGTAGGCCAGATCGACTAAATGCTCAGGCTTACCAGCCGGAATCTGCCCAGCCTGGCTTGCAAATTTGATCTTTCTCAGCACCGCCTGAGTCTGGTGAGTCAACCCAAACGCCTGCTCCAAACGGCCCAAAGCTTCCTGTTCGCTGGTAGGAATGTAGATGCCTGCGGTTAGGCGATCGCGGGTTTCTCCAGGCGTTTGCAAAGCCTGAGCGATCTGGCTGCCCAGCCGATCAGAAGGCAGCGTGCCGATGGGGTTCAGCCGCAACCAGGCCAGCAGAGGACCACGCAGCAGAGCCCCCACAACGGGAATATCCAGATTGCTGAAGATCCCTTCAAAACCCTGCTGCATTTGAGCAAAGGCATATTCCAGGCTCCACTGCACCAAAGGCAGATCAGCGGCTTGGCTACATTCGGCCTCATATCGTCGCAGGGTTGCTGTCGCCAGATACTGCCAGGTCAAAATATCGGCAAAGCGACCCGTCAGCTTTTCCTTGCGCTTGAGGCTGCCGCCGTAGGTTAGCAGGGCAACATCGCTCAGCAGCGCAAAGGTCGTAGAAGCCCAGGCCAGCTTGCGGTAGTAGACAGCCGTTGGCCCCGGCACTGGCGATCGCACCAAACTGCCTCGGGTCAAGCTCAGCACCACACTGCGACAGCTATTGCTGACAATCGACCCCAAATGACCCCAAAACAGCCGATCAAACGCCACCAAATCAGCAGACTGGAGCGCCTGAATTTCTCCATATATGTAAGGGTGACAGCGAATCACGCCCTGACCAAAAATCATCAGGGTGCGGGTGAGAATGTTGGCTCCTTCAACGGTGATGGAGATCGGGATAGCGGTATAGATATTGGCCAGCAAGTTGCGAGGCCCCCGACAAATGCCAGAACCGCCAAGAATGTCCATGCCATCGTTGATGATTTGGCGAGCTAATTCGGTGGTGCTGTATTTTGCGATCGCACTCACCACCGCAGGTCGTTCACCCCGATCCACCGCGCCACAGGTATAGAGCCGAGCCGCATCAATAACGTAAGTCAGCGCGCCAATCCGGGCCAGCGGTTCCTCAATGCCTTCAAAGCGGCCAATGGAGAGGCCAAACTGCTGCCGCACCACACTATGGGCACTGGCAACCCGCGAAACCATTTTAGCCACGCCCGTACAGGTGGCAGGGAAGCTAATGCCCCGCCCCGCCGCCAGCGTTTGCATCAGCATCTTCCAACCCTGCCCCGCCTGCTCAACCCCGCCAATAATGTGGTCAATTGGCAGAATCACGTCATGCCCCTCAGTCGGAGAGTTGAAGAAAGGCACCCCCATTGGGTCATGGCGGCGATCTAGCTGCACTCCCGGCGTATCGGTAGGCACCAGGGCGCAGGTAATGCCCAAGTCGTGGCCTTTACCCAGCAAATTTTCGGGGTCGTATAGGCGAAAGGCTAGACCGAGCAGAGTTGCGATCGCGCCCAGCGTGATGTAGCGCTTCTTCCAGTTCAGCCGCAGATACAGCTCTCCATCCTTACCTCGAAACACTTCTCCGTGCGAGGTTAGACTAGCCGCATCAGAGCCAGCCGTCGGCTCCGTCAGCGCAAAGCAGGGAATTTCTTCGCCAATTGCCAAACGCGGTAGATAGCGAGCCTTTTGCTCCGGCGTGCCGTAGCGCAGCAGCAGCTTGGCCGGGCCAAGGGAGTTGGTCACTCCCACGGTCGCCACATGGGTAAACGAGCGCGACGCCAGCTTTACCATCACCGCACTATAGGCCAGGTTAGAAAAGCCCAAGCCCCCAAACTCCGGCGGAATCATCATGCCAAAAAACTTTTCCCGCTTGAGGTATTTCCACACCTCTGGCGGCAAATCCTTGCGCTGGTAAATCTCCCAGTCCGTCGCCATTTGGCAGACCGCTTCCACCGGCCCATCCAGAAACGCCTGCACCTCCGGCGACAGCTCCGGGTAAGGCTCGTTGATCAGCCGCTGCATGTTGGGCTTGCCGGTGAAGAACTCGCCCTCGACCCAGACATTTCCCGCTTCAATTGCCGCCCGCTCTGTCTCCGAAATCTTCGGCAGCTGCTTCGCTGCCAGTAGCGCAATCCAGCCCGTGACTAGCTGCCGCCGCAAGACTGGAATATTGAATATTAGCGCCACCACTGCAAAGGCAATCCACAGAGGAACCGGAGCGTAGAAGAGAACCAGGGCCGCCGCAGCGTAGAGAGTCCAAAGCCAAAGCGGTGGGCCGATGTAAGCAAGGGCAATGAGGGAGATGATGAGGGTGGGGAGGGTGAGGGAGATAGGGAGGGTGAGGGAGATGGGGAGGGTGGGGTGAAGCATGGCTGGATTCCTTGGTTTGAGTGTTGGGATGGGAAGAATTGGTTGGGAGAAGAGGAAGTTTAAGGAGGTTAGGAAGATGGGGAAGTTAGGGGAGATGGGGGAGGTGGGGCAGCGGAGGTTGATTAAGAGTCATGAGGATTTGGTGATTTACCAGATGGCTTTTGAGGCAGCGATGCAGGTTTTTCAACTGACAAAATCTTTTCCTGTTGAAGAGCGATATTCTCTGACGGATCAGATGCGGCGGTCTTCTCGATCGGTCTGTGCAAACATGGCCGAGGCTTGGAGAAAGCGAAGATACCAAGCAGCTTTTATTGCCAAGCTCAATGACTGTGAAGCTGAGTCGGCTGAAACGCAGGTATGGCTAAAGTTCGCAGTTAAGTGCCGATACTTAGAACCAGAACAAGCGAAAGCTTTATACAGCACCTACAACCAAATCCTCAGCGGCCTAGTTCAGCTAATCAAAAACCCCAAAACCTGGCTCCTCTAACTACCCCACCTCCCCTACCCCCCTCATCTCCCTCATCTCCCTATCTCCACATCCTCAGAGCATGAGATTCTCAAATACCCCCGCTGCGCCCATACCGCCGCCGACGCACATGGAGACTAGGCCATAGCGAATACCACGACGCTGCATTTCATGGAGCAGAGTCGCAGTGAGCTTGGCACCACTACAGCCGAGAGGGTGGCCCAGTGCGATCGCACCGCCATTGACGTTAACGATGTCCTCATTGAGGCCCAGCTCACGGATGACGGCGATGGATTGGGCGGCAAAGGCTTCGTTTAGCTCGATCAGGCCGATGTCTTCTAAGGTCAGCCCAACTTGCTTGAGCACTTTAGGAATGGCGGCGACGGGGCCAATGCCCATGATTTCGGGGGGCACTCCGGCGACGGTAAAGCCTAGGAGTTTGCCGAGCGGTTGCACGCCCAACTCATTGACTAGAGCTTCGCTCATGAGAACGGTTGCAGCAGCGCCATCAGACATTTGGGAGGAATTGCCAGCGCTGACGGTGCCGTTGGCGCGGAAAACAGGTTTGAGTTGGGCCAGCGCTTCCGAGCTGGTGTCGGCGCGGGGGCCTTCGTCGGCGTCGAACTGGGTTTCTTGAGTGACAGCATGACCATCAAGGTACTGGGTTTCGTGTACCGTAATGGGGATGATTTCGTCTTTGAACTTGCCGGTGTTGAGGGCGGCTAGGGCACGCTGATGCGATCGCAATGCAAACGCATCCTGCTCCTCGCGAGAAACCTGAAACCGATCTGCCACATTTTCAGCAGTGATGCCCATCGTGACGTAGGCCGCAGGCATATCAGCCAGCAATTCCGGGTTAGGCAAAAACTGGTGCCCACCCATCGGAATCAGACTCATCGACTCTGCGCCCCCAGCCACTATCGCCTCGGCCTGCCCTGTGAGAATGGCTTGGTTTGCGATCGCAATGCTCTGCAACCCCGAAGCACACAGCCGGTTCACGGTAGCCCCCGCCACCGTATCGGGCAGCCCCGCCCGCAGCGCCACTACCCGGCCCAGGTTGTAGCCCTGCTGCGCCTCGGGCATAGCGCAGCCCATAATCACATCATCAATCTGGTTTGAGACCAGCCCCGGCACTTTTTCCAAAGCTCCCTGCACCACCGTCGCACCCAGGTCATCTGAGCGCATGTGGCGCAGCGTACCGCGCGGGGCTTTGCCGATAGCGGTTCTGACGGAGCTGACTATATAGGCGTTGGTTGTCATGGGTTTGCTCCTGTAGGGGAGGGGGTGAGGGGTATAGGGTGAAGGGTTTAAGGTTTAGGGTTTAGGGTTTAGGGGGTGAAGGGGAGAGGAGAGAGGGAAGGTGAGAGAGATGGGGAAGCGGACAAAGCTGTTGCCTTAACCTTGCACCTTAGACCCTAAACCCTAGACCCCTTTTTCCCTGCCTTAATTCCTCAACGGCTTCTTCGTCTTCAGCATGTGCAAGATCCGCTCTTTCGTTTTGGGTTCGTCGATTAGCGGTAGGAAGTTGTCTTTCTCTAGGCGCAGCAGGTAGTCGTCGTCTACGGAGGCGGGTACAGTGAGGTCGCCGCCAGTGAGGACGTAGGCTAGGCGGTTGGCAAGGGAGCGGTCGTAGTCGCTGGCGTAGCCGCCTTGCTGCAGGATGTAGGCCATGTGCTCTAGGCTGGCTCGGGCGGGTTGGCCGAGGACGGGGATGGGGTCGCGGGAGGGCGGGGTGTAGCCGAGGTGATCGAGGCAGAGGACTTCCTGCTTGGCGGCGTAGAGGCGGCGATCGCTGTTGATCACGACTTTGGCAGTGGGCAGCAAAAAGCCGAGTTCTTTGGCTTCGTAGGCGCTGTTGGCAACTTTGGCCATGCCCACGGTTTGGAAGACCTGCTGCACCCAGGGCAGGATGTCGCTGGGGCTATCGGTCATGGCTCGGTTGGCGGCCCAGCGGGCCAGCCGCATCAGGCCGCCTCCGGCGGGGATGAGGCCGACGCCGAGTTCTACTAGGCCGATGTAGGTTTCAGCGTCGGCGACGACTTGGGGGCAGGCCATTGCTAGCTCACAGCCGCCGCCTAGCACCCGCCCTTGAATGGCGGCCACAACGGGTTTGTGGAAATAGTAGATGCGCTGCACCAGGGCTTGGAATTTGGTTAGGAGGTTTGCGATCGCACCATGATTGCGACTAAACGGATTCAGGTTTTCCCACTGGGCGATCTTGCCGACCTCGGCCAGGTTGATGCCGACACAGAAGTTCTGCCCCTCGTTGCCGATGACCATGCCCCGGTAGTCGTGGGTTTCTAGCCAGTCCAGTGCCTCGATCAGCCCGTCAATCACCTTGACGCTGAGGGTATTGGCTTTAGAGCGAAACTCGTACAGCATCACCCCATCTCCTAGGTCTAGCAGGGCGGCTTCGCTGTTGTGCCAAAGGGTGCGCTTTGCATCGGCTTTTATGTCTGCCAAATGCAGTTCGTCAGCGGGACGATCCAGCGCCACGTATTGTTGGCCTGGGATATAAACGGTGCCATCTTCCCGGTAAAAGCGGGTTGCGCCACTTTGCCGCATCTGCTCTAGCCAAGGAGGTAGTGCTAAACCTGCCGCCTGCAGGTCTTTCACCACAGTTTCGAATCCTAAGGCATCCCAAATCTCAAAGGGCCCCATCTCCCAGCCAAAGCCCCAGCGCATCGCCCGGTCGACATCGGCAGGGCTGTCGGCAATTTCGGGAATGCGGTTGGCGCTATAGGCCAGCGTGGACAGCGTGGACTGGCGGAAGAAGTCGCCGCCTCGGCCTTTTTGGCGGTACAGCGCCCGCAGCCGATCGGGCAGGCTAGACATCTTCTGAATACCGTCCAGATTGCCCAAGTGCATGGGCTGAGCCGCTTCGTAGGCAAAGGTCTTGGGATTCAGCGACAAGATTTCTCCCTTCACCTTCTTGTAAAAGCCCTGGCCCGATTTGGCTCCCAGCGTGCCCGTCTCCACCAGCTTGCGGAACAGATCGGGTACCTGGAACTGGTGCCGCTGCTCATCGTGGGGAATGGCCGGATAGAGGTTTTCGGCTACATACAGCAGCGTATCTAGCCCCACCAGATCGGCAGTGCGAAATGTAGCTGACTTGGGCCGACCGATCAGAGTCCCCGTTAAGGTGTCGATTTCTTCAATGGTGTAGCCCTGATTTGTAAACGCTTTCACGCCCAGCATGGAGACAAAGACGCCAATGCGGTTGGCGATAAAGTTCGGCGTATCTTTGGCTAGCACCACACCTTTGCCCAGGTACATGCGGCCAAACCACGCCATTCGCTCCAGCACCTGCGGATCGGTATCAGCGGTGGGAATCAGCTCCAGCAGCTTCAGATAGCGGGGCGGATTGAAGAAGTGAGTCCCCAAAAAGCGCTGCCGAAAAGACTTCGAACGCCCCTGAGCAATGCCCTGTAAAGACAGGCCGCTGGTGTTGGTAGAAATGACGGTATGCTTGCCGACCACCTTCTCAACCCGCTCCATCAGCTGCTGCTTGACGGTTAGGTTCTCAACCACTGCCTCAATCACCCAGTCCACCTCAGCGAGCCGATCAAAGTGCTCATCGTAGTTGCCAAGAATCACTCGCTGAGCCGCCTTTTGGGTGTAGAAAATTGGCGGCGACAGCTTTTGGGCCTTCTTAAACGCGCCTTCCACTAAGTCATTTTTGTTGCCCTTTTGAGCAGGCAATTCCAGCAAATGAACCGTCAGACCCGCATTGGCCAAGTGGGCTGCAATCTGAGCCCCCATTACCCCTGCTCCTAAGACAGCCGCCGTCCGAAATGGCTTGAACATGGTCGTTTCCCTCAAAAATGCAGTGCTTACTGGACTAATGGCGCATCAAAGACTTCGCATACACTGGACAAGCTTCTCCCCCTTCCCCGTCTCCCCAAACTCCTCTACCTTCTCTCTCCGCGTCCCCGCGTTCTCCCCTCCCCACGTCTTCCCCGCCCCCATACAGCCCCTCAATTTCCCCGGCAAACCGCTCCAGCACTGCTGTTCGGTTCACCCGCCCATCTGCCAACAGCAGACCGTTTTCCTGAGTCAACTCAGCATCGACTAGGACAAACTTGCGAACGGTAGACCAGTAAGGCAGGTGGCAATTGGCTGTATCAATCAAAGGCTGGTAGAGGGCCACAATGCGCGGCTGCTGGAGCCATCCAGGGCAACCTGCATCAATGCCCCAGGTTTCGGCCCCAACTCGCAGGGCTTCTAGGTTAGGAAAAATCAGCAGGCCGCAGAACTTTCGGTTAAGGCCGACCGTAATGGCGTGGGCTACTAAGGGAGATCTCATCAGCCCCTGCTCCAATGGCAGAGCCGACACATATTTGCCCGTAGAGAGCTTAAACAGCGGTTTCTTGACCCCGGTAATAGTGAGAAATCGGTCAGCCGAGAGCGTGCCCAAGTCCCCCGTATGGAGCCAGCCCGCTTCGTCAATCGCCTGTCGAGTCGCCTCCGGATCTTGGTAGTAGCCCTGCATTACAAAGGGCGCGCGGATGAGGATCTCGTGATCGGGTGCGATCGCAACCTCCACCCCCGGAATTGGCATTCCGACCGTACCTGCCCGGTTGTCTGTGCCCCGGTTGTAGCAGACCACGCCGCTGCTCTCTGTCAGGCCGTAGCCTTGGAGAACGGGCACCCCCGCCGCTGAGAAAAACCGCACCAGTTCCTCCGACAGCGCCGCCCCGCCGCTAATGCAGGCCCGCAGCCGTCCGCCAAACACATCTCGCCACTGGCCAAACACCAGCCGATCTGCCAACTGTAGCTGCAGCGCATACAGACGGTGCGGCGTTCGGTTTAGGTTAAATCGCTGAGCCAGCTTAATGGCCCACAGCAGCACCGCCCGATCAAACCGACTCAAATGCTGCGCCCGATCCAAAATCCGCTCATGCACTTTCTCCAGCAGACGCGGCACCGTAATTAAAAATGTCGGCTTCACCCGCCTCAGATGTTTGATTAGGTGATTGGCATCCGAGAAGTAAATGCTGTGCCCAAAGGCCAAGTGCCCGTAGAGAAACACCCTGGCAAAAATATGGGTCAGCGGCAAAAACAGCAGCGCTACTTCCTCTGGCCCAGTCGGCAGGTCAGGATAGCTAGAAAACGCCGCCAGCACATTCGCCGTGATGTTCTCATGGCTCAGCATCACGCCCCTAGGCTGTTTAGTCTCACTCGGGATATAGAGAATCGTCGCTAAGTCGTGGGGTGCGATCGCATCTCGCAACCCACGCACCCCCGCCTCCGACCACCGCTCCCACCCCCACGCGCTGACCTCAGCCAAAGTCGCTAGCTGAACACACTGAGGACAAGGCGACGGACAGGGCGATCCCGACGGTTGCTGGCAGAGGAGGCGGGGGATTTGGAGGCAGGATTCGGGGTGAGGGGAAGAGGACGCAGGGATATGGAGACGCGGAGGCGCATCCCCATATTCCCGAGTCTCTTCTATCTCCACCAACACCACACTCCCTAACTCCGGCGTCTCCCACAAATAGGGCATGAGCTGATTGAGCAGGTCTTGATTGGAAATGACTAGGGCCTTAGCGGCGGTTTGCTGCAGAATGAATAGGATGTTTTCGATGGTTTGGGTGAGGTCGATGGGGACATCGACAAGTCCGGCTAACAGGCAGCCCATGTCTGCGATCGCAAATCCTGTGTCGCTGTGCATAACTAGCGCGACCCGGTCTCCTCGAACCAGCCCCAAGGTTTCTAGGCCCAGGGCAAATTCTTCGGCGGCCCGACGAAATTCGGGGATTGGGAGGGATTGCCATCGGCCCCGACGCCACTGATTGAGGGTTTGCTGGGGAGCCGCGGGGTCTTCCTGCAGGGAAGGCTGGCCCTCGCAAGCCTGATCCAACAAAGCGGGTAGAGTGCGTCCTAAAATTGGACTTTCGGCTTCTAAGGCAGCACAGTGACTGACTGATATTGCATTCATGGTTGAGAAGTGCCTGTACGCTTCGATTAAGGCGGGGGCAATTCAGGGAACCTCAAAACAGTCCACAACGAAATTTTTAGGCAGCGCTTAGCGCCACCAAAAGCACAGTGGAGAAGAGCGGATTGTAATAGGAAATCCGTTTTGGACTGATGAGGTAAATCAGCTAAATAGATATCTGGGGGGTGAGTATCTATTTCAAAACACAGCAGCTACAGCAGAAGTATTGCCTGCTGAAACTGATAATTTCATAAATTTGCTGCCTCTAAAATCCCTGGAATAGCAGTACGCAGAGGTTCTGAAAGAGCTTTCTAGGAGCTATAAAAAGTAAGGAAACAACGACAATTTGATGATGAGTTATTGCCTTGTACTATTGATCATAGCGGTTTGATTTCTAGTCACCCATAATTGATAACTATCTCAAACAACTTTTGTAACAGGCTGCAATGGGGCATTTCGAAAATCACTACAAAGCTAGATGTCAGGTCAAAAAAGCTGAGTTTATAGCAGGGGATCGCCGAAAAGTAAAGAGAATGCAATACGGTGCAGGTTATTCTCAGCTTTTGACCGGGTTGTACAAAGGCAATTTCAGTTTGCCTAAGTTGCCTTAAACTCTCTTCTTTTTATTAGCTTTTGATTTATTGGATTTTGAACACAGGCTTGCTGATATCAAACAGCAAGCCTCTATCTACTGGTGATAACTCAACTCGCAGAGCAAGCCCTTGTTCTCTACATGCCGGTTGATCCAGTTCACGACATCTAGAGACACTTGCCGAGCACAAATATCGTTGTGCAAGTCATGTAGGCCGCCCGAATATTCCCGGTACTCTTTATCGATAAGAGAGAGCTGCCCAAATAGCAGCCGGCTGCCGTCTGGTGGTACCACCGAGTCCTCACTACCTTGGAGAAGCAGCAGCGGAACCTGCAGAGTGAGCAGCTCCGTTCGCAGCCGTCTGGCAGTATTCAGAAACTCTGTTGCCAGGCGAGCTGTACCCTGTCGGTGCCGTAGCGGATCGCTCGCATACGCAGCCACCCAGTCTGGGCAGCGAGAACCGGCCTCTTCTGGAAGCCCTGTATCTAAAGAGAACCGAGGCCAGACCCGCGAAAAGGCTCTGCCAATGCCCATCTTGATAGGAGAAACCCCAACCGGGCCAATAGCAGGTGCGATCGCAACCACACCCGGCAACGCATCAGAGCACCGCAGAGCATAGTCCAAAACAACCGTAGCCCCCAAGCTATGCCCCAATAGAAAACAGAGCGCCCCCGGATTTTGCGCCGCCATGAGCTGCCAAAACTTGCCCACATCCCAACACAGCTCCGCCCACCGGTTAATGTGGCCCCGCTGACCCGGAGACTGCCCATGCCCCCGCAAATCCACGCTATAAACCCCATAACCAGAAGCCACTAAGCCCTCAACCAAGGAGCCAAACAGCCCACTGTGGCTCCCCAACCCCGGCACAATACCCACCACCGCTTTTACCTCTGCAGCAGGGTGCCAGCACTGGTAATAAAGCTCCAGCTTCCCATCACCCGTAAATCGCCCTTCTCGATGCCTCATACCCTCAAACTCCAAACTCCAAACAACCAACCCCCACCCTTATCCCCCCTTCACGTCCCATCTCCCCGTGTCTCTCCCATCTCCTGCCACGACCCCGAACTCACCAGCCACAGATCAAAAGGAGGCTGACTGAGATAGGCCGCATAGTCAGCAGTAAGCTGAGGCAAGCAATCGATGCCTTGAGCCAGGTACTGGTTAAAAAAGGCGAGGCTGAGAGCATTGATGTACTGGTCAAAGGGGAGTTCACAGCAGGTGCCTACGTTTTGGGGCAATATTTTGACCCGCAGGTTTAAAGACTCGGTCAGACGCTGCAGGTTTCTGATGTGAGTTTTGCCCTGTATCACGCCCAGGTAGCAGTGAGGGTTTTTTAGGCCCTGAAAGAGACGGATTTGCTCGCAGACCAAGGGCGCAGCGATATCCCGACTGCTCGCCAGCAGCAGGGCCGGTACCTGAATTTGCCCCATACCCTGTGCGCCAAAAACCCCACTGCCCACTGCATCGAGAGAGACAATGGCCTGAATGCGCGCATCCTGCAGGGGATAAGCACCGCGCGGCAGCCCCAGCGCCTGACACTGCAGCAGCAGCGACAGATTCAGTTCATTCCAGGGGAGACGGCAGGCGGCCTCCAGCGTTTCGAAATGAATGGCGGCTCCAGCTAAGGCAAACGCGGTGTAAGCGCCAAAAGAGTAGCCCATCACGCCAACGGCCCGAAGGTTGAGCAGGCCGCCAAATTGAGTGTCGTTGCACTGCTCTAGCCCGTCTAAAAGACGGCTAATCTCTAGCGGTCGATCGATAAACTCTTGAGCCTTAAAAAGGTCTTGGGATTTGCCTTCTAGCAGGTTTCGCACCTGCTGCATATCGCTGCCAGCGTGCCAGGGCGCGGCGACAAAATAACCGTGAGAGGCCAAGTGTCGGGCATAGCCCTCTAGATCTTCTGGGCTAGAGGCTAACCCGTGAGATTGAATGACTACGGGCACGCTCTGGGTAGGCCAGGGCTGCGGCTGATAGCAACGAACCCGGATTGGCCGGGAGGATAGCTCCCTGCCAGCAGAGCTTTCTTCACTCTCCAGCACCAGCGTGTGCTGCACAACTTCGAATGCTCCTGGCTTTCGCAGGTCGGGGGCCTGGGAAAAGTCTGGGGATAAGCCCATCGTCAATTCGGCTGCGGCCAAATTTTGGAGGGTGGCAAGAATGGTTTCGGTTTCTTTGAGCAACCGTTCTACATCCCCAGCAGTGAGGAGTAGCTGGTCTAGATTGAACTGTAGGGTATGGGGAAAATGGCGCATGAAGCTCAGTAAGGACAGACCCTCTGGGTCTTCTGCCATCTGGATGAGCAGATTTTTCAGGAGGTGTCTTTGAGCTGCCTGATCTGCTGGTGCGGGTAAGTAGAAAAAGCGCTCAAACCACGACAGTACGGTGTCGCCTATGGAGGTGCCCAAAAAATAGCCAAGCTGGATCGGATCGAGCGTGAGCTGCGATCGCAAAATCTGTCGGCACCGGGCTTGATGAATCTGATGCGCCTTGCCGAGATAGACCCTACAGGTTCTATCGGCTAGGTGAGGCAAGGTCTGTGCGGCTATAAATCCTTGACTGCGGCGCAGGAGCTTTACCAGCAGCGCCTTAACCTGCTTGATGACAGTCTGCCTGGATTGAGCCTTGGGAGAATTGAATGGAGGATTGGCTGGAGAGTCGGCGTGAACCATGACACCTCTCGGAGAACGGGCAACTTCACGTTGTCCGCTCCTCTCCTACTTCAATCATGACTTAGGGAATTAGGCGCTGCTGATTTTGCAACTTTCAGCAATGTTCAGCCTGGATGTTCACCCCTAAGCTCCGCTTTACAATAGGAAATATCGCAACTCGCCCCGCCCTAACCCATGTATCACGTTATCTACGATGGCCAATGCAATCTCTGTGTCAACCTGGTGCGGCTGCTGGAGAGCTTGGACCAGGGACAGCAGTTTCGCTATATTCCCATGCAGGATGAGGTGACCCTAGGGCAGTACGGTATTACCAGCGAAGACTGCGAAATGGGCATGATTTTGCTGGATGCGGAGAACCCGACTCGGCGCTGGCAGGGCAGTGCTGCGGCAGAAGAGATTGGGCAGCTGATGCCTTTAGGCTCAATTTTTGTCAATGCGTATCGGGCACTGCCTGGGCTCAAACCTACAGGCGATCAGGTCTACGAATACGTGCGCGACAACCGCTATACGCTATTTGGCAAACGCGATCGCATCTACTTCCCCAAATATCCCCTTTGCACCACCGACGCTTGCCAAAAGAACTTCACCTAGTCAGCCATTCTGACTCTGCTCACGATTTCTAGAGGAACCCCATTTGGACATTCGCATTTGCTTTATCGGCGATTCTTTTGTCAATGGCACAGGCGATTCGGAATACCTGGGCTGGGTGGGCCGGGTCTGTCAAAAGGCGGCCAAGGCAGGGCACGAGCTGACTAGCTATAACCTGGGGGTGCGACGCGAGACGAGCCTACAAATCGAGCAGCGCTGGCAGGCAGAGGCCAGCTGTCGGCTCCCAGAAACCTGCCAGGGACGGCTGGTATTTGCCTTTGGTGTAAACGATGCCGCCGAGGAAAACGGCAAATCGCGGGTTAACCCTGATGACTCTGTGGCCTGCGCCCGTAGGCTTTTGCTTGCCGCCAAAGCAGCCTATCCGGTTCTCATGGTTGGCCCGCCGCCCGTAGGGAACAAAGCCCATAATGCTCGAATTGAGACGCTTTCTCAGCTCTTTGCAGAAGTCTGCCGAGAGATTGACGTGCCCTACTTAGAGATCTACTCAAAGCTAGTGCAGTCGCCTGTGTGGCACCTGGAAGTGAACCGAGGCGACGGATCCCATCCAGCGACGCCAGGCTACCAAATGCTGGCTGACCTGATCTCGCAATGGTCTGCCTGGAAAGCCTGGTTCCCCAAACCATAAGCAGATAAGGTCTAGATCCCCGGCTTTTGGTGCGTAGCCGTAGTCTTCAGCCTCCCCACAGAAAAAGCCGGGGATCTGGGGTGCAGGAGGATGTCAGCGGCTAAATCCCGGCTTTTGGTGCGTAGTCGTAGACTTGAACTTTTTCAGAGCCCCGGCTTTTGGTGCGTAGCTATAATTTTCAGCTTCCCCCCAGAAAAAGCCGGGGATCTATCTAGGGTGCGCTTTGCCGATAGGATCTGAGTGCGTAGGAAGTGAAGAGGCTGATTTAAGTATGGATGCGCTCAAAGGGGGACTGATTGTATCGTGTCAGGCACCCGTCAACTCACCGCTGCACAATCCCATGATCATTGCCGCGATCGCAGAGGCAGCAGTCAACCAGGGAGCCGTAGGTGTTCGTATTGACACCCCGGCCCACCTCGAAGCGGTGCGGTTACAGGTGAATGCGCCCATTATCGGCCTGTGGAAGCGGGTCATCCCCAACTACGAGGTCTACATTACTCCTCAATTTCACCACGCCCAAGCCGTAGCCGCTGCTGGAGCCGACATTATTGCAGTCGATGCCACAGAGCGACCTAGGCCCGGCGAAGAGACTCTATCAGGGCTGATTAAGCGCATCCACGAGGAACTGGGCAAGCCCGTGATGGCCGATGTGGACACGCTGGAAAATGCGATCGCAGCTGCCCAAGCCGGAGCCGATTACGTGGGTACCACCCTCTTTGGCTACACTCCTGCAACCCGCGGCCATACCCCGCCCGGCTTTGACCTGCTGGCTCAGATGGTGGAGAAGCTGGATCTGCCGGTGATCTGCGAAGGCGGCATCGCTTCTCCCACAGAGGCTCGTCAGGCGTTGAGCCTAGGAGCCTTTGCCGTGGTCGTGGGCACTGCCATTACTGGAGTTGACCTGCTGGTGCAGCGTTATGTGCGGGAGCTGGGATAGAAGACGCGGGTAGGGATGAGACGCGTCTTCCCCTCTCCCCCGCGTCTCAATTCAGCCAATAGACAGAGCAGATGCCAACACGGCCTTTCTAGACTGAACAGAGACCAGACGCATTGAGCGGCAACGGGTCACGGTTCAAACAGATTGGGCACTTATGGCGTTTGACTACGATTTACTGGTAATTGGGGCTGGTTCGGCAGGGCTGTCGGCGGCAAAAACGGCGGCTCGGTTGGGGGCCAGGGTTGCGATCGCAGATCCCGGTCCCTTGGGCGGCACTTGCGTCAACCGGGGCTGTATTCCCAAAAAGTTTCTGGTGTATGCTGCCGACTTTGTGAGACAGCAGCAGCAGGCCAAGCACTACGGCTGGAAAAATCTGGCGGGCGAGTTTGACTGGCCCACTTTGAGAACCGCTATTCACGGAGAACTAGAACAGCTACAGCAGTCTCACGCAAAGGGACTGGAGAAAGCCGGAGTTACTGTTTTGCCCCATCATGCGCGGTTTGTAGACGAGCATTGCCTGTCTGTTGGAGATCAAACAGTAACCGCAGATAAGGTCATTGTGGCAGTAGGGGCCAAGCCTGTTTTGCCCGATCTGCCGGGAATTGAAAATGGCCTAACTTCAAGGGATATCTTTCAGCTACCGGAACTGCCTCAGCACCTTATGGTGATTGGGGGCGGCTACATTGGTGTCGAGTTCGGCTGCCTGTTTAACCTGCTAGGCTGTCAGGTGAGTCTGGCCGACAAGCATCCTCTGGTGCTAGAAGGATTTGATGATACCTTGCGGCAGCGGGTCCATCAAAGCTTAATCGACCAGGGCCTGAACTTGCTGCCCGAAACAGCTCTCAGCGCCATTGAGCCGCAGGGGCAGGAGAAGAAGGTGCGCCTATCTGGAGCTTCTTCGGAGGCGATTACGGCTGATGCGGTTTTGCTGGCGCTGGGCCGCAAGCCGGATCTGAGCCAGCTAGATTTGGACAAGGCGGGTGTAGAGGTGGAAAAGGGTGCGATCGCAGTTGATGCCCACAGCCGTACTTCTCAGCCCTCAATTTTTGCGGTGGGCGACTGCACCAACCGCAAGCCCCTGACCCCAGTTGCCAAAGCTGAGGGCGTTGCCGCTGCCAAAACCCTATTTGGCCCAGAGCCTACCGAGGTGTCTTATCGCTGGGTGCCTTCGGCTGTCTTTTGTTTTCCAGAAATCGCCAGCGTTGGCTGGAGCGAGGCCGAAGCGCAAGAGCATGAGACTATCGAAGTTCACTGTGAAACGTTTGTGCCGCTGAACTACAAGCTGACCAGCCAAAAGCCAGAAGCGCTGATCAAAGTGGTGATAGCCAAAGCGTCCCAGGAAATTTTGGGCCTGCACATGGTGAATGATGCCTCAGCCGAAATCATCCAGGGCCTAATTCCGGCTTTGCGACGGGGATTGACCCTGTCGGAGTTGACCGAGACGATTGCCATCCATCCCACCTCGGCGGAGGAGATCTTTGCCCTTAGCTAGATCTGATGGGCTGCAGGCAGTCTGAACGCTTAACCGCCGCTGACCGGCGGGATGAGCACCACTTCGTCTCCATCTTGTAGCGGGGTGTCGGGCTCGACAAACTGCAGGTTGATGCCGAAGCGGGTTAGCGCTCGCCACTGCTCTAGCTCGGGGTGGTCGGTGAGGATGCGATCGCACACCGCCACCACCGTTGTCCCGGCAGGAAAGGCCAGCTCAATCTCCGACTGGCCATAAGCTTCCTGATAAGCAGCAAATAGTTTGACAATGACGGTTACGGCATCTGACATGGTTGAGGCTGGAGGACTTACCGCTTCTCAGCCTATCTTGATTGCGTTAGGTTCGGCACCGAAGAATTGTGTAGTAGCGTGTCTAGCTTATAAAAATTGGGTCTTGTAGGTTGGGTCAAGCAAAGCGAAAACTCAACAGCTTTAGGCGGTTGCTGGGCCTCACAAGCTCGACACTAACCTACAAAAAAGCTAGACACGCTACTACCAGCTCTAAACAAGATCGCTACAGCACAGAGGAAATCGAGGCCGCAGGCGTCTGAGTCTTCTCAACATCGCGTCCGGTAATCAGCCGTGATCCCTGATTGCGGGTGAAGTAGTTCCAGCCCCATTGGGTCATGACCACCAGCTTGTTGTCAAACTCAATCAGGTAATAGATATGGACAAAGACCCAAAGCAGCCAGGCGGGAAAGCCTGACATCTTGATTTTGCCTAGATTGACCACAGCAGAGTTGCGGCCAATAATAGCCAGACTGCCGCCATCTTTATACTGAAAGGACTGAGTTGGCTTGTCGGCCAGCCGCTGCTTGATCAGCTTGGCCACGTACTTACCTTCCTGCATGGCGACTGGGGCTACTCCGGGCAGGGGCTTGTCGCCCTGGTGAGCAAAGTTTGCCAAATCACCCACCACAAAAATATTGGGATGGTCGGGCAGACTCAGGTCAGACTCTACCAATACTCGCCCGACCCGATCGAGCGGGGCTCCAGCCTTTTCTGCCAAGACAGAGCCCATCTTAGAGGCCCGTACCCCAGCAGCCCAGAGAATCGTGCCAGCCTCGATGGTTTCGACCGAGTCGCCCCGGCGCATGGTCACCTCGCTGCCCTCAATTTTGGTGACTAGGGTTTGGGTTTGCACAATTACCCCGGCTTTCTTGAGGGAAGCTTCTGCCGCTGCTGAGAGCTCTGGCGGAAAAGGCGGCAGCACCCGGTCCATGCCTTCTAGCAGCAAAATTCGGGTTTCCCCAGTATCGATATTGCGGAATTCTTCTTTCAACGTTAGGTAGGCCAGGTCCGCGATTGATCCGGCTAGCTCTACGCCGGTAGGGCCGCCGCCGACAACCACAAAGGTCAGCAGGGCAGCCCGTTTGGCTGGATCGGTTTCCTTTTCAGCCGCTTCAAAGGCCAAAAAGATGCGGCGGCGCACCTCTAGAGCATCTTCTACCGTTTTAATTCCCGGAGCCTGCTGAGCCCAAGCTTCGTTGCCAAAATAGTGGTGGCTAACGCCAGTAGCGACAATCAGGCTGTCGTAGGGCACCGTTGAGCCATCCTTCAGCCGCACCTGATTAGCTTCGGGTTCAATGTCGATGACATCGCCCAGCAGCACCGAGGTATTTTTTTGACGGCTCAAAATGGCCCGCAGGGGCGAAGCAATGTCCCCTGGTGACAGGCCTCCCGTCGCAACCTGGTAGAGCAGGGGCTGGAATAGGTGGAAGTTGCGCCGATCAATTAAGGTGACTTTGACAGGCGCATGCCTCAGCTGCTGCGCCGCATAAAGACCGCCAAACCCGCCACCGACAATCACAACTTGGTGCATAACCCCTTCTCAAGTGAATTTCTGTAACTAACCTTAATCAAATCCCTGACTTACATCCATATCTTGCGGCACAAAATAGCAGGCAAAACCTCTATTCTGGTAGACCAAAGGCCTCGCAAGGAGTGGTTTAATCGCCCTTATACGGTTACTGTCTTCTGTTAACGTCTTCCCCAGGGGTTTTGGGGTTCCGGGCTCTGTTAAAGTGATTAAGCAATTCTGCTGATCGATCTTAAAGATTTGGTTTAGACTGCCTGGATCGATCGCTACGTGAGGAAACACAGGTAGGCACAAGCCATGGCACTGATTGTCCAGAAATATGGTGGCACGTCTGTCGGTACGGTAGAGCGGATTCAGGCCGTTGCCCAGCGGGTAAAAACCACAGTCGAAGCAGGTAACTCGGTGGTGGTGGTCGTTTCAGCGATGGGAAAAACGACCGATGGCCTAGTGAAGCTGGCCAATGAGCTAACCGATCGCCCTAGCCGCCGCGAGATGGACATGCTGCTGTCTACCGGAGAGCAGATCTCGATTGCCCTGCTTAGCATGGCGCTGCATCAACTGGGGCAAGACGCCATTTCTCTAACCGGAGCGCAGGTCGGCATTGTCACCGAGGCTGAACATACCCGTGCTCGAATTTTAGAAATTGCCCCCGACCGGGTGAAGCGCCACCTAGAGGAGGGCAAAGTCGTGGTCGTGGCCGGATTTCAGGGGATCAGCCAGACCTCAGATTTAGAGATTACAACCCTTGGTCGGGGCGGCTCGGACACCTCGGCAGTGGCTCTGGCGGCAGCGCTTCAGGCCGACTGCTGCGAGATCTACACCGATGTTCCCGGCATTCTTACGACCGATCCTCGGCTGGTGCCCGAGGCCCAGCTGATGGCAGAGATTACCTGCGATGAAATGCTGGAGCTGGCTAGCCTGGGAGCTAAGGTGCTGCACCCGCGCGCGGTCGAAATTGCCCGGAACTACGGCGTACTGCTGGTAGTGCGATCTAGCTGGACAGACGAGCCGGGCACTCGCGTAGTGGCCCCCAATCCCCAGCCTCGCCCTCTAACTGGATTGGAGATTGCCCAACCGGTCGATGCGGTTGAGTTTGATACTGATCAGGCCAAAGTGGCGCTGCTGCGAATCCCCGATCGGCCGGGCATTGCGGGGCGGCTGTTTGGCGAGATTGCAGATCAATCGCTCAATGTCGATTTGATTATTCAATCAATTCATGAAGGCAACACCAACGACATTGCTTTTACGGTGGTGCAGAAAAACTTGACCAAGGCTGAAGCGGTGGCGGCTGCGATCGCACCTGCCCTACGCGACAACCCCCTCGACACCAGCCAGGCCGAAGTCATGATAGACAACCGCATGGCTAAAGTCAGCATTGCCGGGGCTGGCATGATCGGTCGGCCGGGGGTCGCTGCTCGCATGTTTTCCACCCTGGCCGCCGCCGGGATCAATATCCAGATGATCTCGACCTCAGAAGTTAAAGTGAGCTGCACTGTGGATGTAGCCGATTGCGATCGCGCCATTGCAGTGCTCTGCGAAGCCTTTGAAGTCAGTAGCTCGCCTGTCATTTCAGCCGCCAAGGCTGCCGCTGCCGAAGACGCAGTCCCAGTCGTTAGAGGAGCCGCTCTCGATCTCAAGCAGGCCCGACTGGCAATTCGCCACGTGCCCGACCGTCCGGGAATGGCGGCCCACGTTTTTCAGCTATTGGCCGACCGGGGCATCAGCGTAGACATGATTATTCAATCCCAGCGCTGCCGCCTGGTCGATGGCCTCGCTACCCGCGATATCGCCTTCACCGTAGCCCAGGCCGATGCCGTACTGGCCAAGGAAACACTAGATGCCGTTGCGCCTCAGCTAGGCTGTGGGGAAATTGTGGTGGATGATGCGATCGCAAAAGTCAGTGTCGTCGGCATCGGCATGATCCAAGCCCCTGGTGTGGCTGCCCGCATGTTCAAAGCCCTGGCTGCCCAAGGCATTAACCTCCAGATGATTGCCACCTCTGAGATCAAGATCAGCTGCGTTGTTGGCGAAGCCGATGGCGTGCGAGCTTTGCAGGCGGTTCACGCGGCCTTTGACTTGGCTGGCTCGCAGAAAATTGTGGTGCCCGCTTAAAGGAAAGACGCCAGGACGCGGAGATGGGAATGCAGGGAGGATGGGGAGAAGATCGTACACCCATCCACCCATCCACTCGTCTACCCATCCATCCACCTTGCGCCTCCTAGAATAGGAACGTAGCCAAAGCCAAGGACAGAAAAATGACCACAACCATAGACTACACAGTGCTCTACTGGGTTGTCGTTGCTGTGATGGGGTTGGGCGTAATTGGCGAGCTAGTTCCGGGTCTGCCTGGGTCTGGCCTAATTTTGGCGGCTATTTTGGCATGGGCCGTCTTGACTCAATTTACTGGTGTGGGCTGGCCGGTGCTGGTGGTCGTGGCTATTTTGATTTTGAGTATCGCTGTAGATTTTTTGGCGACTTACTGGGGGGCAAAGCAGTTTGGTGCTAGCAAGTGGGGCCAGTTAGGGGCAATCTTGGGGTTGGTGGCCGGAATTTTTGGGCTGTTGCCAGCGGTGGCTGTAGGGGGGCCCATTGTGGGCGCGCTGGTTGGTCCCTTCATTGGTGCTTTTATCGGTGAGTACTTGACTCGTAGCCCGGTTGAAGGTCAGTCCCGCGTCAAGATTGCCCTCAAAGCTAGCCTAGGAACAGTCGTAGGATCGCTCGTAGGTAGCCTAATTGAAGTGCTGTTAGCGATTCTGGCCGTAGCTATTTTTGTCTTTAGCACCTGGCCGCTGGTGCAAGGTCTTTAGCGGTTCATAATCAATTCCTTACCTAGATTTGGTAGGGGCGCAGGGGTAAGTCCCGGCCCAGCATCCCGTGGTTTCTACAGAGAACTGCATACCTGACAGGCGCAGTCAACAAAAAAGACGCTGCTGGAGCAACGTCTTAATCATCATCTCAGCGAGAGTCTTGAAGTTATCGACGACCCATCCAGCGGGCTGCGATCGCACCTAATGCCGCACCTACCAGCGGGTTACTCAAAAACTTGAGCACAGCAGGCTGATCAGCTAGCACATCTTGAAAGATGTCAGGATGGTTGTGGTAAGTGAAAGCCGCTAGCTTCGACACGTCGTCGGCGTTCATCTTATTGTGATGATGGCTAGAAAGGCTCAGCTGAGACTGTAGATCGCGCTCGCTCAGTCCCCGCTTACCAAGCTGCTTGAGGAACTCTTTGGCTACATCATCGCGCTCATTGGGCTTGATCTGGGAGATAGCCTGCCGCAGATCTGGCTCCATCTGGTTAGACGGAATCTGGTTGGGATGAAAGGCGCGGCCAAATGCCTGCTTGCGCTCATCGCGAGAGGACCGCTTGGCAAAATCATCGAAATTGGCATATTCCTTAGACGGATCGGTGGCACCTTGGTCGATCGACTCGACGTTGCCGCCAGCCAGGTCTCGCATAATTTGCCGTTTATATTCGTCGCTACTCGGCATGAGAAAACTCCTAAACTATCTGCTTTTGCAAAAACCAGCGGGTGAATATCGAGTTACTGATACTCAACCTGTTGGGTGGATTTGTCGTAATTAGCGGTAAGAATCAGCTGTTTGTCTGGGGCATAGACCAGTACAGACACGTCTCGGTTGGGGAAGTTGTGGTGGAAACCCTGCACCAAAGAGCGGGCCAAAGGACGAACCTCAGTAGGGCGCACTTTTGGAGAAATCACTACGCCTAACTTATCGTTGTCCCGCACATAGGCGTCTTGGATCAGGCCATTAGCGGTTTGCACCACCCAATTTCCAAAGTTCTGTCCGGCTGCGGTGTCGCCCCGCTCTAGCTGACTGTAAGCACTGCTAGGTGACAGCACTGACTGGTCAGCTTTAGGAGCCGCACTACAGGCTGAGGTTGTTACCAGCGTCAGAACCAGAAAGAGGGCCACTAAGGCCGACCGTAGGTATCGAGTTATCTTCACGTAAACCTCCCAAAATTTTCAAATAGGTACAAATAGGTGTAAAACCAGTC
Organism: Pseudanabaena sp. FACHB-2040; assembly: GCF_014696715.1. Classification (NCBI taxonomy): domain Bacteria; kingdom Bacillati; phylum Cyanobacteriota; class Cyanophyceae; order Pseudanabaenales; family Pseudanabaenaceae; genus Pseudanabaena; species Pseudanabaena sp. FACHB-2040. Next base: position 40,883 of record NZ_JACJQO010000010.1, read on the forward strand.
TGTTAAATTGCCCCTCTAAATCGCCCTCTACGGAAGCTTTGCAAAGGCCTTACGGCAGCAGCCCGTACCGCTTCAGGGCTGCAGAGGCCTGCTTCATCTCCTCAGAACTGCCCTGCAAGACTATGAGATAGGCACCCTCCATTAGAGGCTGTCTCAACTGCTGAGCAGCTGCTTCCGGTAGTCCCATTTGCTGCAAGACTTCAACAGCATTTAGAACAGCCTGACTTTGAACAGCCTGGATTAGGGTCTCAGCCTCTGGCCCTATGATTAAGGCAAGGCCAAGCTCAGGCAAAGTGACTCGATTCAAGCCGGTTAGAGCTGACATAGCTCCCTCTAGGGGATGACCTCCACTGGTCAAGGTGCCGTAGTTGCGGCTATCGCCATTAGCAAGTGGGCTTGACTGCCCTTGCGGATCGCTTTCTTTAACCAGGATGGAAATTTGATGTAGGGGAAAACCAGTCTGCCTTAGCTCGTCTAGAGCTGTTTCCAGACTGACCTGATTCTCGAAGACGCCAAATGCTTTCTGCTCTGAGACAACATCTGTCGCCTGTCGGTAGTCTGTGACCATGTGTTTCCCCTCTTGCTCCCGGCACAACAGCTCAAGGCAGCAGTGCTGGTTGATCGAATCACCTTATTGTTTTACCGAACTAGGTCCGGCTCCCTCCTCGCTCTGGGGGGGTAGGAGGTGTGGGTAGGAGGGTAGAAATTGGGGATCACGGAAGCTCGGGAAGGGGGAGACGCGGGGACGCGGGAGATTGAGCAGATAGGGATCTAGGGGAGTTGGGAAGGTCTAGTGAAGTTCCGTTCATTTCCTAAGTCCACCAGACCTGTCTAGGGCAGTTATGAGACTTACCTCTACCTTCTGCCCTTCACGATGCCAGCGATCGCAACAACGAAAAAATCTTCCGCAACAAACCCCGAAGCTTTGTGTTCTTGGCGTATTTTTGCTTAGTGAGCTGCAGGGCGGCCTTGCTGTTGATCTCAGCCAAGGTGGGGTAGATGTGGATCATGCTTTTTAGGGCATCGACCTTGAGCTTTTGAGTCATGGCTAGCACGACTTCGTGAATGATTTCTCCGGCAGTAGGGCCGACAATGTGAGCGCCTAAAATCTCTCCGTTGCTGCGGGTGATGATCTTAGCAAAGCCATAGCCAGCGGCTTCGGCTAAGGCTCGATCGACCTCGGCAAATTCTTGCTTGAGTACCTGAACATCGCTGTACTGCTGGCGAGCCTCAGCCTCGCTTAGGCCGACGCGAGCCAGTTCTGGATCGGTAAACGTGGCCCAGGGAATGACCCGGTAGTTCATCTTTTTGAAGGGAAACACCAGGGCATTTTGCAGGGCGACAGCGGCTTCTGATCCGGCAACGTGGGTAAACTGGTAGCCGCCGATCACGTCGCCAGCGGCGTAGATGCGGGGGTTGGTGGTCTGAAGCTTGGCGTTGACGCAAATGCCTTTTTTGCCGACCTCAACTCCAGCTGCCTGCAGGTTGAGCGCTTCGACGTTGGGCACCTGTCCGGCAGAGAGCAAGATTTCATCGACCACGAGTTCCTGATCACCTGCCCAGAGGTGCTTTTTGCCGTCGATCACAGCTACCTTCTCGGCTCGGTGGCCGGTGAGTATGCGAACGCCATCAGCTTCCATCTGGCGTTGAACAACTTGGGCGGCTTCTGGGTCTTCTTTGGACAAAATGATGTCGCTGCTGCAGATCAGAGTGACCTCGGTGCCCAATCGGGCAAAGGACTGGCCCAGTTCAACCCCAATAGGACCGGCCCCAATCACAGCCAGGGAGGCGGGCTGTGTCTGCAGCTGAAATATGTTGAGATTGGTTAGATAACCAGCTTCCTGCAGACCGGGAATGGGCAGGGTGGCAGGCCGCGAACCAGTGGCGATCAGAAAGGCGCGGGCTTTGAGGGTGCGACCATTGACGGCAAAGGTGCGACCATCGACAAATTGACCCTCACCAAAGATGACCTCAACCCCGAGGGACTCAAACCGCTCCACGGAGTCGTGTTCTTGGATGGTGTCGATTACTCGATGGACGTGACCCAAGGCTTCGCGCAGGTTGATTTGGGGTGGATCTGTGTGAACGCCGAAACGGTAGCCCTGCCGCACAGTGTGGGCCACCCGCGCCGCGTGGATAAGGGATTTGCTGGGCACGCAGCCGTAGTGCAGGCAGTCGCCACCGAGCTTGCCTTCCCGCTCGATCAGGGCGACTTTGGCCTTGAGCTGGGCTCCGGCACTGGCGGCCACCAGACCCGCCGAACCTCCGCCAATGACAATTAAGTCGTAGTCAACGGCCACGCGCTTATCCCCAATTCGTCCCTTCCATCATGGCGTGAGTTGGGGAAAACAGGCTGAAGGGCCATTGAGAAAACGCTTAGGGGGCTACGCTAGCCGCAGTACGCCCTGCTCCTGCTGAATTGGCACAATGTCGAGGGTGTCGAGCTGGGAGCAGTACTTCAGGTCTTCGAAGTTGTCGAGCCGCAGCAGGCGTTGGCCGTGGCTGGCGTAGTGCAGCAGATCCAGCAGCTGGTCCTGCCACTGCAGGTAAAGGCTGACAGATGCGATCGCAGCATCGTTACCCGCCAGGTCCTTAAAGGTTTGTCCGGTAGCGACAATCACCCCATGAATGATGGCTCCCGCACAGACGGTATCTTCGAGGGAATAGCTGCCTTCCCAACCAGAGCCCACAATCCAAACTGTCTCCGGCTGCTGCTTGAGCAGAAAATCCACTACGGCTTGGCGAGTGGTTAGGGCTCCTGTAATCACGGTGGGCACATCCCGTATGCGCTCTAGGCAGCGAGTGCCGTTGGTCGTGCTCATAAAGAGCCGTCGGCCTTGAGAGCGTTCAGCCGTGTGGTCTAGCGGAGAGTTGCCCAGGTCGCAGCCCTCGACTTTGCCGCCACCCCGTTCACCTGCCCGCAGGCGCTTTTCGGCTGGCCAGTGTTCGCTCACCCGGATCAGCTCATCGACGTTGCTAAAGACCTGAATCGCTTCGGCCCCAGCATAGAGGGCGGCCGCAATAGTAGATGTTGCCCTCAAAACATCAATTGCGATCGCGCAATCCGGCGATCCTTCACTGGGCACTTCTTCGGGCGTGTGAAAAACAGATAGCTTCACGGGCAGGAGTACATTACTAGAACAACATCTGGACTAACTGGCCAACATCCCATTCTAAATTAGGAGGCTTCTCTAATTTTTGATCGTTTAAAGGACTTTTAATCGGTTGTGTAAAGACGGCATTAGGTACGCGCCCAAACCCAGACCTGCAACCAGTCCAAACAACATCATGAGCGAGTGGTGCATACCCCAACCAGAGAAGCCTTGCAGCGCCAGTTCCAAAGGGTAAAATAGGCACAACACAAAAGTCGCTACAAAGCCTTTCAGACCGTACTGCTCTAGCCAGTAAGCGCTTTTGCCCTGGTCTTTGTGGTAAAGCCAACGCATTATCACCAGGCCCAACACCGTACCATAGCAGCGCATACACACCGCCATCTGATAGGGCTCAGCCAAAGCCAGCCCTAACTCCGGCTGAGGGCACACCCGTTGCCCCATCGCGTAGATAATATCTGCAATGAGAGGCAGCCCCAGCAGCCCCGATGCTGCCAGAAAGGGAGCCGCTAGTGGGCCACTGACTAGCCCTAGCAAGACCACATCAGCTAGCAGGCTTTGCCAGGAAGAGGGGCGTCGAGAAGATGAAACAGTACCCTGCATGAAAAAGTGCAACGAAAGGGCTTACTGGATTGTAAATGATTGTAGGGGTCTACTCGCTGTCACCCCCCTACTCCTGTTTCCGATCGATTAGAAGATTTCGCTGCAGAGCATTGACTCCCTCACTTTAGGAGCCTCACTTTAAGGGATGGTGATCCGCCAAGAGCCGCTCAACCTTGGCCTCGTCAATGCGTGCAGTCAGATGTTTCTCTTCATGCAGATCGCGGGTGGTCTTAGCCAAGCTTAGGGTAGAGCCAACCGCAAACACAGTGCCAATGCCCATGTAGCCTTTGATCCAGCTATCGACCGGCAGGTTAATAATGCCAACCGTCAGGCCCGCAATCGACAGGACAAACGTAGCCCAAGACTGAAAAATCCAGGCATTACTGTGGCTCCGGCCAGGGTTTAAATTAGCCATCGTCAGGGTTCTCATCTAAAGAGCTAGCCTGACTATAGGTTGCCAAAGCAAGGTTGCAGCCTCAGCCCTAGACACTTTGGCAGGATGTCCCTATCACTGGTATCTGACTCGCTGGTCCGCTGGGTTTCATGTCGTAGCTGCCAGTCTGACTAGTAGACAGTTGGCTCACTGTCTACCAGCAGCTTATTCTGCAGCCCCTCTAGACTTTAAAATTTGTTCCCGGTCGATGCAGGACTCGCTGTCGTAGTTAACCTTGACAGTGATCTCATAGGCAACCGGAGCCGCGCTCTCGGGAAAATCTGAGGCTGCGATCGCACTTGCTGCCTGCTCATTCAAAAAACGATAGCCAGTACTTTTGAGTAGGGCTGGATCATCTCCTAGCGTGCCATCGGGCTGCACCAAAACTCCAATTAGGCCGTCGACAGGTTCCGGTGACAGGCAAACTCGGCCCTCATATGTGATCTCCACCTCACTTGATCCAGTCATATCTAGATCGGGAACCGCCGATTGGGTTTGAGCACTAGCGATCCATGCCTGCCGAGCCGCAGCCGCTTCTTCAGAGGTTGTACCAGTTGCGTTGTAGGCCAGTGCCTGCAGCTGATCTGACAGATCCCTGCGATCAGGCGTACCCTGCCCACTACCCTCGGGGCCAGCAGCAATTAAGGGCTCTGTCGGGCTGTTAGCACTGCCGTTTGACTCAGGTGGGGGCAGCAGCGCCTCAGCACCCGGTTCAGTGGGAGTATTGCGGCCCGGGCTCTGGGCTGTCGGGGTCGAATCTGTAGGCGTGGAGGGAGCCGTATCAGGAGTTGCCCCGCTAGGCTTAGGCTGGGCAACTCCTGGCGCTGGGGTAGGTCTGCTGGGGGAGGGCTGCCGAACCACAGGTGGCAAAGAAGTAATGGACGGACGGCTCGGTGGTATGTAGGGGCTCATACCAATGGCAAAGGGATTAGGCGGCAGGGCTGAAAAAGAATTGTCTCCCGTTGGCGGGGGCGATATCGGTGAGATCGGCGTGGTAGATCTCGGTACCGGCAACAGCTCAAAGGAGTCTGGACTGCCCGAACCGGGAAACAGCGAGTAAGCAGAACTGGAGAAATCAGGCAGTCGATTCTGCTCGTCTGGGGTTAGCTCAATCAGGGGAACGTTTCTCTGCTCACTAAGTTCCTCTGTGCCGCCCAAAGCAGCCATACCCAAGGAAGAAAAGCGAGGAGCTGCTCCAAACAGCACGCCATGAACCCCTACAGAGAGCACAGCTGCCAGAGCGGCAGGCTGGCGTAGAACTGCTAGCCCAGACTTGAACCGTGATGGTGAAATTTTGAACCCCATTTGCCTCGACAAGTGTCTGAATTTCTTTGCTGTTGCCTTGAACTGTAGACCGGCAGCTGGTCAAAACGTTCCTGCCTCTAGGCTAGCCGATTCGATGTGGACTGAACGACTAGAAGGGAAAAATAGGGCAGCTTCAGATCGGCGTAATGGCTGAGATCTCGATAGCACTCTTGGTAGGGCTGGCTGATATGGGTAATCACATAGCTTTGCTGCAGCAGATTCCGCTGGCGCAAAATTTCCCACACCTCTCGGTAGACCGAGCTAACCTTCATCAGCACCACAACCTCGGCCCACCCCAGTACTGCCTCTAGTTCTTGGGGAGAATACAGCGCCGGTAGAATCGCGAGCTTTTCGCCCTGAACCGTCAGCGGATGGTTCATCACCGCCGCCGCTGCCAGGGGGGAACAGACTCCTGGAATCGCTTGAATTGAGATCTGAGGATGGTGCTGCCGTAGGGTCTGGGCCAGATAGGCAAAGGTGCTATAGAAGCTGATGTCGCCCTCTGAGGCAAAGACCACATCGTGCCCCTGAGCGAGATAGGGCCAAACTTTTGCTGCTGCTGCTTCCCAGGCTGCCAACAGCTGCTCTGGTTCTCTAGCAAAAGAGAATTCCAGAGGCAGCCGTAGCTGTTCTGCCTGCAGCCAGGGGGCAATGATTTGCTCGGCCATCCCCGACTGGCCTTTGCGCCCAGCCGGAAAAGCCACCACCGGAGCTGCCTGCAAAATCCGCAGCGCCTTAACAGTCAGCAGTTCAGGATCGCCTGGCCCCACGCCAATGCCGATTAGCCGCCCGCTGCCGCTAGCAGGCGAAACTTCTGACAGAGGGAGCAACTGGGATGACGGCACTATAAAAATCCTTTGACAAAGTTAAGTCGGTAGCCGCAGATGAACTGCTGCAAGGTATGTTAAGCGAAGCTGTAACGCACCGCCCCGTAGGGCTTTGATTATAGAGAGCACAAACTCCTACTTCAGAAGGTTGAGAACCAAGACAGTGCCTCAAATATCTTCCAGGTTCACATCTGAGGAATCTAGCATCTGTGAGTAAACGCGGAAAGCTTCCCAGTCAACCTGCTCTGGAAAACGGTTGTCAGGGCGCGGGCTGTTTTTAACTTTGATCAGGTTGTACTCAACGTTATCTGCGTAAATAGCGAATGTGACCCGGAAAATCTCTAGAAAGTTGATCACCCAACCACACTGATCTCTAGGGAACTGTTCATAGTACGCTAGCAAATCCGCAATTCGGGCCTCTAGATACAGCAGCGAACCCCGAGAAATTAGAATTAGCTTGAGCAGAATAATTGCCAGAGTCAACGAGTTGCCTTGGGACAACATCATTACAAACAAAGCCGAGGGCTGGTTGCGATCCTCAGTCATAAAGTAGTCAATGACTCGGTTGCAGCTTCTAAGCACCAGAGAGGAGTCAACCCGCTCAAAGTTATGCTCAGAGTACAGGAGGATCAACCGGCTCTGGAGCTGCTTTTTTAGATCGTGGGTAATGGGGTAGTTTTTGACCGTGAAGAAAAGATACTCTGGCAGATTTCTCTTAAAGTTTTCGTAGTTGAGGTCTTGAGTTTGGTCGAGAAAAATCCGGGCCAGATTTTTGTAGCTGTACTTCCCCCGTTTGGCTACGATGGCCTTGATCAGCCTCAGAGCTCCGTCACCCAAGGCAGTTGGATTGCGGGTTAAAGCCTGCTTTGATGGAGATGATTGGGAGTGGGCCGTATACATGGCCAGCTCAAATTTAAACTTGTCCTTCAGCCGCTTCGACAAAATTCGAGCTGCTTCTCGCTGTTCTATCGGATTCTCGACATTAATATATTGAGAAACGAGCAGATAAGAGCTATATTGATTGACCCATTCTCCTGGCCGATTTATGGTTTTCTCTTCGAAAAACCGGGCTGTAAAAAGAGACAGCTCTCTAAAGTCAGAGCTCTCAGCAAAGTTATTTACCCACTGGCGCAGTCGTTTTAGAGTGGGCGATAGGGTTCGCCGCTTCAAGGTCGGGTCTTGGAAAATGTTAATCAGAGACTGGATGGCCTCAAACTGTCGTGCCATTTCCCAGTTGTTGACCAAGATGTAGCAGGAGCGCTTGAGCGTGTTTTTGAACTCTTGCTGGTTATTGGAAAACAGGATGGCATAGAGGGCTGGAACAACCTCAGAGTCAGTTGAGTCAGAATGACTGATAAAAAGCTGGGTAAAAGCTTCTAAGACGTCCTCCGGAGACCAGCGGTTAACGATGCTTAGAAGAAAGCTAAAGATTATCTGCTGGGCTTGAGCAACGCTTAGATCCGATTTGGGTTCAGAGCTATCAAAGCTGGAAGGGCTGTTGCTGGACACGGTTTGCTTGATCATGCCAGTGAAATTTTCAGGAATTCTCAAAGGTTAGTCGAAAACAGCCAACCTGCATCGCAGGCTCTGCAGAGGTGACTACGGGACGAAAGAGACGACATGGGTATAGATTTATACCTCTATTATCGGTCAAACTTCAAGCACCTGGCTTACTTTTCTGGCGCGAAGCCCGAGCAGGCAGCCAAAAGTGACCCCAACTTTCCAGCGGGGCTTCGTCTTTAGACCTTTAAGGGAATGGCTTTAATCTTGGCTTGGGTCAGCAAGGGAGCTGAGCGGTGGTCGAAGATCAGTTCTTTGGGGCGACGGCAACAACGAAGCGCCGGCTGATGGCTCCTTAAGGACAGACATCTCGCTGATGAAAAAAAGGGTGGCGGAAAAACCTGCCCGTGATCCATGTCTGCTTTTCTCCTATGGTGAGACCCTACAACTGTCTGCTAACAGCGCCTGCTTCAGGCAATGCTGTCAGGCTTAACCCTACAGAGTATGGAATCCGTTCCAAGTTCCCCAATTCCGCAATTAACCTGTCAAATCGAAAATTTGACTGTTAAGGAATATTGTTGCAGTGATAGGTTGTGGCGATGGGGGCGGAGGGGCTCGAACCCTCACGACCGTTTCAGGTCAACGGATTTTCATTCTCCCGCAGCTTTCGCTGCTGCCAAGCTAAACCGGCTTTAAGCCGAGCGGCTTTGAGAATTGGACCCTCCCTTTACCCTCGACTTGACGTTAGGGTAGCTCCCGTCGGGCCTCTGCACCTTCCGTCTACTCCAAAGGAGAAGAACGGCTTGGCTCAGGATTGCCGTGTCTGAGCAGCTAGCTGACTAAGCAGGTAGTCTGACCAAAGTTAGGTTTCCCTGAGTTTGAGAGCTTCCACTTGGCACATTTCTCTGCCAAGGCTCAGTTTTCTAAGTCCGTAGCGTCTACCATTCCGCCACGCCCCCAATTTGTTCTATCCCTTGGGGTAAAGAAACCCCAAAGCACAGAGTACTATTCCACCACCAACTGGGCATCTGTGCAACTATTTTGTAGCGCATTGTTATAGACCCTGTGGTTTGAGGATGCCGGATTCGAACATGATGGGTTGAGGACAGGTGCTCAAAAAGTGAGCGGGTCTGCCGCGACAGGTCTAAATTGTCGATTAGTGGCTCTAAAATGGTGTCGGGGCCGATTAGCCTGGATAGGTTGAAGGCTTTGTAGCAGTGCTATAGATTTTTATCAATATGCCTTTCTCCAATGATGTGATTCTCGCCGGGGCTCTCTACGTGGGGCTGGCAGGGGCCTACCTCGTAGTAATTCCCCTATTTTTGCTGTTTTACCTGAAGAACCGCTGGTATACGTCTGGTTCTGTAGAGCGTACGATTTTGTATGCGCTGGTCTTTGCTTTTTTCCCCGGGATGCTGGTGTTTAGCCCGTTCCTCAATTTTCGGCCCCAACCACGTGATATCAAGGGATAGCTGCGCTTGGGCGGTAAAGATACATAGGGTGAATGGGGTATATGACGGAGCAGCATGCGTCGAGTTGATGTCATTGGCGTAGGATTTGGGGTGTTTCTGGCAGGTGGACTGGTCTACCTGGCTCTCAATTTCCTCGGCTTAGATGCCCTTTCTGCCGGTATTTGGAGTCAGGTAGTGCTGGTCGGGGGGCTGGTGGGCTGGCTAGCGACCTACCTAGCTCGGGCCTTGACTCAAAATATGACCTACAACCAGCAACTGCGGGATTATGAGGATGCTGTTTTGCAGAAACGGCTAGAGGAGATGACGCCAGAGGAACTAGCAGCCCTGCAGGCCGAAGTAGATTCAGAAAATTCTGGTGGGCTGAAATAGCTTTACCGTAGACTTGGAACGGGTCTTGGTCTAGAGTGCTCTATTGGAGCTCTGTTTACCTGTTTAGGCCGCATGACCACTGTTTCTGAATGCTTCAAGCGACTGCGCGATCGCAACGAGTGTGCGCTAATTCCCTTTATTACCGCTGGCGATCCTGATCTTGAGGTTACAGCTGCAGCCCTGCAGGTGCTGGATCGCAATGGAGCAGACCTGATCGAGTTGGGCATTCCCTACTCTGATCCGCTGGCGGATGGTCCGGTAATTCAGGCAGCCGCTACCCGGGCTTTGCAAAAGGGAGTGAAGCTAGACGATGTGCTGGCGGTGGTCAAAGCAGTTACCCCCAAGCTGCAGGCACCTATTATTCTCTTCACCTACTACAACCCGATCCTCAACCGGGGCATTAAAACGTTTCTGGCAGATATTGCAGCGGCAGGGGCAAAAGGGCTGGTAGTACCTGACCTGCCGCTAGAAGAGGTTAATACCCTCTCAGGCGAGGCTCAGGCAGCAGGGATTGATCTAGTCTTGCTGGTGGCTCCAACTTCTCCAGAGGAGCGAATTCGTGCGATCGCAGCCCAGGCTCAAGGCTTCATTTATCTAGTCAGCGTTACGGGAGTCACTGGCGTGCGCACAAACCTACAAACTCGGGTCCATGACTTAATCGACGGGCTCAAGCAGATTACCGATAAGCCTATTGGGGTCGGGTTTGGAGTGTCAGGCGCAGATCAAGCCTGCCAGCTAAAAGATTGGGGAGCCGATGCTGTCATTGTCGGCAGTGCATTTGTAAAGCGGTTAGGCGAGCGGCCTGCCGCTGAAGGTCTTCAAGACATTGGCCAATTTTGCCACGAGCTGAAAACGGCTTTAGCTCGTTAGCAACAGCTTACGTAAAGGTTGAATCGATCTAAAGCACAGAGCAAATCAGTAAAAACTCGGAACTATTTTAGGGCCTGCGCGTCTCTTGACTGGCAATCTCGCGGGAATGTTCCGACATTTCTGCTGAATGACAATCTCGTAGGATTGTTCTAACATTTCCGCTATGTAGCAGTTGAAGATACAAATGCTACATGAGAAGGTAGTACGGCTCAGTAGATCTGTTTTTCTCTAACACGTTTATTCGCTTTATCTGCAATAGATCTACCTGTCTCTAAACCCCCTTAGATACGGAAAACCTATGTCAACACTGACCCTTGAAGCCCTGTTAGGCCCTAACTCTACCCGAAATGGTACAGCTGAGGCAGTTAATGGTGTTCTACAGCTGACCCCAGATGCCCCCCTGCAGGCTGGCAGCGCGTTCTACAACATACCTGTCAGCGTTACCCAGTCGTTTCAAAGCGCCTTTCGGTTTCAAATTGATGGCACTTCAGCCACAACAGGAGCTGATGGCCTCACATTTTTGCTGCAGAGTAGCCCCTTAGGCCCCAGTGCGCTGGGAGATGATGGGGGTAACCTAGGCTACTTAGCTGACTCCGTTCCGCTGATTACCCCGGCTGTCGTGGTAGAGTTCGATACCTTTTTTAACCCTGAGAATAACGACAACCCGAACCTGCTGACCACTTCAGCAAATCTTTCTGAATACAATGCGGTTGAACTCATTAGCTATAGTGCTGGCGGCGCAGGGCAAATTCTTGAGCAGATAAAACCTGACGTAGTCTTCAATACTGGCGACGTTTATACAGCTTGGATTGACTACACCGCCTCTGAGACTGGGCCAGGCGTGCTGCAGATTTCTACTGCTTTGGGCGCTTCAAAACCTGCTCAGCCCCTAGTTTCTCAAGAAATAGACCTGTCATCTGTTTTAGGGTCTCAAGCTTTTCTAGGGTTCACTGCTGGTTCAGGTAACGCCTTTAACAGTCACGATATCTTAAGCTGGGGCTTTGCCCGACAGGGAGCAGTAGGCACAGGCTATCTTAACTTCAGGCAGTTCACTGAGGCGGCAGCGCTTGAGCTTGGAGTCGATATTCCCTATCAGGATTTGGAGGTGAACGGGCTCTTCACCAGCCTGTTCTACGATGAAACCTATTACCTCTGCCGAAACCCGGATATTGCAGTAGCCGTCGCCAATGGTTTTTTCACCTCAGGCTATGAACACTTTCTTACTTTCGGGTTGCTTGAGGGGCGTAGTCCCAGTATCTTGTTCCGCGAAACCTACTACTTGAACCAGAATCCGGATGTTGCCCAAGCCAAAGTTGATGGTGTTGTCGTTAGCGGCTTCCAGCACTACATTCAGTTTGGTCAGGTAGAGGGCCGCGATCCCAGTGCTCTATTTAATGAGCGGGCTTACCTAGCGGCTAATGGCGATGTTCAAGCTGCTGTGGGTGAAGGGCTGTTCACAAGCGGCTTCGATCATTACATTGAATTTGGTGCATCGGAAGGCAGAGGGCCTAGCCTGATCTTGTTTAACGAGAACTACTACCTCACTCAGTACAGTGACGTGGCCAGTGCTCTGGCGAGTGATGTTATCACCAGTGGCTTTCAGCACTATATTCTGTTTGGACAAGGCGAGCAGCGTAATCCTAGCGGCATTTTTGATGAGGCCGCCTACTTGGCAGCTAATTCAGATGTGGCGGGGGCTGTGAGTGCAGGCGCATTTTCTAGCGGCTTCCAGCATTACATCTTGAGCGGTCGCTGCGAAGGTCGAGCTGCGATACCGGTTGCTGCGTAAACTCTAGATAGCAGATTGCCATCGGGGCTCTACATCAGCGATCTGCCCGGCAAATTCACATTAAAGTTCTACATCAGCGATCTGCACAGCAGATTGTCATCAGGGCTCTACATCAACACTCAGGCTTAGCGTTATCAGGAGCTGGGTCCGCTGCAATTAAAGGGATCTCTACTACAACAAACCTGGTTTTAGAATTGTGCAGGCAGGTGTTTAGGTCTGCGGCTGCTTGCACCAGTCGGGGCAGCTGGTCGCTTCCTGCCAGCCATAGGGATGAATGGCACAGACTAGGGAGGTACGACAGTTTTTGGCGGTGCCGTAGCTCAAGCCGTGATAGTTGAGGCAGCCTTCACAGGCTCTAGGGCGAGACGGCTGAGTGTCGGCAAAGCCAACTTGCGATCGCAAAATCTGCTGCTTGCTCCTCAAACGGTGCCATTGCTGGTAAGCCTGTCGGCGACACAAGTCATTGGCACGCTGAAACACATCAGTGCCAGTCATGGCAGTTGCTTCCTAGGAGACTATCTCTAGGCTACCGAAGGAAAGCTCTACCCTGAAAAATTCTTAAAAAGACATAAAGATGTAGCGAAATCCTCAACTACCCCTGGGGCATGCGATCGCCGGGCACAGACTCGGGCTCAGCAGGCGATATGTCCTCTATAGGAGCTATATCGCTGCTGTCTTCAGAGCTATTGGGGCTAGCTGGGGACACATTTCTAGGGTCATACCGGGCTGGGCGACTGGGGGAGGTGGTGAAGCCCTCCTGAGGTGCCGACCCATCGGCTCCAGGAACTGTTGGCGCAGGTGCGGCAGCTCCTACGGGCGTTGTCGGCTGGTTGAGTTCCTTATCTACCCGGTCAGCAATGCGACGGATGAGCTCCCCGGCTCGACCGTCGTTGTCTGGCCGCTCAATCAGGGTTGCTAATACGTATCGTTTGCCGTTGGCTGTGTCTATCAGGGCAACATCAGCTAAAACAGTGGCAATATCTCCTGTTTTGTTGACTACAATCGCCCCACCATCGCTAATGCCTGAGGGAATTAGGGAGCGGTTTTGGGTGCGCTGCATGATGCTGAGCATGCGATCGCGCGATCGCATGCTCAGCATATCGCCTCTATCGACTAGGGCCATCAGCAGCGCCAAATCGCGAGGGCTGGTCGTGTTGGTACCCTGCAGATCGGGTAGCGCATTGCGAATTACGGTCGAGGCTAGGCCCCAGGTTTGAAACTGCTGGTTGAGGGCTTCTGCGCCGCCCAGCAGGGCAATCATCATATTTGTTGCCGTGTTGTCACTGGTGACAATCATCCAAGTCGCAATATCTAGCGCGGTGTATTGAGTGCCGACCTGCTGGGTTTGCAGCTCCCCCGACCCCCCCACAATGTATTGGCTCTCCAGAGTCAGCGCCTGATCTAGCGTGACGGTGCCAGCATCAACGGCCTGTAGAAATGCCACCAGAATCGGCACTTTAATGGTGCTAGCAGCAGCAACCGCCTTAGATCCTGACACGTCTGCATAGCGACCAGAGTCAAGGTCTAGCAGAAAAGATCCTTGGGTCAGGCCAGGCGTGAGCGTGGTCAGCTGCTCTAGCTCAGTTTTTAAGCGGGTGATTTCGTCAGTCAACCGAATATTTTGCACTGAGGCCGTGGCGGGCCGACCGCGCAGACCTAATCCTGCGCTGCCAGCAACGGTTTCCTGGGCAGACGGGGCCTGATTAGAGGCACTGAGCTGAGTGGGGCTGAGGGTAGACAACAGAGTGCCTGCGATCGCAGCCACCCCAATCCCCAAGATCAGTAGCCGAATGGCGTACAGCATGGGTAGAGGAGGCTTGCGCGGCTTGCGCCGGGGGCGGTTGGGGTGGCGCTCGCTCTCTCTAAAATCAGCCGTTGGCAGGCGGCTGACCCGGCGGCTGCGCAGGGGGGTGACTTTGCTAGAGGGGCTGGGGTGAGTTCTGGGGGTTGGCGCTGCTAAGGGAGTACGCTCAGGGGGCAACGGCGGCCTGGCTGGAGTTGGAGTAAGGGGCGGTTGGGCTGGCCCAGCCGCCGGTCGCTGTACCGGAATTGGCTGAAAGCGAGGATTGGCAGCGGCGGCTGCCGCGGCTACGGCATGGGGCGGCGGCGAAGGCAACTGCAGCGGCTTGCGGGTAGGCGGGGTAGGCGGCATAGGCATTCCTTCTGGGCGGGGGACACTGGCCCTATTTGGGGTGCCGCTGTTCTGGGTGCTATTTGGCGGGGTCAGAGGTGAAGAAATCTGCTGCTGTTCCCGCCATTGGTTGCGGCGGCGGGCATTCCAGTCGGTAGTGGGGGGCTGGCTAGGGGAGCCAGGATTGGGAGCGCTGCCTCTGCTTACGGTAGTTGGAGGCGGCTGCGGCAGGCGGAGATCGGGAGCCGTACGGTCAACCGGAGTTTCCGGGCTAGGGCCATCGGTTGGGGGGGTGTGCCGCCGAAAAGGCGGGCGAAAGATGTTTTTGGGATCGCCGTACTGTGACATATTGCTGTAGATCTCGCCGGAACAAACCGCAAGCAGAAAAGACCAGGTCGATTGTAGCGGTAAATCCTATTGCTGCCGCTGATTTGACGCCAAAGCCCAGTCTACCTGGCTTAAGATGCCCCTTAGCATAGCCAATTCCTGTTGGGTTGGCGCGGCCCGATGCAATAAACGCCTAAATTTTTCCATCCTACTAGTAGCAGTATGGGGGAAAAGGTAGCCTACCTGCAGCAGTAGTCCTTCTAGCTGTTGGTAGAAGCCCTCAATTTGGTCCAGGGAAGCTGCCTCTTCAAGTGGAGCAGAAACAAGGGCTGGACTCGCTGGGGCAACTTCTACCTCGCCTAAGGCAGCCCGTCGCAGGAGATAGCAGCACACAGCCACCGCTTGCGCCAGATTTAAGGCGGGGTATGTGTCGCTAGAAGGAATGCGGAGAAAACGCTGAGCGTGGTTCAGCTCGGCATTGCTCAAGCCCCGGTCTTCTGGGCCAAAAATCAGCGCTGCCTGAAAGTCAGCGGGTGGATCGTTTGGCAGGAGCCAGGGGAGAACTGCCTCGGGTAGCTCTAGGGTCTCTCCGCCAGCGCGAGGACGGGCGGTCGTTGCGATCGCACGTTGGCATCCCACGAGTGCCTGTGGCAGTGTCTCCACCACAGAGGCTGTTTCTAGCACGTCTGCCCCATGCACCGCCATTTGCCGCGCCAGTTCAGAGAGCGGATCACAGCTAGGTTTGACCAGCACCAGCTGCTGCAGCCCCATATTTTTCATAATTCGGGCTACCGACCCAATATTGAGTGGCCCTGCCGGTTCTACTAGCACGATCCGCACCTGAGCCAACACTGATTCGGCCATACTCATCAATTCAATAGAATCTACTGGAGGTACATCAATAAGCTCTAAGAGTGTAGCGGACAACCGTAGAGCAAAAACGGGCAATGGCGACTACAAATTGCTTCCAAGCTTCATGACCAGACAGACTCAATGCTTCGTTTTGGAAGACGGATAAGGCTGACGAGCTAGCTGCTGGAATCACTAACTCCCAGCAGCTCATCTTCGAATTTATAGCCAACTCCGGTCACGGTTTTAATGAAAACTGGCTGGGGAGTGTCAGGTTCTACCTTTTTGCGGAGACGGGCGATGTGAGTATCGACGACACGTTCGTCGCCATAAAAGTCGTCGCCCCAAAGTTTTTCGATTAGCTGGTCGCGGCTCCAGACTCGGCCTGGATAGCTCATAAAGGTAGCTAGCAGATCAAACTCCAGAGGGGTTAGATCGAGCAGTTCTGCAGCAGCTTCTTTAAGCTGGCGATAAGCGGTGCGCTGCTCTAGATCTAGATTGAAGTGTGTGGTGCGATAGTTTTGGCTGGCTTGCCCGCCCTGACGCAGGCTGCGCCGCAGCAGGGCTCGTACTCGGGCAATCAGTTCTCTTGGGCTAAAGGGTTTCACCATGTAGTCATCGGCTCCGGTAGACAGGCCGATGATGCGGTCTATTTCCTCTCCTTTTGCCGTCAGCATTAAAATGTAGGGATCTTTGGCTCCTGGGCGCTGACGAATGCGGGCACAGACCTCTAGCCCATCTAGCTTAGGGATCATCAGATCTAGAATGACGAGATCGGGCTGGAGGGACTGCTGAAAGCGCAAAGCGGTTTCGCCGTCTCGGCAGGTTTCGCAGGTAAAACTTTCCTTTTCTAGGTAAAGCTTGATGAGTTGAGCAATCTCAGCTTCATCTTCCACAATTAAGATCACCATTGCCTTTCTTGGCCCTCTAGCAATACACCTCAGAAACACCGCCGACCAGGGAACCGAGCTGTGCAATTTTCCGACCTTGAACTAGCATACTCAGTTGTAAGGGTCTGGCAGGGTGTTATTTCCAGGCTAACCGTCTATCCTTGGCTCATCCACAGCAATCACTATGACATCTGTGTCTCCTCGACCTGCCCTTGAACGTCTCACCGAGACTTTCAGGCATTATTTGCAAGAGGCTAATCTATTTTCCCGGCTGCCCGTGTTGGACTGCCAGGATCAGCAGGGTCGAGTGCTGTTGTTGGTCAAGCACCCAGCACCTCCAGTCGAAGATCCGGCGGGTTTGCTGCGGGAGCTGAAGGCGGTTTTTTATGAAGTCATGCCTGAGGTGGGGCTGCCGAAAGAGTGGGTAGCTCTGCAGGAAATGCCGGTACGGCTGGGGCTGCAGATAGAAGCCGAAGACATACCCTATGCGACCCATACGTTTACCTGGCGGATAGAAGATGCCCTGGGCCTGATTTTTGAGCTGCCTGATCTGGAGGAACCGATAACGGCAGTAGAAATGAGTGAGCAGCTGCCCCAGCCGGTTCCAGATGATCCAGAGGCTGCTGAGATTGCTCGTGAGGAAGAACGACCAGAGGCGACCGAGCCCTCTGCCGCCGATAGGGCAGATGATAAAGCAACGGTAGAAGAGCATTCTCTGGGGGCTCTCGTAACTTTAAATGATGCTGCGCTGGCCCTACCTGAAACGGCAGTCGATCCGCCTGCCGTTTCGCCGCTGCAGCGCTGGGGCCAGTGGGGAGTGGGGCAGATCCAGCAGCTAGCATCTTACTGGAGCTATGGGCTGGCCGGGCTGATTTTGCTGAGCAGCGGCCTGTTCGCCTACACGGTTACTCGGCCCTGTGTGGTGGATGGTTGCGATCGCATCGACAAAGCTGCCGCTTTCCACATAGCTGCACAAACTCGCATTGGCAATCCCCCTGCCACTGAAGATCTGCAGGTGGCCCGCTCTGAACTGCAGGCTGCGGTTGATTTAGTAGCGCCTATCCCTCACTGGTCTCGCTACTACGGCGAGTCTCGCAGCGATCTGAGTCTCTACCGGGCCGATCTGGCCAGCCTTGACCACCTGAGCGAAGCCCAAAAAAAAGCCTACACAGCCGCTCAAAAGAGTCAGGACCCGCCCCACCCTGTAGAGCACTGGGTAGACATTCAGCACCTTTGGCGACAGGCTATCGCGGCCCTTGAGGCCATTGCCGCCACTAGCCCTCTGCATGACTTTGCTCAAACCAAACTGGGCGAATACGAAGCCAACCTGACGGTTATTGCCCAGCGCATCACGGCTGAGGAAGCAGCCGAGGCTAATCTCAACAGTGCCCTACAGTCAGGGCGGCTGGCTCAGCAGCAGATGGATGCAGCGACTTCTTTGTCGGGCTGGCGGCGGGCTGACCAGGAGTGGCAGCGAGCTATCCAGGGTTTGACCCTTATTCCTCAGGGCACCGAAGCTTACCCAGCCGCCCAGGCGCGGCTGCAGGAGTACCGTACTCAGCGAGCTCAAGTGCAGGCCCGTCTCAACCAGGAAGGCAACGCTAATGATATTTATCAGCAGGCTCAGGCCGCAGCCAACCAGGCAAAAGCTTACGAGGCCCAAAACCAGTGGACACGGGCGGTAAATCAGTGGAAGATTGCCTTAGCCACCATCCAGCAAGTCTCATCAGATTCTGCCCTAGTCCAGCAAGCGAAGGTGCTGGTACCGACCTATCAGGCAGCTTTAGCCAGGAGCCAAGCTCAGCTGCGAACGGCGGTGGCCCTGCAAAACCTAGAGGCAAGGCTGGGCAATGTCTGCCGTTCTTCTACGACATCCTGCCGTATCAGTGCCACCCCTGACCAGATTAAAGTTACCTTAGCTGGCCAGTATGCCGTAGCGTTAGAGCGGGCGATCACGCCACCTGCTAACGCGGCTCCCGTCAACACCACTCTGAGCCGAGATGCCCAAGCGATGGTGGAGCAGATTGTGCTTTTGGGCAACCAGGTGCAGCGGCAGATTGAAATCTATGATGCCCAGGGACGGTTTGTTGCGCGTTATCGACCTGACCTGGGTGGATTCGTCAAGAATTAGGCTGCGGAGGTTAGGGCGTCAGCGCCAGCGAGACCTGATTTTTGCCGTTTCCCTTGGCCTGGTAGAGCGCCCCGTCGGCTTGAACATAAGACGGCTCTAGATCTGCATCGGCACGAAACTCGGAAATGCCAATACTCACCGTAACCTGGAAATCGGCAGGTAGCTCTGGCAGTTGCAAAGTCGCGATCACCTGACGGATTTCATCAGCAATCAGCTTGGCTCCAGCTCCGGAACAGCCCGCCAGCAAAACAGCAAATTCATCGCCGCCTAAGCGGGCTACTGTATCGAGGGAGCGAGTGCGATCGCACAGCGCTGCCGCCACCTTCTGAAGCAGCATATCTCCAACATGATGCCCATAGGTGTCATTCACCTGCTTGAATCCGTCTAGGTCAAGCAGCATCAGGGCATGATTTAGCGGCTGCGAGCCATAATAAACCTTCACCCGCTCGTAGGCCGACTCTAGCCCCCGCCGGTTAGCCACCCCAGTTAAGGGGTCGCGCTCTAGCAATTCCCGGGTTATCTCCAAATCTTTGTGAGTCGCTAAGAGCTGAGGAATCGTACTGCGCAGCTGCCAGACGGTATAGCTACTAATAGACAGCGTCACCCACTTCCAGCTACCCTCAATCCAATAGTTAGCGTGCCAAATATTCCAAGCAGACAGCACGTGACCAACGCCACAGCTCAAGATAAAGGCAGCAAACAACAGCAGCAGCGGGCGGGCCGCCGTAGCTGCATGTTCCCGGTAAATGTAAAGCAACACCGGGATAGAAAAATAGGCTACGGCAATTCCACCGTCTGCCAAGGCATGTAGAGAGGTCAGCCAAGGATTCCATAGGAAGCAGGAACCGTGGGGCATGGTAGAAACCAGCATAGGCAGTACTGACATCCTACCTAACATAATGGCTTCTCAAGCCTACCGCGGCCGTGGCTGCGGTAGATAAAAAAAGGCTAGGAGCGACGATGAACTTAACTGAGATTCTAGAATTGCCGCTGCCAGTTACCCCTAGGTGAGAACGAACTGCAGATCCGCTCATTATTTCGATTTAGCTGCTCCCCAGCTACCCTTCAGATTGCTCTAAATCCTTAAGTACCCTTTTTAAGCAAAACAAACGTCACCTCAGCTTAAATTCTTTGCTAGCTGTAATTTACGCAGCTGACAGCAGGCATCCCTCCAGACCTTCTTTCCTGCAGACTTCGGCCGTAAGTGTGGCTTGATAGACCCTGGCCCGATAGACTCTGTGTAGTGATGCGATCTTACCCAGCCTTACGCCATGTCCCTCAGCCAAACGCCCCTACACTCGGCCCACCAGCAGCTCAAGGCCCGCATGATGCCCTTCGCCGGGTGGGATATGCCCGTTCAGTACCTTGGCATTAAGCAGGAGCACCAGGCAGTGCGGCAGCAGGTAGGGATGTTCGACATCTCCCACATGGGCAAATTCATGCTGCAAGGCCCCGATGTGCTGGAGCAGATGCAGCGGCTAGTCCCCTCTGATCTGAGCCCGCTTATCCCCGGCAAAGCTCAATACACCGTCCTACTAAACCCCCAGGGCGGCATCGTAGATGACCTGATTCTGTACCTACTGCCAGAGTCTGCTAATGGCGATCAGCGCCTGTTCACTATCATCAATGCAGCCACCACTGATAAAGACAAATCCTGGCTACAGAGTCATTTGACCGAGACAGTTACCCTACAAGATCTCTCGCGTGAACAGGCCCTCGTTGCGGTTCAGGGGCCAGAAGCTGCGACTCAGCTTCAGCCCTTTGTCAAAGAAGACCTCTCGAAAGTTGGCCGCTATGAACACCTTGAGGGTACTTTGCTGGGTCAGCCTGCCTTTTTAGCCCGCACTGGCTACACCGGGGAAGATGGCTTTGAGATCATGCTGCCTATTGCTGCGGCTCAAGCGCTCTGGACAGCCCTGCTAGAAATAGGGGTGACGCCCTGTGGGCTAGGAGCCAGAGATACCCTTCGGCTAGAAGCCGCCATGCCGCTCTACGGTCAAGACATCAGCGACGGCACTACGCCGCTAGAAGCCGGGTTGGGCTGGCTGGTTCATCTAGATCGCAAGGGTGACTTTATCGGTCGAACCGTTTTAGAACAGCAGAAGGCTCACGGCGTTTCCCGGCGGCTGGTGGGGCTGCAGATGTCAGGGCGCAATATTGCCCGTCACGACTATCCAGTGCTGCAAGATGGCAACTTGGTAGGCCAAATTACTAGCGGCACCCTGGGGCCTACCCTGGGCTACCCCGTGGCTCTCGCCTACATCTCAGCAGCCCTAGCCAAGGTAGGCCAGGCACTAGAGGTTGAGATTCGCGGCAAGGCGTACCCGGCTACGGTGGTTAAGCGGCCCTTTTACCGCAGTTCTCGCCCCTAATTGTCTTTCCTGGTGCCCATTCCCGCTGCCCGTTCCTTGACCTATGATGTGTACGGCTTTTACAAGCAGAGTGAGGCAACCCTATGGCGTTTGAGTATCCAGAGAATTTGAGGTATCTCGATTCTCATGAATATGCCCGACTAGAAGAAGACAACATCGTGGCCGTCGGCATTTCTGCCTTTGCCGTCGATCAGCTGGGCGATATTGTGTTTCTGGAGCTGCCGGAGGTCGGCGATAACGTAGAAAGGGGTGAAAAGTTTGGCACCGTTGAGTCGGTCAAGGCGGTCGAAGATCTTAAGGCCCCGGTCAGTGGCGAAGTCATTGAGCGCAACAGTGAACTGCTAGATGTGCCCGAACAAC
Organism: Pseudanabaena sp. FACHB-2040; assembly: GCF_014696715.1. Taxonomy (NCBI): domain Bacteria; kingdom Bacillati; phylum Cyanobacteriota; class Cyanophyceae; order Pseudanabaenales; family Pseudanabaenaceae; genus Pseudanabaena; species Pseudanabaena sp. FACHB-2040. The sequence goes on from NZ_JACJQO010000010.1 coordinate 62,221, forward strand.
TGGGCAATGATCCCTATGGCGATGGCTGGCTAATCAAGGTGCGCGCCGATTCTTTAGAAGATCTAGACGATACCCTCACGGCCGAGGAATATAAGGACCAAGTGGAAGGGGAGTAAGCCTGCTATTGCCTCCCGGTTTGCTTCACAATAGGTAATACTTAGACGCTTGGGTAGTGGGTGCAATGCCCCCTTTAGGGCCAGTCTCTGACTAACGCACCTCTCTCCTAAGTATTTCTTATTGTGGGAGCATACCGGCCTTGCTGTACGAACAAAGTATCCCTGGTACCAAATTAGAGCAGGCTGCCCCAGACGCCTCGCCTGCTAATGGGTCTGTAGCCGCTGTTGACCGCTCTAGCCCTACCTTCAGCGAGTTCGTACAGCGCCACATCGGTCCCGACTCGGCCGAACAGCAGGCCATGCTGCAGGCTCTAGGTTACGACTCTTTAGCTAGCCTGATCAGCGCTGCCGTGCCCGCCAATATCCGCCTAGAGGGTCCCCTCAAGCTGACAGCCGGAACCACCGAAGCCGCCGCACTGAAGCAGCTAAAGCAGATAGCCGAGCAAAATCAGGTTTGGCGCTCCTATCTGGGTCTGGGCTACGCCAACACCCTGACCCCACCAGTGATTCAGCGCAACATCCTAGAGAATCCTGGCTGGTACACCCAATACACGCCCTACCAGCCCGAAATCTCCCAGGGTCGCCTGGAAGCCCTGCTCAACTTCCAAACCCTGATCACCGACCTGACCGGGTTAGAAATTGCCAACGCCTCGCTCCTCGACGAAGGCACTGCCGCTGCCGAAGCCATGGCCTTGAGCTTTCATGCCCGTAGCCAAAAGGCGGCCAAGACGTTCTGGATCTCCCAGGCGTGCCATCCCCAAACCATAGATGTGGTGAAGACCCGCGCTATTCCCTTAGGCATTGACGTTATGGTGGGTGACCACCGCAGCTTCACCTTCGATAGTCCGGTTTTTGGCGTGCTGCTGCAGTATCCGGCCACCGATGGCGCGATCTACGACTACACCAATTTCATTCAGCAGGCGCACGCGGCGGGCGCTCTGGCCACCGTTGCTGCCGACCTCCTCAGCCTCACCCTGCTGAAGTCTCCCGGTGAACTAGGGGCCGATATCGCAGTAGGTAACACCCAGCGCTTTGGCGTGCCCCTAGGCTACGGTGGCCCCCACGCCGCCTATTTTGCAACCAAAAACACCTATGCCCGCAAGCTGCCTGGTCGGCTGGTTGGGGTGTCTAAAGATACCTACGGTAAGCCGGCCCTGCGTTTAGCCCTGCAAACCCGTGAGCAGCACATTCGCCGGGATGCTGCTACTAGCAATATCTGCACTGCCCAGGTGCTGCTGGCCGTCATTGCCAGTATGTACGCGGTCTATCACGGACCTGAGGGGCTTAAGCAGATTGCCACACGCATTCATGGCCTAACCGTTGCTTTGGCCGAGGCTCTTAAGCAGGCGGGCTTTACCCTAGGCAGTGAACCCTGCTTTGACACACTGCGGGTCGGCACCCGGAAGCAGACCCAGGACATTTTGAGTCGGGCTGCTGCCCAGCGCATTAACCTACGGGTGATCGATCCCCAGACCCTGGGAGTCGCCCTAGATGAAACCACAACCCCCGATGATGTTAGGGACCTGATTGAGGTGTTTACAGGCCAACGGGCTACTCAGGATCTGTCTTTGCGACCATCTGGCCCCTCGTGGGGGGACGCAACGATAAATCCTACAGACACACACGCCTCTACAGGTTCATCTCTGCCGGTGCGTTTGCTGCGGACCTCAGCCTATTTGACCCACCCGGTTTTCAATACGCACCATTCGGAGACGGAGATGCTGCGGTACATGCACCGCCTGCAGGCCAAAGACCTGTCCTTAACGGCGGCAATGATTCCTCTGGGCTCTTGCACGATGAAGCTAAATGCGACGGCTGAAATGGTGCCAATTACCTGGCCAGAGTTTGGCCAAATTCACCCCTTTGCACCGCTGGAACAGACCCAGGGTTACCAACAACTTTTCCGCGACCTTGAGGGCTGGTTGGCCGAGATTACAGGCTTTGCTGCCGTGTCGCTCCAGCCCAACGCCGGAGCCCAGGGCGAATATGCTGGACTGCTGGTCATTCGTGAGTATCACCAGCAGCGGGGCGATACCCATCGCCACGTTTGTCTCATTCCCCAGTCGGCCCACGGCACCAACCCAGCCAGCGCTGTGATGGCCGGTATGAAGGTGGTTCCCGTTGCCTGTGATGTAGACGGCAACATCGATGTGGCTGACCTCAAGGCCAAAGCCGAGAAGCACCAAGATGCCCTAGCGGCGTTGATGGTGACCTACCCCTCTACCCACGGCGTATTTGAAGAAGCCATTCGGGAAATTTGCGACATCGTCCACAATCATGGTGGCCAAGTCTACATGGATGGGGCCAACATGAATGCCCAGGTGGGGCTGTGCCGTCCAGCAGATTTTGGGGCCGATGTCTGCCACTTAAACCTGCATAAGACCTTCTGCATTCCCCACGGTGGCGGTGGCCCCGGCGTCGGCCCGATTGGGGTCAAGGCACACCTGCAGCCCTACCTTCCAGGTCACAGCCTGGTGCCAGGAGTCGGCGGCGAGCAGGCAATTGGCGCGATGACGGCGGCTCCTTGGGGCAGCGCCAGCATTCTGCCGATTTCCTGGATGTATATCCGGATGATGGGCGCTGAAGGGCTAACGCGGGCAACAGAAGTCGCCATTCTCAACGCCAACTACATTGCCAAGCGGCTAGAGGGTCACTACGACATTCTCTATACCGGACAAAACGGAAGGGTCGCCCACGAGTGCATTATCGACTTGCGCCCCTTCAAAAAATCTGCCGATGTCTCGGTAGAAGACGTGGCCAAGCGGCTGATCGACTACGGCTTTCACCCGCCGACTATGTCTTGGCCGGTGGCGGGGACACTGATGGTAGAACCTACTGAAAGCGAGGCCCTAGTGGAGCTAGATCGCTTCTGCGATGCCATGATCGCTATTCGCGCCGAAATTCGGGCCATCGAGGAGGGTCAGGTATCTGCAGCCAGTAACGTTCTCAAGCAGGCTCCCCACACTGCCGAAGATCTGGTCGCTGCTGAGTGGGATCGTTCCTACTCGCGCGAGCAGGCTATCTTTCCGGCGTCCTGGACTCGGCAGTATAAGTTCTGGCCGGCTGTGAATCGGATTGATCAGGCGTATGGCGATCGCAACTTAGTCTGCTCTTGCCTACCGATGGACAGTTATGAAGAGTAAAGGCAGACGCGGGGAAGGGGAAACGCATCTTCTACCCTGCGCCTGCTCGAAACAAAAACTCCCCAAGTGCCTCCCATGGCCCGCCTTGGTAACGCCAGAGCAGCAGACCCTCGCCTTTGCCGCTTAGTGGCTGCCAGTCCTGGCTCAGGTAATCGTAGAGCTGGCGAGCGATCTCTGGCTTAACTTTGTTCTGAATGGTCACGTGGGGGCGGTAGCGCTGGCTGTCTTGGCGGCTCAGCCACGGCTGCCAGGTGTTGGCTAATGCTTGGCGTAGCTGCAGCAGATCGGGGGCGTCGATTTCGATGGCGACGCCTTGACCCAAAAAGCGCAGATTGGGGAAGGACAAAGGTAGCTCTGTCGTGCTGTCGCTGAGAGTGTTGAGGGTGTCTTGAATAGAGGATTCCTGATCGCCAGGGAGGGCGTGAAAAAGTGTGACATGGGCGGGGAGAAAGTTGCGATCGCTAGGAAAGTGCTGCTGGCGCAGTGGGTCAAGCCGATCGAAGGTCGTGGCGTCTAGCTTGAGGGTCAAAATCAGGGGCAGCGCTGATGGTTGAGACATACGGATTATGAATTGGCTACAAGCGCTGCTAATCCCTTCATGATTTGCAGTGTTCGCGCTAACCCCTCATCTTGATCCAAAATAAATTCCTTCGACCTTGCATATCGAGGGCCTCCCTGCCGCACCAGCTTCAAAAACACAAAACTGCTGCCATTTGTCACCATGCCAAACAGCGGCAATCCCGATACTGGAGCCGCCAGCATATAGCCCAACACCTGAGGAATCCCCACCTTAAGCGAAAACTCTGCCCGCTTCGACTCAATCACCAATACCCAAAGCTGGTCTTTTAGCACCAGCACATCCAGTCGGCCTCTGAGAATCTGTTCATCCCCCTCGGCAACAATCTCTACTGTTTTTTCGGTCGTTACATAGAACGGCGGTAAAAATACACCTGCTAGGTCTAGTAGTGGCGCAACCACCGCTAGCTTGACTGTATTCTCTAATAGCGATCTGCGCTCTAAGTTGGCATAAGCTGCCTCCACCCGTGTCAACCGCTCTTGCTCCACCGCAGTCAAAGCAGGCCAATCTCCCTGCCACTCTGAGAAGAAGTTATCCTCGACCTCTTGCAACCCAAACTGTTGCTCTAGGTCATACAGGGTCAACTGCTCAATGGCTACAGTCTGCACCATGTTTGCACCTACAAAACTGTTTCCAACATGCCACGGATCTCCTCAAGTTGATAGGATTGATAGGCTTGACTGTAGCTTTGTAATACAACCCGTAAGACAGGCCAGCACGTAATGCGATATTTGATCACCAGCGCCCTACCCTACATCAATGGCATCAAACACCTGGGCAACCTGGTCGGCTCCATGCTGCCTGCGGATGTTTATGCCCGATTTCTCCGGCAGCAGGGAGAAACCGTTCTGTATATATGCGGTACCGATGAGCACGGCACCCCGGCTGAACTAGCGGCTCGTGAAGAGGGGCTAGACGTGGCCGACTATTGCCAGCGGCAGTACGAGCGGCAGGCCGACGTTTACAGCCGCTTTGGGCTGTCTTTTGACTATTTTGGGCGCACCTCTTCGCCTGAGAACCACGAACTCACCCAGCACTTTTATCAGCGGCTCGACGCCAACGGCCTGATCGAAGAGCGCGAGATCAGCCAAATGTATTCTTTAACTGACGAGCGGTTTTTGCCCGACCGCTATGTCATCGGCACCTGCCCTAAGTGCGGCTATACCGCTGCGCGAGGCGACCAGTGCGAAAACTGCACCTCCGTACTCAACCCCACTGATCTGCTGGAGCCGCGTTCTGCTATCTCCGGCAGCACTGACCTAGAGATTCGTCAGAGCAAGCACCTGTTTTTGAGGCTAGATACCCTGAGCGATCGCGTTCGTGAGTGGGTTAGCAGCCATCCAGACTGGCCGCTGCTGACCAAATCCATTGCCCTCAAATGGCTCAATGAAGGATTGCAAAGCCGGGGCATTACCCGCGATCTGAGTTGGGGTATTGATGTGCCCAGGCCCGGCTTTGAGAACAAAGTGTTTTACGTCTGGTTTGATGCGCCGATTGGCTACCTGGCTGCGACCAAAGCCTGGGGAAATAAAACTGGTGAGAACTGGCTGGACTGGTGGCAGCCCAGCGAAACTGAGGCTGATGACGTGCGCTACGTGCAGTTCATGGCCAAAGACAACCTGCCTTTCCACACCATCATGTGGCCTGCCATGATCTTGGGCACTGAAGACCCTTGGAAAATGGCCGACTATATCAAGGGCTTTAACTGGCTCAACTACTATGGCGGCAAGTTTTCTACCAGTTCTAAGCGAGGCATTTTCCTTGATCAGGCGCTGGAGGTGCTGCCCGCTGACTACTGGCGCTACACCCTGATGGCCACCGCGCCCGAATCGGCAGATTCGACCTTTACCTGGGAGCAGCTGCAGAACAAGGTCAACAAAGAGCTGGCCGATACCCTGGGCAACTTCATCAACCGCATCCTCAAGTTCACGGCCTCTCGCTATGGCAATCAGATTCCGGCGGGGGGCACTCCTGGGGAAGCCGAGCAGCAGCTCGAAGCGGACTGCCAGCGCCTGATTGGCACGTTGCAAGACTGTCTGCAGCGGATGGAGTTTCGCAAGGCCACCGAAGCGCTATATGCTCTGTGGACTGTGGGCAACCAGTACATTGACGTGCAGGCTCCCTGGACTCTGTTTAAGCAGGATAAAGAGCAGGCGGCGATGGTGATTCGCACCTGCATTCACCTGATTCGCACCTATGCGATTGTCTCGGCACCGTTTATTCCCTTTACGGTGGCGCAGATCTTTGAGGCGCTGCACCTGCCAGAGTCAGACGGCAACTGTTCGTTTGAGAAAGCGGTTGATTTTGCTGCCCTGCCAGAGGGGCATCCCTTTGAGGTGCCGCCGCCGCTGTTCCAAAAGCTCGATGATGAGCGGATTGAAGAGTTGCGATCGCAGTTTGGTGGCGAGTAGCCCTTTGCCTATGTCTCTAACCCTAGAAACCGAGCGGCTGCGGCTGCGTCCCATTGCGGATAGCGAGGTTGATACGCTCCACGCTATTCTCACGGATTCCTTTGTCCGCAAATACCTGTGCGACGACCAGATTTTCTCCCGGCAGCAAGTCGAGGAGATGCTGGCCGAGAGCCAAAGGGCCTTTGCAGAAGAACGATGGGGGCTTTGGCTGATTGAAGTTAAAGCCGAACCTACTCCCATTGGGTTTGTGGGCCTGTGGAACTTCTTTGAGGAACCGCAGCCGCAGCTGGCCTATGCTCTGCTGCCAGGGGCGACTGGGCAGGGCTACGCGACCGAGGCCGCTACTCGCATACTGACCTATGCTTTTGATGAACTGGGCTACGGGTATCTCGTGGCCAGCTGTGACAAGCCCAATTTAGCCTCCCAAAACGTTGCTGAGAGAATTGGCATGAAGCGAGTTGAGGAAAGAACTGAGAACGGCAAGCCCATTGTCTTTTTCAGAATTGAAAGATCAATGGGCGAGGATGGGTCAGAAGGTTAAGCCTAAGCCGCTTCAAACCGCTCGACCTGCAGCACAAAGCCGGGTAGAACGGCTTCTCCAGAGAGCAGGGTTGGTAGCTGGCAGACTTCTTTGGGCTGGCCCTGACGATAGATTTCCACCTGCTGATCCTGCGGGTTAAACATCCAGCCCAGCCTCACTCCGCTGTCAATATATTCCTGCAGCTTGGCTCGCAGCGGCTCTAGGTCGTCTGTACGGGATCTCAGCTCGATGACAAAATCTGGCGCTAGGGGCGGAAAATTCTGGCGCTGCTCGGGGGTAAGCGCTAACCAGCGAGAATTTTCTACCCAAGCGGCATCGGGAGAGCGATCGCCGCCACCTGGCAGCTTGAATAGAGTAGATGAGCTAAACACTTTGCCAAGCTGGGTTTGGCGGTTCCAGAGGGTTAAATCTGCGCCCAACTCCATTTCACGACTGCCGCTATCGCCGCCTACAGGTGCCATGACAATGAGTGCTCCTTGGGCATTGCGCTCTAGAGGCGTATTTGGGTTGCTGAGACACAGCTGATAAAACTGCTCATCAGTCAGGTGAACGTCGCTCAGGTCCAGCGTAATTGGCAGCATCAGCGAGGACATACGGGGCTCCAGTCTGAGACCTAGCTTTATGATGCCGTATCGTAGAGTGTGCGATCGCAAGCCAAAAACAGCAGCCCCTAATGGTCGGAGCAAAACCGCTGCCACCGGCCAAAAATCTTTAGTTTGGACGATATTCAAGCCGGGTCTGCTCTGGCATAGTCGGGAGGTACGACCCACTGCTGAGTTTGGAGAAGCCCTCTTGGTCCCCGTCAAAGACTACAATCCCATTAACACGACGCCCTACGTCACCTATGGGCTGATTGCGCTCAATATTTTGATTTTTATCTACGAGCTAACGCTGCCCTCTTACTCCCTGCTAGGTTTCTTTAGAACTTGGGCTGTGGTGCCTGCGGAGCTATCGACCAGCTTTGCCACTGGAGTTTCGGCAGTCAATATCGAAGAGTGGCTAACACTGGTGTCGGCGCAGTTTCTCCACGGCGGCTTTTTGCATGTTGCTGGCAACATGCTTTATCTATGGATTTTCGGCAACAACGTCGAAGATCGGTTGGGACACGTCAAGTTTTTGATTTTCTATCTGCTCTGCGGCACGATTGCAGGGCTGGCTCAGTGGTTCTTTGCGCCTTTTTCTGAAGTGCCTTCACTGGGGGCGAGTGGTGCGATCGCAGGGGTGATGGGGGCCTACATTTTCCGGTTCCCCGATGTTCGCATTCTGACGATTGTGCCGCTGGGTCCATTCCCCTTTCCTGTGCGGATTCCGGCAATTTTCTACCTGGGCATCTGGTTTCTGCAGCAGGCGGCCTATGGGGTAGCAAGTCTTGAGGCTCCTACCAATATCGGTATGGAAAACGGCGGTGTTGCCTACTGGGCGCACGCAGGCGGCTTTGTAATTGGAGCGTTACTGGGGCCGCTCTTTGGTCTGTTTAGAGGCCAAGATAATACCATTCCGGTTGAAATTGCTGAGTCGGAACAGCCAAACCCCTAGGAAATTTTGTAAAGGCCCCATGTACTTTGGGAACTTCTCCTAGCGGCAACCGTCCAAAGAATGTAGGCCCAAAGCTGAAACCGTCTGCAATTTGGGTTAGGGTTCGATAGGTTGCTCTGTGGTTTGCAGGGACAAGCGTTGCTGGTTAACTGGCAATGCTTATTGGGGGACTTAAAGATGCGATCGCACAGCAACCTATCTCAAAACCAACTCAATAAAGCTGGGTCTCCTACGCTCACCGCCGCAATCAGTAGGTTGCTATGAAACGAATTCTCTTAAGTGCTTTGCCGCTGCTGGTATTTCCGGTGCTGGCTGTCGCTCCAGTTCAGGCCCAGACCAGACCCAACCAGCCTGCTATTTTTGTTCAAACGCCCACAGGCCCAGTCCGGGCAACTTTGGGCGGGGATAAACCGCTTTATCTCAACAACGACACGACCTATGAATACACCCTGCGAACTGAGGTAGCAACCTCAGCCAATGGCATAACCTGGCCCGTTGGAACCCTAATTCGCGGTCAGTTTGAGCCAGTGCAAGGGGGCCTGCGCTACGTCGCCACCTCGGCTGAAGTCAATGGTCGGGTAGTAACGCTGCGGGCAGTTTCCGACACCCTCCACGATGTCAAAGACCCCCGCGAAACCGGCGCTGGCGCTATTTTGACCGATGCGGCGATTGGTGCGGCTGGAGGCGCTGTTATTGGCGGCATCTTGGGCGGCGGCATCGGCATTGGTGAAGTCATCGGCGGCGCGGCTGCCGGAGCCGTTATTGGCAACGTTACAGCGCAGCGTGTCGTGGTCATTGAGCCAAACCAGTCGATTGTGTTGACGCCTCAGTAAAATAGTAAGTCGTGAATGAGAAAAGGAGGGGTGGCAATCGTCATTCCTCCTTCTCTTGTGTAAATGCAATGGTCAAAGACTGGTCTATCTGGGCCAGTGCCTATCTTTTCCTATCACTAGACGAACGACTTCCTAGGTGTAATCTCCCTGCGCCTCGTCGTAAAACGTATTTGCGTAGTAAGCAATGAGTTCATAGCACATCGATATCCTAGTGCAGCCGACATCAGTTTGCGAGTTTTAGAAATTGTGGGATGGATGAGATCCCACGACTCATCTTCTCACTCAGTCCTACCATTTACAGGCTAGGACGTGTCACTCGAATAAGCTCGCCAGCAATTGTGTCTTTGCCTTTGAGTAGCTTATGAATGTTGGCTGCGTAGTTGTCCCAATCAAGATTTTTGGAGCAGACAATAATGCCTGCATGCGCAGTCAGTTGTCCATGCAGGCGAACAAAATCACGGCGATTTTCAGTAATGCGGCCCGATTTTCCTGAATTGCGAACTGTAGGACTTCTTCATCAGGAACTCGCTGGTTTGCTTGGCCTGCTTCTTGAACCGTTAGTAAGTCATATTCAATGGCTCGTAGACGCTGCACGACGGGAAGCGGAAACTGCTCGTCTGCATATAGGCGAAGCACTTCTACGCTGCCTCATTTTGGCGAATGGCTGCTTCAACTTCATCCGTGAAGACGGTGTCATAAGCCCAGGCGTTAGCCAGGTCTGTTGCTGTCAATTGTGGATAAGCTTCTAAAATTTGGGCGTCACTTGCGCCTAGACGCCGGTAGTGAACCAAATCCCAGACGGGAATACGAGTTCCTACAATGCAGGCGTCGCCACCAACCACACCCGGTGACTTCTCGATGCCTGTCCAGGTACCGCTGAGACTTTGAACTAGAAGCTGCACTGCCTGAGCCTTTTCTGCGGGGGACAAGGCGAGCAGATACGGCTGTAGGTCTTGAAGGGTCATTGGGGTTACTGGCTAAAACCTATATTGCTCAGACAGTAGACTCGCTAACCAGTTTCATTAGAGATGAAGAGAACGGCAACGGTAGTTGTGCGGGGAGCTACAGAGCGTAACTAACTCATTATACGAAGATTATACGAAGAAATATTATGCGACATCTGAGGTTGAACATAGGGACCATGAATGCGATCGCAACAAAGGATCGGTCTTTACCCATCGCATTCCCCTGACCTGGCTTTATGGCCTTGCTAGGATGGGGCAAAACTGTGGAGTTGGCTTTTATGCACCCTTTACCGCTGCTGATTGGTTCGACAACCCTGCTCGGCTTTGGCTACTTTTGCTTTGATCTCTACCGCAACCGACGTAGGCTCTCGGAAAAGCCTGAAGTTGATATGGTTTGCTATGACGTTTTGCCTCTCGATGGCGCTGATTCGTCAGCCGTGAATCATGCTGTAGGTGAAGCAAGCCAATGTATCGATGGTGGGTTAGGGCACTGTGTGGATGCGATTTCCCACGCTTTTCATCAATAAGAAATTAAAACTGTGAAGAAGTAGGTGGCTCCAGGTGTTTTAGCACAGCGATATTGCATACAGTAGTGCGATCGCAACACCCCTAGAATTGACAGGCGAAGGTGTAATTACAATAGTTGGAATTTGTGTTGAGTTTCGCTTGCTCAACACTAACCTACAGGAGGCTATTCGAGATTGTCGCAGTTGCCTAGGTAGAGCTGTACAAAGGTTTCGGCGGCTTCGGGGTTGAGTTGCCGCAGGGCTTCTTTGATTTCAAATATGATGTCGCCCGCTGGGTCGCGTTGTTCTAGTACCCAGCGGTTTACGTTGGGCCGAGCTACGCCCATTGTCATCGCCAGCTTGTTCTGGCTGATGCCGTACATTTCCAAAACCTGCTTAAGAGCTTTTCCCACACGCGCCATGCCCCGATTGTGTCAGAGGCTCATCACTGCGTAAATGTAACCAGATTGGTACTATCTGTGGCATAGTAAATAGTACCAATCTGGTTACATCGCTTGAGGTGATTTCATGCTGCAAGACAGCTTTGGTCAGGATCGGCAAATTGCTTCGAATAAAGAGAAAGGGCAAGTTTGTCTGCCCTCTGGGGAATTCATAGGCGTTGCAGAAAACCCATCTCCAGAGGATGTGGCAGCATTTCTCACTTCCGACCCCTCAGACACCACTCCCACTGCCCCAACACCTTTCTCCTCCCCCCTCAACTTTCTCCTCCCCCCTCACTCCTCACTGCGATGGCCCTTGGCCAGTCTCTGACCATCGCGAACCCGTTCGCATCCTTGTAGTCGGCACTGCCCACGGCATTGATACCATCGTCCATACCCTCTATGCCAAAGGCTTTGCTCACATCAGCGAGTGGAGCCGCCTCATGCCCCACAGCCCCGGCAAGCTCATGCGTATCCTCACCCGCTACGTGCGATTGGATTAGAGGAGAGCTGCCTTTCAAAGAAAATGCGATCGCACATTTCCCGCCAGTCCTGGCCCCCAAAATACGCTACAGAAAAAGCCGGTCCCGATGTAGCACCTGTGGGACCGGCTTTGAGGAACTGTTTGAGGTGAACGTTTAGCCAGAGCGCTCTAGGTCTGATCTTGAATCATCCGTACCTGCCGCGACGGGCCAAACACCTGGTCAATGTTTGAGACCTCTAGAACGTTGTCAGAGAGCATGGTAGACACCTTCAAACGGGTGCCGCCCTCCATCGGGACATTAAACCGCCGCCGAATGGTTGAGCCGTTGATGTTGGCTTCCACCTCGACCTGGGCATCCACCCGATCGCTAGCGGGCATTACATCAATGCCGCCTAGACCGGGGCGCAGATTGAACTGCAAGTTGCGATCGCGACTGCCCGGCAGCTGGTTGATCTTAACCTTGATGCGATCGCGGCCAACCCCCAGCTTTTGATCAATCTCCATTTGCATCAGCTTGTCGCGATCGGGCTTCACTTGGAGCATATTTTTGCTGGTGTCCATGTCCTTACAGGTGACTTCCGTTTGCTCGGCTGTTGCCATCCCCGAAGTCATCAGGAACTGGTTTAGCCCCTGCTTGAGGGCATAGCGGAACTGACCATCGCGCACCCCGCGCACCTCATGTCGGAAGTCTCCTAGCCGATTTGCCTGCACAGCATTGACTAACATTTCGCGGGTCGCGGGCTGCAGGCTTTCGAGCACCGCCGGATCGTTCACGACCCGATGCAGCGTCCGAGCTTCGATTAGCTCAGTGGGCAAGGGGTCGTTGCGCACTGCGTCCCGAATTGCGCGCAGACCCCGGCTGTCTGCCAGTTCCCCTAATGCCAGGTGGGAGAGAACTGCTGGGGAAACTGCGCCTGCCCCTAGCACCACGTTGTTGTTCGTTGGGTTCATGCGCATCAGCAGTTCACCTGCCACCGTGCCCTTGCCCTGAGACTGGTCATAGCCCTTAAAGCCTACAAAGTAGCCGTTGAGCGGGCGACCATTTTGCAGCTGACTAGTGGCGCGACTGCCAAACGCATTGATGTCGTTGCCATTCAAGTCAGTGATGCTGGCGGTTTCGGCATCGTCACCCAAAATCAGAATCGTACCCGACAGAATCAGCAGAATAGCGTCCCAGATGGGCGTGCGTGGAGCCGTGTTGAGCGCGCTAAAAGGCATATAGTGCAGCCGTCCGCCACTCCAAGCCCCGCCGCGGTACGTGCTATCCCCCATGTACTCAAAGGTGTTGTCATCGGGGTTGACCGTCAGCGTCCGCAGTTGGTTAGGGAAGATAGGATCGCAAATGGTCATCTTCCAGGGCTTGGTGCTGCTGTCCCAGCCCACCGGCAAAATGCAGTGAGGTGCGCCACTGAAGTTGTAGTTTTGGGCCACACACAGCACCGGATGATTGCCCCGATTAAACTCCGCCCGTGTGCGGTTAAATACGTCCTTCGGATCGTGAGTATTGCCGGTGACAAACTCCTTCATAAACCACCAAATGGCGCTGGCCCCCACTTGATAGCAATGCTTCACGTTGAGCTCAGGCCGCACCGTATTCCAATCAGTAAAGCGGTTCAGCGGCAGCGAAAACAGGCTCGAATTTTTGCGGGCATAAATCGCCTCTAGCGACATGCCAAAGCAGTTGCCGTTTTCCGCCAGGTCTTTAACCACCAGCTCATAAAAAGCTTTTTCTAGCCAATCCGTTGCGTCCCACCATTCGGCTTCGCTATCCACGTCAGAAAAGGCACTGGCGTACTGCGAATAAGACAGGTTATCAGTACCCCGGTTCACCACACCCCAAAACTTCTCAGTCTCCGACAGGCTATTGATATTTACCTGCGGCTTCACCGAAGCCATGATGGCGTTGATCCTGCTAAAAGCGCCTGAGTTCAAAATGCCGCCATTTTCCCGCAGGCCCCAAGCGTTGGCCATATTGAGCACTTTAGTCCAGGTGCCAATATGGTCATCGTTGCCGGGGTCAGCGTCCCACACGTCTACCGTCAGCGTCACGGTTTTGTTGACGTTGGGCGTGATGACGTTGGGAATCGTGAGGTTGAGGTCAATGATGTTTTTGTTGCCGAAATCACCATCGGAGGGATGCCGTTTGCTGTAGAGCGTGCTGCTTCCTTCCTGCAGCGTAACTTTGACATAAATGTCGTTTTGACCCATGCCCCACCCTTCGGTTTCATCGGTGTCAATGCGGCCAATAAAGACCTTGAAGGGACGAGCAATAATGATGGACGACCCGCTGCCGTACCAGAGCAAGCTGCCCGTTTGAAAGGTGTTATGGCGGCCTGGAGAGGCCCCTGGAATGTCCTTTTCGTCGGAGGTGGGGAAGCCTAGTTCTCCGGCCGGGCCGCCTAAATCTAGATACTTCCGGCGAATATCGCCATGCACTTCAAACGTTCCGGTTTGACCGCTCCAATACACGGTGCAGTGCTCAAACTCGGAGAACTTGCCCACCACGGCACCGTTCTTTCTCACGTCTGATTCATTGGTGATGGGAAAGCCCCATTTGCTAGGACCGCCCAGGGTTAAATACTTGGTCAGAATGTTGCCGTGGACTTCGTGGGCGTTGGTGTCGCTGTCTTTGAAGTACATGCGGCAATTCTGAAATTCCTGCTCCAGGCCACCCGCAATCCGTTGGGCTGCTTTAGTAGGGAACCCCAGCGCCCGGGACTCTCCCAGCGCTTCGTAGTCTAGGTAAATCTGGCCGAGCACAGGCACTGCGCCGGTGTTGCTAGACCAGTAGATCGCTCCTTTCGAAAAGATGCTCTTGCGTCCATTGGGGTTGGTTGCTTTTTCCTCGTCGCTGACCAGGTAGCCCAACGCCGTGCGATTGGGCATAGCCTGGTACTGAGTGTAGATACTGCCATGGATCTCAAAGGCGGCCCCAATGCCGTCGTGATACATCAGGGCACCCTTGTCGTAGCGCTGCACGTAGGCGTCAATGGCCTGGTCATAGGTGAGGGCGCTGGCGGCGGCTCCCAGGTTATGGGTTGCGCGGAGAGACTCTAGCTTGTGGGTGATAAACCATTCGGGGTGTTCCCGGCGCTCGTCCAGGGCGGCCTCTAAATCCTTGGGAATGCCCGCCAGCCACTGAACAGCAGCAAATTTGCCGTCAAAGTGGTTGCGCTGGCCATCGACCCAGGTGCCAATGTATAGGTCAGAGCCCGCCAAAGGCTCTATGCGCCCTTGGGGAAAGGCGTGAACCGATACGATGCGCCCGTCTACAAACAGCGCCACCGTGTCGATGTCGTACACCAGATCGGCGGTGTACCACTGGTTTACCTTAAGACCTGTCGCAAACTGGCTGGTTGCTGCTTGCCACCCGTGGGCTTTGGGGGCAACGGAAGCCACCAGATCGAAATCGGTTGTTCCTGCCCGGGGCGTTAGAAATAGAGCAAAGGGCAGCCGGTTTGATTCAATCAGGTTTTGGCGTTGGTCAACTGGGCCATTGGCCTGGAACACAACGCGCAGAGTGAATTGGCGAAAATCAACGGCCAGGCCTGCTACCTGCACCGATGCCCGCCCGTTTTTGCCCATGTCAACGGCTTTGGGATAGTTGCCCAGAGGGGTCATTCTAGGGCCATCTGTGACGGTTGCGGACTGCACCAGGGTGGTCAGAGAGCCACCTACATCGGCTGCGGCTGAGTGTCGAATGGGGGTTGCCAGAGAGCCATCAGGATTGGAGAGCTGAAGGCTGTCAAACGTAAAGTCAACGAGTGTTCTTACCATAGTGATTTCTGGCTAATTGCCAATTGAGGGGGGTTTTGGCTGCACTAAAAAATCAGGACCCAATAAAGGGTCTATGGGTCTTTCCTGATTTCCAACTTCGAGGGGCGTTGGTAACTCTCATTACAGAATTGATTTCTGCCTTATCGGACAACCCACCAAATTCTTAAAAAAGCTTTACCACCCAATTTTTAGGATTATTTAACTGTTAGTAAGCGGAGCGCCCAGCGTCCAGTCAGGACAGCCGTTATTGCCAATGGCAGCCGCATAGAAAAGGGAAGTGCGATCGCACTTCCCTTCCACAAAAACGGCCTTTTAAGTTCTTCCCCGAGAAAAACCGGATTCTTCTACGCAAGCACAGTAGACACTTCTCCTTTAGAAAAAACCGGGACTCTGCTGCGGTGCGAAGTTTGCCCCTGTCTGCATAGGAGAATCCCGGTTTTTAGGCTTAGACCTCGGGTTTAGGCTGAGTTAAACCGCTTGCGTTTCCTTCGCTAAGAACTTCTCTAGCTCCGTCAGCGCATCTGCATCGACCTTCGTTTGCATCGGGCAAAACTTAGGCCCACACATCGAGCAAAACTCAGCGGTCTTGTAGATGTCGGCGGGCAGCGTTTCATCGTGATATTCCCGCGCCCGCTCCGGGTCTAGCGACAGCTCAAACTGGCGGTTCCAGTCGAAGTTATAGCGAGCGTGAGACATAGCATCATCGCGATCGCGCGCTCCAGGCCGATGGCGCGCAATGTCAGCGGCGTGAGCGGCGATCTTATAGGCAATCAGGCCAGCCCGCACGTCTTCAGCATTGGGCAGACCCAGGTGCTCCTTAGGCGTAACGTAGCAGAGCATGGCGGCACCGCTCCATCCGGCTAGGGCTGCGCCAATGGCGGAGCTGATGTGGTCATAGCCTGCGGCAATGTCTGTCACCAGCGGGCCGAGCACGTAGAAGGGCGCTTCTGAGCATTCCTCCATCTGCTTTTTCACGTTGTAGTCGATCTGATCCATCGGCACGTGGCCGGGGCCTTCGACCATCACCTGCACATCGTGTTTCCAAGCGAGGCGGGTCAGCTCACCCAGGGTCTTGAGTTCGGCTAGCTGGGCGGCATCGGTGGCATCGTGCAGACACCCCGGCCGCAGCGAGTCGCCCAGGCTAAAGGAGACGTCGTAGCGCTTGAAAATCTCGATAATATCTTCAAAGTGGGTGTAGAGCGGGTTTTGCTTGTGGTGGTGCAGCATCCAGCGGGCTAGAATGCCGCCGCCACGGGAGACAATGCCCGTGATGCGATCGCGCACTAGCGGCAGGTGCTCAATCAAGATCCCGGCGTGGATGGTCATATAATCCACGCCCTGCTGAGCATGCTTTTCGATGATGTGCAGGAAGTCGTCAGCCGTGAGCTGTTCGATATTGCCGTGAACGCTCTCTAAGGCTTGATAAATGGGGACGGTGCCGATGGGCACGGGAGACTGCTGAATGATGGCGGTGCGAATAACATCCAGATCGCCGCCCCCGGTAGAGAGATCCATTACCGTGTCGGCCCCATACTTGACAGACAGCAGCAGCTTATCGACCTCTTCTTGCAGGTTAGAGGAGTTGGGGGAAGCCCCAATGTTGGCATTTACCTTGCATTTGGTGGCAATGCCAATGCCCATCGGCTCTAGGTTGGGGTGGTTAATGTTGGCCGGGATGATCAGACGGCCCCGCGCCACTTCATCTCGAATCAGCTCAGGAGCCAAGTTTTCCCGCTGAGCCACGTACTGCATTTCTTCAGTAACAAGGCCCTGGCGGGCGTAGTGCATCTGAGACACGTTGGCCTGTCCCTGCCGTTTAGCAATCCATTCAGCTCTCATAGCATGACCTCTTGGGTTAGATAAGTTGGGTTAGAGATGCGATCGCATCCCCATTTCCAGATCGCAAAAACCTAACTGCCGCCCCACGCATGAATTAGGCGGGCGTGGAATTAATTCAGCGGTAGAACCTCAGAGTCGCCATAGGCCTTGATCTCGGTCTTGAGCCGAGTAAAGTCGAAGACCTGAGTGCGGCCCCACTGAGCCATCAGAGCAATCCAGCCGAGGGATATCGCAGTCGACACCACAATAGGAGCCGCAAAGCTGACCAGCAAATCCCCAGCAAAGGGCAGCCCATTCCACGGGCTAAAGTCAGGCCGAGGGAAGAACAGCGCTCCTACCCCAATGCCAATCAACGCACTCCAGAGCGCCATTGACCCAGTTAGCCGCCGCGAGTAGAGGCCAAACAGCACCGGAAAAATCGCCCCAGCACAAACCAGATCTGCCAGCAGAAACAGATACAGCACGTTGTAGCCCCGCGCCGCAATCAGCACTGCCGGCACTCCAAAAGCCACAATCAGCAGTCGAGACAGCTGCAAAATGCGGCTAGAGCGCATCTGCGGAAACAGCCGCATCATGTCTATGGTGAAGAGACTGGCAATGCCGTTGAGCAAAGTATCCAGGCTACTCATCACCAGGGCCAGGGCCAGCACCAATACCGCTATGCCAACCCATCCTGGCAAGGCCAGCGCCTGGATCAGCGAGAAAAAGGCCCGGTCATCAGTAAAGCCCAAGCTTGCCGCCAAAATTCCTAGCAGACCCGAAACCAGCAGCAGCGGCAGAATAATCAGAAACGATCCCAGAAAAGAGCGGCGTACCACCTGGCTGTTGCGGCAGGCGTAGATCCGCTGCCAGTTGCCCTGGTTGAACATTTCTGCCGCAATCACCGCAATTACCAGCGTCGCCCCAAACTTAATGCCGGGGCCATTGCCCAGCGACAGCAGCTGCGGTGCGGCCTGCTGGACGGGTGCGATCGCAGCCCCCCAGCCCCCCAACGCCATCACCGCAATGCCAAAGCTCAGCAGCAGCAGCGGCACAATCACCGCAAACTGAATCGCATCGGTGAAGATCGTGGCTTCCAGCCCACCCACCACTGTGTAGGCAAATACTGCCGTAATCACCAGCAGCGCCGTTACCCAGAGCGGCACATCGGCCATGATTTGGACGGCTTTTGCGATCGCAGTCAGCTCCGCCGCCACATAGACAAACATGTAAAAAACAATAATGCCTAGGGTCAGCAGGTACATGGCATTGCCAAAGCGGTGCAGCACGTACTCATTGAGCGAATGCCCCTGAGGCATCAGGTGGCGAATCCGTACCCCTACTACTGCAAACATCGCTGCCGGGGTCGCCTGCCCAATGCAGTAGCCAACAATCCCGGCAATTCCGCTAGTCGCGCCCACCTCCGGCGGACTAAACAAAATCCATGCCCCCATCGCTGAGGCCACAATCGTTGCCAGCGCCATCCCCGTACCAATTCGGTTCCGGCTCACCATGAAATCTTCTAGGCTGATTGCATGACGGCCCGCCTGCACCAGCCCCAGCAGGGCAAATGCCGCAACCGTCACCAGCATCACTGCCAAAGCCACAGCGCCAATGCTCATGGCCAACACACCTCATAAAAAGACGGGTCTAGTGGGCTAGAGGCGGCTGTCGGTCGGGGATAGATCTAATGCCTGCAGCAGACGTTTAAATCCATAGCCCCAGGAGGCGGAGATGCAATACATCTCCGCCAGCAAAATCACTCAGTTTTTACATACCGATAACTTTTGAGCTGACCCCAGCTCTCCAGCTTTCGATATCGAGACGTCGTTTCGGTAGCAAGACCTCAATCAACGCTTCCCTCCGCTGGTGTTAACCAGGTCAGGTTCTGAGGGTATATTCTCAGCCCGATTACTCGGACACCCCTAGCTTGAGGGTAAGCATACCACTAAATGGATGAATGGGTAGGGTGTGGGGAGTGGATGAGTAGGGAGTAGCTCGGTACAAGTATCAGCAAAACTATCGACCCGTCCACTCATTCACCCCCTACTTCCCTAATACGCGTACGCCTGATAAACCTCTACCTCAGGCCGCTCTTCCAGCGATTCCACGATGGGGTTAAAGCGCAGCAGGTGCTTGGCCCGATCCGAGAGCGTGTCCCAGGTAGCGCGGGGGATTTGGATCGATACCTCGGGGCGATACAGCCAGCGACGGCTGTAGCCGATGACAGCCATTGGGCGGGGGGTATTGGTGCGGTTAGGGGTGCCTCGGTGTAGGCCCCGCACGTCGCGGATCATGACGTCGCCCGCTCGTAGCATGATCGGCTCTAGCTCAACCGCACCCGATTCTAGCTGGCGCAAGCCTTCTTCTTTGGTGAGCATGTGGGTGCCGCGAGCGACTTCAAACGGGCCGTTTTCCAGCGTCACATCCACTAGGGGAAAGTTGACGGCTAGTTGAAAGGGCGGCGTTTCCTGCTCCATTTCGGGAAACAGCGGCGGCGCATCTCGGTGGATCGCCTGGTAGTCAGATCCTAAAAGCGGCGTGTCGGTTGCCAGTTGGCACATGACGGCATCCTCCCCCACCAGGCCCGCGACGATTGCCAAAACATCATCGTCTTCGTAAATGCTGGCCTCGGCAAAGGGTGCGTTGAAGGGGAGGGTGACATAGTAACGGGCAGAACCTCGGTTTTGCAGGTCGCCTTCCCGTTGGATGTGATCTTCTAGCAGGGGGGTGAAAGCGGCGCGCCAGGCTGCCAGCACCTCTAGGGAGAAGTGGTCTTTGAGAATGCAAAAACCGTCTTTGAGCGCGGCTTGGGTAAATTCTTGGATTTGTTGGTCGCTATAACGGCGGGTCATTTGAAGGGGCATAGGAATTACCAGAACATTCCGATTCTAGGAATCCCCATTTGGCTTGGTAGTATACATTACAAATTGTTGTGATCTTGCCTCTTTTAGGGATGAGTATGCTTGCTAAAGCAAGGCCTGAAGCTCAACCTGGACTTGCTGAAGCTGCAGGTACATCGCCCCCAGATTTTCTAGAGCGCGTCTCATGTCCGTGCCGTAGAGCAGGCTGCACTCCGAGTGTCCTAACATACTGCCCGGACGCCAGTAGAAAGGATGGATCATCCTGACCACCCCTAGAAGGCTCGTCAGCAGGGTTGCGCGGGTAAGGGGCTGATCCGGGTTTAACCGATCCGTTCCCCCGGTCATGTCAAACCCATAGTAATGAATCAACTGATGCAAGGCCAGGTAGAAGGCATCTTCTGGGCTTACGTCTACAGCCTGCTCTGCGGTGTAGGCCTGGGTCACTAACAGCAGGTTGTCTGTCTCCTTATGCTGCCTGCGGGAGCGGTTCAGCGCCTCTAGCTGCTCTAGTTGCGATCGCACCTCAGCCACCTTGTCATATAGCTCATCAATCATCTTGAGCGCATTTTCACGGCTGTCGGCGTGACCCGTTAGCAGAAACGTTTGAGGGTCGGAATAGGGGGCCATCTCGGTAAAAAACTGCTCTAGGATGTCGGCCAGCTCCCCTTGGGTGACGGGGCGCTGGGCGTCAAAAGTACCGTCGGCCTCCCTCAAACCTAGGCTAAAGTACCTCTCTAGCTCGACCAGGGCCGCTTCGTAATCGGGGGTTGGTTGGGCGACCGCGATCGCGTCCAGGGTCTTGGAGGGTGTGCTGATGGGCAAAGGGGCCGAGGGCACGGGAGCTGTCAGTGCCTTGGAAGACTGCCCTGAGGTCTGGGCGCGGGTGATGGCCCGCACGGCATCGGTCGTCAGCCGATCCACTCGCCCTTCTAGGTAAGTGTAGTTTGTTGAAAAGATGTAGCAAAAGTCTTGTTCCTGCTGAATTGCCGCAAACACAATATCTACCTTATCCAGTACCTGGTTTAGATTTAGATGCTGAACTAGACCCACAACATACTCTCGCTGCAGCACGACAGCATTGGGGTCAGGCAGGCTGCTGACGTCTGAGGATAGGGGCGGGGAGGTTGTAGACTGGGGGGCCGCCAGGGTGGGGGTAGCTACCAGCAGCAGGGGGAGGGCAGCAGCGGCAACTATCCGTAATCTGTTGAACGATGGCATGGGGTTCTCCCAAAACGTCACTGGTCTTGGAGGGCTGACAGCGGCAGGCAACAGTCCTGAATGGGTAGGGCTTGGGTAAAGGCTGATTTTGCAACTTAACGAACCCTTCAGGGCTGACAGCTTGAGTTCCGCACAGGATTCATGTACAGCAACAAAGTTAAGCCAACTCAGCCAATGACCCAAGAACCCGTAGGCCAGTAAAAAAACTGCTGCAAACTGCGATTTTTCTGCGTCAACAGCCCATAATTGAGGACGACGATTTGAAGGACGGTCACACATGCCCAGAACGCCCAGTGAATACATCGTTCACATGTTGTTTGACGGGGGCCATCGCGAAGAGGTGCGCTTTCAATCCATTCAGGATTTTCAGAAGTGGTACAGCAGCGAACTCATGCCTAAGGCCAGCTCAGACGACCTGATCAGCGTGCCTCTACCCAAAGTCAATCCGGGTGAGTACATGGTGATTCGCCCCTCCCGAATAGTGGGTATTCGCGTGGAACCTGTCTTTAGCTCCAGCGTCGAACGCTATTAGTCAACAGGTTTTCGACGTGACTCGACGGCTCCGCTTTTTTCTGCCAATCTTGATAGCCAGTTTTTTGGCTGTCGTTGGATTGGCAAGCTTGCCCCAACCCGGCAATCCTGCCCCTGTTCTTGTGCCCGTGTCGCCTAGCAGTTCGGCGGCTCTTGCTTCTTTGGGCTACGACGATGCTCTTTGGGGCAGTTCTGGAGACCGGGCTAACCTGATTCGGGCAATCGACTACAGCCTGCAATATCTGGCCACGCCTCAGGCAGCAACGGCCTATCAGCAGTATTCGGTGCCTGAATTTAGTCGCGATCGCACCCAGCGCAGTCTGCGGCGGCTGCGGCAGCTATTGTCTAGCAGCCCCACAGCCGAGGCCTTTCAGCAGGCCGTTTTGCGAGAATTTACCCTCTATCAGTCAGTGGGCCGAGACGGTCAAGGCACGGTTGATTTTACGGGCTACTTTGAGCCGATCTACTCAGCTAGCCGCACTCCCAGCGCTGAATATCGCTATCCTCTCTACCGTCGACCGGCCAATTTAGAACGCTGGGCCATGCCCCACCCGACCCGGCTAGCGCTAGAGGGCGCAGACGGTTTGCAGGGCGGCCAAGGGCAACTGCGGGGCCTAGAGCTAGTCTGGCTGCGAGATCGGCTAGAAGCCTTTTTGGTGCAGGTTCAGGGGTCGGCCAAGCTGGCGTTACCCGACGGTCAGCTGATGTCTGTTGGCTATGCAGGCCGCACCGAGCATCCCTACCGCAGCATCGGTCGAGCTTTGGTAGACGACGGCATTCTAGAGGCAGAAGGGCTGACGCTACCTGCCGTGATCGACTATTTCCGGCAGCACCCTGAGGCTTTAAACACCTACATTCCACAAAATCAGCGGTTTATCTTCTTTCAAGAAACCGCTGGCGGGGCTCCTAACGGCAGCCTGAACGTGCCTGTCACCGCCGGACGCTCCATCGCTACCGACAAATCGCTCATGCCCCCCGGTGCCCCCGCCCTAATCTCTGTAGCGTTGCCTCAGCAGAATTGCCAGGGTGAATGGAGCCCGCGCCCAGTAAATCGCTTTGTTCTAGATCAAGATACTGGAGGAGCCATTCAAGGCCCCGGACGGGTAGATTTGTTTATCGGCACCGGCCCCGAAGCCGGGGCCCAAGCTGGTCTGATCAACACCCCAGGGCAGCTTTACTACCTGCTGCTACGCCAATAGCCCAGCCGGTACTGGAAGATGGGAACGGGCTTGAAACCCTCTGATTGTCCTGCTTTTGACGACTTTTGAGCTTCGTAGCCGGTACTGTGCCAATATCCAGCCGGTAGGATGGGCAAAGCAAAGCGTGCCCATCAAAGCCGATACTTTTGAGTTTCGTAGGCAAAGCAAAGCGTGCTTATCAAAGCTGCCCTGTCACCAGCGACAGCGTGTTGTTCTCCACCAGAATATAAACCCCCAAACAAATCAGCACCAGCGGCACAATGCGGTGGCTGTAGCGATCCATTACACGACCGACTGTTGGGTGGCGAGAGATATAAAGCGCGACGTAGCACTCAATCGCAGGCAGCACAGCATAGGTGGCTAACACGACTACAAGCTGGGCCAAGTTGATGCTGGCAAACAAGGGAATATACACCCCAAAGTTATCGCCGCCATTGGCAAAGGTGACTGCTGCGACGGTGTAGGTATGGCGGCTCCACAGGGCCGATAGCCAAGATCTTTTCGGTGGGTCTGGGTTAACGACTTTGGCCTCAGGGGCCTCATTATCGTCTTCGGGGTTAAAGATTTGATTGAGTGCGATCGCAATTGGCAGTAGGCCCAGCAACCCTATCCACGCCTGGGGAATCCACAGACTGCCCACAAATCCAACTAGGCTAATTAACACAATACCGGCAAAGCCGAGGTACTGGCCTAGCACCACATGCCGTCGCCGAAACACTGCGTTGGTCTGCGAAAAAAACAGCGTCAGTAAAACCAGGTCATCAATATTTGTAACTACAAAGGTGATGATTCCAGTCACGATAGCGGCCAAAACCCAGGGCATTTTCAACCTGCTTAGTAAGAGGATGGTTCTATTAAAACTAGCGAAGAGACTAGCCCGGTAATAATAAACCCCCACAGCACTGAATTGGCGTGTGCCTAAGCAGCAGTGATATCCTAGACAGGATGTGTTGCAGTTGCGCCCCTGTCTGCTACCCCAGATAGTATCGCGCTACTGTAGGGGCATGACCCCGTTGCGGTTGCCCTATGTTTTAAGGCTGTATTGATGTCTTGGCACTACCTAGCCCGGTTATGGTTGATTTGCTCTAGAGGAGCCTGAGGCTGTTCCTGCCCCTACGCCTATGGATGCTCCCTTTGAATTAACCCTGCAAATAGTGCTGACCGTGCTAGCGGGCATTACGGCTCAGGTTATTGCTGAATTCTTTAGAGTCCCCAGCATTATTTTTCTGTTGCTGCTGGGCATTGGCATTGGCCCAGACGGCTTGGGCTTGATTCATCCCCAGTCTTTGGGGGTCGGGCTGGAGGTGATGGTTTCTCTCTGCGTTGCCCTGATTTTATTTGAGGGAGGGCTAAGCCTAGAGCTAAAGGAACTGGGCCAAGTTTCTACCAGCCTGCAAAACCTCGTCACGTTTGGCATCTTTGTCACCTTAGTGGGTGGCGGCATGGCTGCTCACTGGCTGGGTGAATTTCCCTGGCCGCTCGCTTTTCTTTACGCGTCGCTGGTGGTGGTTACTGGGCCTACGGTGATCAACCCGCTGCTACGCCAGGTAAAAGTAGACCGCAAAGTGGCCACTCTGCTAGAGGGCGAGGGCGTCTTGATTGATCCGGTAGGGGCGATCTTGGCGGTTGTTGTCTTGAACATTATCCTCAGTGGCGATGCTGATCCAGTAACTGTCGTGAGCGGCCTGAGTCTGCGCTTGGGTATCGGGGCCTTGATTGGCGGTATTGGCGGGGCTGCGATTGGCATATTTCTCAAACAAGCCAAGTTTCTGTCAGAGGACCTGCGTAATTTGGTAGTGCTGGCGGGGCTATGGAGTCTGTTTGGCCTGGCCCAGTCGATTCGAGGTGAGTCGGGGCTGATGGCAACCGTTGTGGCCGGTATGGTGGTGCGGGTGCTGTCTGTGCCCGATGAGCGGCTGCTGCGTCGGTTTAAGGGGCAGCTCACGGTGCTAGCGGTTTCGGTGCTGTTTATTTTGCTGGCGGCAGACCTATCGATTGCCAGTGTGTTTGCCCTGGGGCAGGGGGCGGTGTTTACCGTTCTGGTTTTGATGTTTGCAGTGCGGCCCCTGAATATTTGGTTGTGCACTCAGCAGAGCGACCTCAACTGGCGACAAAAGTTCTTCCTGAGCTGGATTGGTCCACGAGGCATTGTTTCAGCCTCGGTTGCTTCTCTATTCTCAATTTCGCTCACGGAGCAGGGCATTAGCGGTGGCGATGCGATTAAGGCCCTAGTCTTTCTAACCATCATTATGACGGTGATGATTCAGGGCTTAACGGCGGGTCGGCTGGCCCGGCTGCTACATATCACGTCTGACCAGCTGACGGGAGCGGTAATCGTTGGCTGCAGCCCCTTAAGCTGCCTGATTGCCCGGCTGCTGAAGGAACAGGGCGAAGCTGTCATTCTGCTTGATACCAATGAAGCATCCTGCCAGGAGGCCGAAAAGGAGGGCCTGAAGGTGGTCGTCAGCAGCGCCCTAGAGGCCGATGTGCTGGAAAGTGTAGGTATGGCAACCGTAGGCACTCTACTGGCTATGACCAGCAATGGTGAGGTCAATGCGGTCATTGCTCAACGGGCGCTGGAGGAGTTTCAGCCGCCTAGGGTGCTGGTCGTTATGCCGACGGAAAAGCCGGCTAACGATCAGTCCAGTTCCTCGCGGGTACAGTCTGCTCTGGCTTCTTCCCTCTCGCTCAAAACCTGGAACACTTACCTCACAGATGGAGCAGTGCGGCTAGGGGAAACCTGCATTCAAAGTGTGTCTCCGGAGGCTCAGAGGGCACATCTCAAGGGGCTCATTCAAAACGGCTCACTGGTGCCCCTGCTGGTGCAGCGGGAAGAAAAGCTGCAGGTCGCCCTAGCCGAAGAGGAGTGGCGGGTGAGCGATCGCATTATCTACCTCTTCCACGACCCCAAGCCCAAACTGCTCAAGCGGCTCTCTGGTGGCACCCAACCTGCCCGTCTAACGCTCGAATCGGTGCCTGAAATTGAGGAGTTTCCTCTGCCTGAGCCTGAGTTACCTGAACCTAAGCTGCCTGAACCTGAGTTGCCTTCGACTGAAGCCGATGCAGCGGATCCAGCTCTTAACGGGGCTGCGGCGGCAGACACGTCCCAAAGCCGCAATCAGCCCCCGGCTGCCAAAACGGCACCAGGCCCAGCAACTCCCCCTTGATCAGCCTTCTAGACTGGGGCTGTGGACTGTGGGCTGGGAGCCTTTTTAAGCTGGGGGGGATGCTGCCCATACCACTGGCTAAGGGCACTGCGGTGGACCTCTTGCCAGGGCACTTGATGCTGACGGGCCAGCTGAGCGCAGTCTTCAAATTCGGGATGGACGTTCATGAGCTGCCGGGTTTCTGGGTGGTAGGCCAGCTTGAGCTGCACCGGCCCATAGGGGGTGTCGATGGGGGTCAACGTTCGCGTTAGGGCGTGCCGCCACTGCAGCTGCCGCCGAATTCCCAGGGTAGTAGTTTCTTCAAACAAAACCTGTTCGCAGGCTGAGGTCTGGTTGGGCTGACAAATGACGGTTAGCAGTACTCCAGGGCGAGACTTTTTCATGCCCACAGCCTGAGTAAACACATCTAGCGCGCCGACGTTCCAAAGGCGCTCATAGAGGTAGCCAATGGCTTGAGGGCTGAGGTCATCGACCTGAGTTTCTAAGACGGTGACGGGTTCTAGATGGGGCGGGGTGGATGGGTGGATGGGTGGATGAGAGTGGGTGTGAGCTTTCGAAGATAGAGTGATCAGCCCGTCAGGGGCCTGGCCAATCCAGAGCCGCAGCAGGTTGGGAATGGGCAGATCGTGGCCGCCTGCTCCCAAGCCAACTTGCTGCAGGGTCATGGCGGGAGGGGGGCCAAAGTGGTCGGCGAGGGTGGTTGCGATCGCAGCCCCTGTTGGTGTCACTAGCTCTTTTTGCAGCCCGTTGCTGTAGATCGGCACCTGCCCCATCTGCAACAGTTTGAGCACGGCGGGGGCCGGTACTGGCAGCCAGCCGTGGGCTGCCCGCACTAGCCCGCCGCCCGTAGGCAGCGCTGAACAGCTCAGCCTATCTACCTGCAGCCAGTCCAGCCCCAAACAGGTGCCGACAATATCGACAATGGCATCGACCGCTCCAACCTCATGAAAATGGACTGCTTCAGGGGCAATGCCATGTACTGCGCCCTCGGCCTCGGCTAGGCGGCGAAAAATGGCTAGGCTCCACTCGGTCGCTTTAGGGGACAGCTGCGCTTTTGAGATCAGCTGTTCAATATCCCCCAGATGGCGGGAGTGGGCAGAGGGCGCTGTGAGATCGACCTTAACTCGCGTGGCGGCTTGTCCCTGGCGCAAAACGTTCTCCGCCCACAGCTCAAATTCCCCGGTCAGGCCCAGCCGGTTGAGCTGCTCAGTTAAGTAGTCTAGCGGCACCCCAGCATCCACCAGTGCCCCCAGGCACATATCTCCAGCGATGCCGGTAGGGCAGTCCAGATAGGCAATTTTTTTAGCAAGTTGGGTCGACTCAGACATATCTCTAAACCTAGATCCTTGAATATCTGGCCCCTCCGATGGTACTCAAAGCGAAGGGCGATCAGACGGTCTGTAGCTGTGGTAGCAGGATCAGCACACAGTAGACCTTACTTGAGTTGGGCTGGAGGATTTATGTGCGATCGCACCCCTCTCCCTGGGCACTCTTCTATCTGACATGTAGATGCACCCTAATGGATTTGCTCCCCTGATTTGAATTGGGGGAGTATTTTTTTTGCAAACTTGTTCTGCAAAAAAGGCTGGGTAGTTCTTGCAAAACTACTTTTGGCCGATACAGAGAATTTTCTAAAGGAGTATCGTTTTCATAATAAATTCGTCAGGGCTGCCCGATCCCGCCGATTATGAACTGGCATGTCTACCGATATAGCCGGACGCACACTAGAGTAAAGTATGGCAACGGTCTACAAAATTCACCCTGAAACTCCCCAAACTCGGAAAATCTCCGCCATCCGAGATGCTTTGCAGCAGGGGGCCGTGATGCTTTACCCCACCGATACGGTCTATGCCATTGGCTGCGATCTCAATGTCAAAGGGGCTGTGCAGCGCGTGCGGCAGCTCAAGCAGCTAGCCAATGAAAAACCCCTGACGTTCCTGTGCTCTTCCCTGTCCAACATTGCTGACTATGCCGTTGTTGATGACAATGCCTACCGCATCATCAAGCGGCTAATTCCGGGGTCTTATACTTTTCTGCTGCCTGCTACCAAAGAGGTGCCGCGCCTGGTTATGAGCCCCAAGCGTCGCACTACCGGCATCCGCGTGCCCGATCATGCTATTTGCCAGGCGCTGCTGGAGGAACTGGGCCATCCAATTATCTCCACCTCATCGCTGTCGGTGGCGCAGCCGTCGGGTCAGCCCGATCTAGCGACCCTCTCCAAAGCCCTGCTGTTTGACCGCCTGGAAAACCAGGTAGACATTATTATCGACGACAGTGAGGATCTGACCTACGAAGTCTCTAGCATTCTTGACTTTACAGAAGGAGAACCCACGCTAATCCGGCGTGGGCTAGGCTGGGAAAAGGCGCTTTCCTGGGTGCCTGAGCGGGTCTAAAGCAGCCCGAATGAAAGCTAAGCCAATACTCTCGCCCATACATTCCCCCTAGGGCAGGGTGGGTCGGTGCTTGGGTCAACCCACCTCTAGCCCCTCATAGGAAGGCAATACTCACCTAATGGCCGTCCCAGGTTACCCAGCGGTGAAAGGTTCCCGTTTCACAGTCACGGTCAAAAGACCGCAGCAGGTTTAGGTTGGCCCCCTCTAGATCCACCCCAGTGATATCTGTACCGTCCATACAGGCGCTGGCCAGGTTGGCCCGCCGCAGCGTCGCTCCGCTGAGAGCAACCTGCTTGAGATTAGCTCCCCGCAAGTCAGCGTCTTCTAAATCTGCAGTTCTAAGATCTGCCTGACCCAAGTCGGTACCGACCAGGCTGGCCCGCCGCAAGTCCGCCCCAATCAGGTTAACGCTGGTCAGGTTGGCCCCGCTCAGATCAGTGCCCTTGAGGTCAGCATTGGTCAGGTTGGCTCCAGTAAGATTGGCTCGGCTCAGATCGGCCCGGCTCAAATCTGCATGGCTCAAATCTGCATGGCTCAGGTCAATGCCGCTCAGACTTGCTCCGCTCAGATTGACCCGATTTAGATGAATTCCTGAAAAGTCGCGGTAGCCCTGGTTGTATTCGTGCAGCAACTCTTGAATGTTCATGGCAGCTTGTTTCCTCAATACAGACGGATACTGCCTTAGATCCAGTAAGAAAGCCGAGGGGGTGAAACGAGGTGTAAAGGAAGAGATAGCTTACTGTATCTTCAGCTACCTTTCATTATTGCGGGGGTGAAAAAAATTGCTGCCTTTGGTTTACACATCGAAAATTCTTTGTACAGAAGTTCTTTTAGTTGGGGCCTCTCAAAAGCTTTGTAAAGATTGGGTTGGAGATGGCTACAAGACTGCTGGGGCACGCCGCAACACCTACCTATAGGTAAATGCGACAACTGCTGAGTTGCCCGAAGATAAAGAACGTTAAAGCATCTGTCAAGCCTTTGAACAAGTTTTGCAATGCTTTTGCAAAATACCGTCTTTTCCCTGAACCTCGACCCTATGATTCCTTTTTCTACCACCTTTGAAGACGTTCTCGAATCGGCTCAAAGAGCCTGGCTGATGAGCGATGCTGAGGGCTTTGCGGGTCTATTTGATGAGATTGGAGAATTCATGGTGCCGGGTGGTCGGTGGATTGGTCAGGAGGACATTCAGCTAGCGTTTCAGGAGTATTCGGACGCCTACGAAGTCCTGCAAATCGAGGTGCTGCAGATTCTCAAAGAAGGCAATAGAGCCGCCGTAGAATGGCGCTGGACTGACCGGGAGCGGGCAACAGGCAACACCTCCGAGGCAGAAGACGCCATTTTCATTGAGATGCTGGGTGGGCGCATTACCCGGTGGCGCGAATATATCGACAACGGCTCCCTTTAACGAGATCACTCGCGATGGCTCTTCACTTTGGACGCAACATTTGCGGAGATTTAGAAGTCTCCGGGCAGCGGGAATGGCTGGTGACGAATGGCATCGGTGGCTATGCCAGCGGCACAGTTGCGGGCGTGCTAACTCGTCACTACCACGGGTTACTGGTGGCGGCGCTCAAGCCTCCTCTCATGCGAACTCTGCTGGTCACCAAGCTAGATGAAGCGGTTCACTATGGAGAGCATCAATTTGAGCTGCAAACGGATCGCTGGGTGGGGGGAGCGGTAACGGGGCATGGCTACACCCAGACAGAGCGATTCCATTTGGAAGGCACCGTGCCGGTGTGGACCTATGCCTTTGGTGATGCCCTGCTAGAAAAGCGTATCTGGATGGAGCAGGGGGCTAATACCACCTACGTTGACTATAAGCTGCGGCGAGCTAGTGAACCGCTGACGTTGTCGCTCAAGGCTCTGGTCAACTGCCGGCCTCACCACGACAGCACCGAGGGGGGCCGCTGGCAGATGCAGGTTGAGTCGGTAGAGCAGGGGGTGCAGGTGCGGGCCTTTGATCAGGCGACCCCTTTCTACCTGCTGGCTAAGAATGGCACGGTGGAGCTGGCTCATACCTGGTGTCGGGGCTATAGCCTGGAGATAGAGCACGCTCGGGGCATACATCCCTTTGATGACCATCTGCACGCGGCGACTTTTGCGATTACCCTAGCCCCAGAAGAGTCCTACACGCTGGTTTTGAGCACCGAAGAGGAGCCCTGTCTGGAGGGTCAAATGGCACTCAAAGCCCGCTATGCCTATGAGGAAGACCTGCTGCAGCGGTGGCAGGGAGCCCACCATCTAAGCGAAAAGAGCACGCCGCAGTGGCTGGATCATCTGGTGTTGGCCGCCGATCAGTTTGTGGTGCAGCGACCTCTGCCGGGGGAAGATCACGGCAAGACGGTGATTGCGGGCTACCCTTGGTTTGGCGACTGGGGCCGCGATACGATGATCAGCCTGCCGGGACTTGCGATCGCAACCGGCCGCCCTGAAATTGCCCGCCCCATTCTCCGCACCTTTGCCCGCTACGTTGACCAGGGCATGCTGCCAAACCTGTTTCCTGAGGTTGGCGAAGAACCTCACTACAACACCATTGATGCGACGCTCTGGTACTTTGAAGCGATCCGCGCCTACTTTGCGGCCACCCAAGATGAAGCGCTGCTGCGAGAGCTATTTCCAGTGCTAGAGGAGATTATTGCCTGGCACCAAAAGGGCACCCGTTACAACATTCACATGGACGAGGATGGCCTGATCTGGGGCGGCGACCCCAGCGTGCAGCTGACCTGGATGGATGCCAAGGTCGATGACTGGGTCGTTACGCCCCGCATTGGCAAGCCTGTGGAGATCAATGCCCTGTGGTACAACGCCCTGGTGAGTATGGCTGAGTTTTCCCGGCATTTGGGCCAGTCGGCAGATCGCTATACAGACCTAGCTGAGCGGGTACGAAGCGGGTTTCAGCGGTTTTGGCATGAGGAAAAGGGCTACTGCTACGACGTGATCGACTCCCCTAACCCTCAAGAAGAAGACATGCTGCGGCCCAACCAGATCTTTGCGGTGGCCCTGCCGCAGTTTGAAGGTGTTGAGCCTTTACTAAGCCCGGAGCAGCAGCGGTCTGTCGTGGATCATGTCGCTCGGGCATTGGTGACGTCTCACGGGTTGCGATCGCTCTCTCCCGATCACCCTGAGTATATTGGGCAGTACACGGGCGGTCGCTATCAGCGCGATGGAGCCTACCACCAAGGCACCGTTTGGGGCTGGCTGATTGGTCCCTTTGTGCAGGCGCACCTGAAGGTATACCGCAACCCAGCTACGGCTCAGAGCTTTTTAGAACCTATGGCAGATCACCTTTACTCGGGCGCAGTCGGCAGCCTTAGTGAAGTGTTTGATGGCGATGCCCCTTTCTCACCGCGTGGCTGCTTTGCCCAAGCTTGGACAGTGGCTGAGGTGCTGCGAACCTGGCTGCTGACTTTGCAGACGACTTGACCTAGCGCTTGCCCCAGGCTGCAAAGTTTTGCGTCTAACCCGATGGTTTGGGGATGTTCTTCTTGAAAATTAGAAGTTAAACGAATCTCTCCCTAGAAAACCTCCCCTCTGCAGTAGGACGGGGCAAAGGGGCTGGTAAAATCCATCCTCAACCGGATCTCGATTGGTAGCTGATTTGACTAAAGTGAAGTTCTTACAGGTTAAAGCTGGGTTGTAGTGCAGTCCCTAACTCTCTTACCCAAGTTGTCTTCTATTAAATATCTTCTGTAGAGAAAAATACCTACTCCTTTGCGTAGATTTTGACATTGGCTTCTTGCAGGAGTTTTAAGATTTGTTACGGTATGAAGGCACAGATTATTGTTGCCTAGTACTGCTGCCCGACATCAGCCCTAGCGCAGTTTTGAGTACAGTCCCCTAACCGCAGTCATTGAGTCTGAATGGAATCTTTAGTTTCCGGTAATCCTCTCGCTATCTCCCAATGGTTGCTCACCTTGTTAGGCATCCGGATGTCGGTGCATTTTTCTGAGCGGATCCCCGCTGGGGCTTCTTTGGTGTTGGTGAGCAATCACCGCAGCTTTCTGGATGCGCCGCTGCTAATGGCTGGGCTGAATCGACCAGTGCACTTTGCTTGCCACCACTACATGAGCCAAGTGCCGGGAATGCGGGAGTTTGTCAATGCTCTGGGCTGCTTGCCGCTAGATGCTCCCGGTGAGCAGCAGACCTTTTTCCGTGAGGCCACGCACCTCTTGCGCGACCAGCAGGCGATCGGCATCTTTCCAGAAGGGGCGGCTCCGATGGTGCAGAGAACCGACCCCTTTGAGATGAGCGAGTTTCAGCGTGGCTTTGCCCACTTGGCCATGAAGGCTCCGGTCGAAGATTTGGTCATTTTGCCAGTTGCGATCGCATCCACCCAAGAAACCGTGCCCTCGGTCATGCCTCTCAAAGTCCTAAGTTGGTTCGACCCTAGTGAACCTTTGTTTGACCAGTCGGGCTGGCACCCAGCCGTGATTTACCGCAAAGTAGATCTGCTGGTGGGCCACCCGGTGCGGGTAACGGATCGGCTGCGTTCTCACTATCACGGACGGCGGGCTGCCAAGCTAGCCACAGAAATTACCGATTCTTGTCAAAATGAGATTGCCAATTTGCTGCGTCAGGGGGCTTACTAGAAGAAGAACCCCGTATATTGCCTATCCTCGGGAGAATGTTGAAACCGATTAAGCCGCTCCACCTGATCAGCCCTGGCCCAGTAAATCGCAACCATCCTCTGCTGGTATTTTTGCCCGGCATGGATGGTACTGGCACACTGTACGTAAACCAAACTCAACGCCTGCGACAGTACTTTGACATTCGCTGCCTAGTCATCCCAGCCGATGACCAAACGCCCTGGGAGGGGCTGGTGCAGCAAACGGTCAAGCTGATCAAGCAGGATCGTCAGGGTCGTCCGGTATACCTTTGTGCCGAATCTTTTGGGGCCTGTTTGGCGCTGCAGGTAGTCGCCCATGCCCCTGATTTGATCGACCGGTTGATTTTGATTAACCCTGCCTCCTCTTTTGGTCGGTTGCCCTGGTTCCGCTGGGTGGCCAGCGTTGCGCCCTGGGTCTCAGCCTCGGCCTACCATATGGGCACCTTGACCCTACTGCCCCTGCTGGCAGCCCTGCACCGCATTTCAGACGACAACCGCAGCAAGCTTCTGACGGCCATGCGCTCTGTCTCTCAGCGTAGTGCCGCCTGGCGGATGGCTCTGCTCAGCCAGTTTCGGGTCGAAGACCTGCCGCTCCACACTTTCCGCAACCCTACTCTGTTTATTGTGGGTCAGGCTGATCGGCTGC
The DNA here is from genome assembly GCF_014696715.1 of Pseudanabaena sp. FACHB-2040. Classification (NCBI taxonomy): domain Bacteria; kingdom Bacillati; phylum Cyanobacteriota; class Cyanophyceae; order Pseudanabaenales; family Pseudanabaenaceae; genus Pseudanabaena; species Pseudanabaena sp. FACHB-2040. The sequence continues at coordinate 95,992 of NZ_JACJQO010000010.1, forward strand.
TGCCTTCCCTTAGCGAGGCAAAGCGGCTGGCTGAATTTTTGCCCGGTTCCCAGACCCATCTCTTGCCGTTGAGCGGTCATGCCTGCCTGCTGGAGCAGGAGGTCGATTTGGTGACCATTCTCCAGAGCACGGATATGTTGCCAGAAGTGGTGACTTCAGCAGCCTAGAGACAGGGGGCCAATTGCGCTGACCTCAACCGCCGAGTACACTGTGCAGTGGGTTTTTGCTCCAGTCTAAATGGAGTGGTATTGTTAATGACCCCTGGAAAAGTGAGTTGAGGAACTGCCCATGCGCTCCAGACAGTTTGGTCGGAATGTGCGATCGCATCTGTTTAGCCCCTCCCGTCGTCGGTTCCTGCACTTCTCGGCGGCAGCGATTTCGACGGTGGCGCTAGCCAACTGTCAGAGGCAGCAGGCAGGTGCCCCCGAGGCCGAAGCCGATTCCCAGGCTAGCTCCGCCGGCACCGACGAACCACTCTATATCTACACCTGGGCTGACTACTCAGATGAGGAGGTCTACCAGCGCTTTACCGAAAGAACGGGCATTCAGGTCGTCGCCGACGTCTACGATTCCAACGAGACTATGCTGGCCAAGATGCAGGCGGGTGGAGGCAAGCAATATAGCGTCCTGTACCCCTCCGACTACATGGTGCAGCAGATGCTTGAGCTAAATCTGCTCTCTGAAGTTGATAAATCACAGCTAACAGGGCTAGACAATCTGCGCGACCGTTGGCAGAGCCCGCCCTACGACCCAGATAACCAGCACAGTATCCCGGTCAGCTGGGGCACCACTGGTCTGATCTACGATACGACCGTTATCAACCCAGGCCCCACAGACCTAGACTACCTGTGGGACAACCAGAGCAGGCTCTCAGGCAGAATTACGCTGTTGGAAGACGTGCGCGAAACAATGGGAGCCGTCCTCAAGTCCTTAGGCTACTCCTACAACGCCACCGATCCTCAGCAGATTGAAGCAGCCTATAACCGACTACGAGAGTTGAAACCTGCGATCGCAGCTTTTCAGTCCTTTGGCTGGGAAGATCGGCTCGTTGCCGGAGACCTGCTGATGTCAATGACCTACTCTATTGTTGGCAACGCTTTACCTGTCGACAATCCCAACTTGCGATACATCATTCCTGAAGGCGGCAGCTCCGTCTGGACTGATACAATGGTCATTCCTCAAGGCGCTCCCAATCCAACCGCAGCCTATGCCTGGATTAACTTTATGATGGAGCCAGAAAATGCAGCCTTTGCTGTGGAAAAACTGCGCTTTGCCACGCCCAACGAGTCAGCTTTTAGCCTGCTCTCCAACGAGGTAAAAGAGAGCGAAACGCTCTTCCCATCTGATGACGTGCTAGCCAAGTGCGAAAGCATTGCGCCTCTAGACGAAGCCACGACTGAACTCTACGACAAATACTGGACTGAACTGGCCAGCATTTAAGCTTTAGCTCACTCAAAAAAGTAGAGACGTGCTCAGCACGTCTCTACTTTTTTGAAATTGACTTTTTGGACAGTATCAACAGTAGATGAGCGGCAAGGTTGATTTGACTGTGTCGATTGATCTTCCTTGCCCAACTCCTGTACTGCCTTAGATGATCTCTAGTTGCCGCGACGCTTCAAAGCTTCGATCATCTGCTGGCGAACCGCCTTTGCCCACTGATCAAAATCAACCTCACCATCCTGCACTTGAGCTGCAGAAGCGGTTCGTCTCTGAACCTGAGAATCGTGTGCCATTACCTGTCACCTGTGGAAAAGAGTATTAAAATTAACAATTTGTTCAGCATCCCTATTATTGTTGGGATAGCTGATGCTCGGCAATCATACTTTCGACAGATCTCATCAAGATTTCGTCACAAAATGCCCATCTTTAAAGATTGCTAGATTGAGCTAGTTAGCCTCACAAGGAGATATTTGAACTTCCCCATAAGTGGCCCTTTAAAGCAACCTGTCAAAACAGACATTAATTGAGATAAAACAGGTTCATTCGATGAGAATTAGCTGGGAAAAACCTGTCGATTTCAAGAGCGATCTCTAGTCTAGCTTGCCCTACGAAACGTCGCTTCTATCCATCGACCCTTAAATAGTCTTGTAGGGCCTTTACATCCAGCGGTTCTTGCTGCAAAGAGCGGATGGCTGCTGCGGTAGCTCTAGCCCCCGCAATAGTGGTGATAATCGGCACCTTGTAAGCCAGTGCTGTCCGTCGGATGGAACGGTCATCTTCCTGGGCTTCACCGCCAGACGGAGTGTTGATGATCAGCTGAATCTGGTTGTTTTTGATGGCATCGACGACGTGGGGCCTGCCCTCGTGCAGCTTAAGCACCAGATTGACCGTCAGACCGCTTTCCATCAACGTTTTGCGTGTGCCGGTAGTGGCGATTAGCTTAAAGCCCATCGCCGCTAGATCCTGAGCAATTGGAATCACCGCCTCCTTCTCCCGGTCGTTCATGGAGATGAAAACTGCGCCCTTGAGCGGCAGTCGCTGGTTGGCGGCCAGTTCTGCTTTAGCAAAGGCTTTGCCAAAGTCCACATCAATGCCCATGACTTCGCCGGTAGAGCGCATCTCTGGTCCCAAAATGGCATCGGTGCCAGGAAACTTCTCAAAGGGCAGCACGGCTTCTTTGACCGAGATGTGTTTGGGAATGACCTCCTCGGTGACGCCCAACTCTGCCAAGGTTTTGCCCGACATTACTCGCACAGCCATCTTGGCTAGGGGCACCCCGGTGGCCTTAGAGACAAAAGGCACTGTGCGCGAGGCGCGGGGGTTGGCCTCTAGAATGTAGACCTGATCGCCTTTAACAGCGAACTGAATGTTCATCAACCCCACTACCTGAAGCCGCTTAGCTAGCTTGATCGTCCACTCCCGAATGGTGCTCAGGGGGCCATCACTCAGGGTGATGGTGGGCAGCGAACAGGCCGAGTCACCGGAGTGAATGCCTGCCTGCTCAATGTGCTCCATGATGCCGCCAATCACGACGTTACCGCTCTGATCTGCGATCGCATCCACATCCACCTCAATCGCGTTCTCCAGGAACTTGTCGATCAAAATCGGGTGGTCAGGCTCGACCTGGACGGCGTAGGTCATATACCGTTCTAGATCCTTATCGGAGTAGACAATCTCCATGGCCCGTCCGCCCAGCACATAGCTAGGCCGCACCACCACAGGATAGTCAATCGCTTGGGCCACCTTCAGGGCCTCTTCGTAGCTGCGGGCTAGCCCGTTGGCAGGCTGCAAAATGTCCAGCTCCCGCAGGATCTGCTCAAACCGCTCCCGGTCTTCGGCGGTATCGATAGAGTCGGGAGAGGTGCCCCAGATGCGTGTGGAGGCGGGAGAGCTGGGGAGCGCAGGAGACGTCTCCCCTGTCCCCTGTAGCGCTGCTAGATACTTTTGCAGCGGCACCGCCAGCTTCAGGGGCGTCTGCCCACCAAACTGGATGATGATGCCTTCGGGGTTTTCGGCTTCGATGATATTGAGCACGTCTTCCTTGGTCAGCGGCTCAAAGTAGAGGCGATCGCTGGTGTCGTAGTCGGTGGAGACGGTCTCGGGATTGGAGTTGACCATGATGGTTTCGAAGTCGTCGGCCCGCAGGGCGTAGGAGGCATGACAACAGCAGTAGTCAAACTCAATGCCTTGGCCAATGCGGTTGGGGCCACCGCCCAAAATCATCACCTTGCGGCGATTAGAGGGCAGTACCTCGCTCTCCTCCTCGTAGGTGGAGTAGTAGTAGGGGGTGAGCGCTTCGAACTCAGCCGCGCAGGTATCGACAGTCTTATAGACGGGAATGACGCCTAGCGACTTGCGGTAGGCCCGCACTTCATCCTCAGAGGTCTTGGTGGCGTAGGCAATCTGCCGATCGCTAAAGCCCTGCCGCTTGATGGCGTACATCAGGTCTTTGTCGATGTCTTGCAGCGGTGTGCGCTTGAGCAGCTTCTCGGTTTCGAGCAGGTCTGCAAGCTTGCGCAAAAACCAAGGATCGATGCCCGTGAGTTCAAAAATCTCCTCGACGGTTTGGCCTAGCTGCAGGGCATGGCGCAGGGAAAAGATGCGCTCTGGATTGGGGGTGCGCAGGCTAGCTCGGATCTGGGAGATAGTGGGGAGTTTTTCGTTGCGATCGCAGCCCCAGCCTGCTCGCCCAGTTTCCAACGACCGAAGCGCCTTTTGCAGTGACTCCTGGAAGGTGCGACCAATCGCCATGGCCTCGCCCACCGACTTCATTTGAGTGGTCAGGTTGGGCTCAGATCCAGGGAATTTCTCAAAGGCAAACCGGGGCACCTTTGTCACCACATAGTCAATGGTCGGCTCAAAGCTGGCCGGAGTCTTGCGGGTGATGTCGTTTGGAATTTCATCAAGGGTGTAGCCCACTGCCAGCTTGGCGGCAAACTTGGCAATGGGAAAACCCGTCGCCTTAGAAGCCAAAGCAGAACTGCGCGACACTCGTGGGTTCATCTCAATAACGATGACGTCGCCCGTATCTGGGTTCACCGCAAACTGAATGTTAGAGCCCCCTGTCTCTACCCCGATCTCGCGAATGATCTTGATCGAAGCATCCCGCAGTCGTTGGTATTCTTTATCGGTCAGCGTTTGGGCTGGAGCCACCGTGATCGAGTCTCCAGTGTGAACCCCCATTGGGTCCAGGTTCTCAATGGAGCAGATGATCACTACGTTGTCGGCCAGATCGCGCATGACCTCCAGCTCGTATTCCTTCCAGCCCAGCAGCGACTGCTCAATTAGAATTTGCGATACCGGACTGGCATCAATGCCGGATCGGGCAATTTCCTCAAACTCCTCCTGGTTGTAGGCAATGCCGCCGCCAGTGCCGCCCATCGTATAGGCCGGGCGAATGATCAGAGGAAAGGAGCCAATTTGAGCCCCAATTTCCTTGGCTTGGTCCATCGTCTCTGCTAAGCCCGACGGACACACGCCTACACCGATGCGCTCCATCGCCTCTTTAAACAGCTTGCGGTCCTCCGCCATCTCAATGGCGGGCAGCTTGGCCCCAATCAACTCAACACCGTACTTCTCTAAAACGCCACTCTTAGCGAGCGACACGGCTAGGTTGAGCGCAGTCTGGCCGCCCATGGTGGGCAGCAGCGCATCGGGGCGCTCCTTGGCAATAACCCGCTCTACCAATTCTGGGGTAAGCGGCTCAATATAGGTCCGATCAGCTATCTCTGGGTCGGTCATGATAGTGGCCGGGTTGGAGTTGACTAGAACTACTTCATAGCCCTCCTCCCGCAGCGCCTTACAAGCCTGGGTGCCCGAATAGTCAAACTCACAGGCTTGACCAATGACAATTGGCCCAGATCCGATCAGCAAAATTTTCTTGATGTCTTCACGACGGGGCATAGGCTGTAGTCACCAGAGATGATTCACGGAAATCCAGAATATTGTAGATGCTTTCTCGGTCCCCAACCCGTTCTACTGGGCCCGGCTTAATCCAGAGTTGATGACGTTTCCTGAGTTCAGGCTGATTTTTTCCAACTCAAGTATTTAAGGACACAAGTTCTCAGTACAGATGTACTATTTTAAGGAATAAACCGATGGGCTAGGGCAATGGCAGAGCGGTTCCGGCAGGCGATCTGGCGTACATACTCAGCAGCAGGCTGTCGTTGGCTGCTAGTGCTGGGCATTTTAGTGTGGGGAGTCGGCGAACTGAGCCGTTACGCCGAGTGGGGGGTTGCCGATGAGCTTGCTGTTCAACCTGCCCCTGCCCAGCCAAAACCTTGGCAGGGGGCTTCGTTTCCAGTAGAAAACTTTGCGGCCTATACCTCCCCCTTTGGCTACCGCCAGCATCCTTACGGCGGCTACCGCTTTCACTATGGCCTTGATGTTGCGGCCCCCTTAGGCAGCTACATCCGCAGCTGGTGGGATGGCACCATTATTGAAGTTTCTGATGACACTGCCTGCGGTACCTCCGCCATTGTCAAGTCAGGAGACTGGCTCCATATCTATTGTCATATGCAGGGCCATATCGTGTGGGAAGTCGATGGCGATCGCGTTTTGGTAGACCGCCAGGGCGGCATCGAAATTCAGCAGGGCGCTAAGGTTAGAGCCGGGCAGCAGATTGGCCGTGTCGGCATGACCGGCAGCACCACTGGGCCGCACCTCCACTGGGGCCTGAAATACAAAGGCACCTGGATTGATCCAGCGCGGGTGCTCCAGGCCATGATCACCGAGCAGTCCTCCCCGTAGGAGAAATCCGTTGTGGTGGCAACAGTCCTATCCCAAAAATTTCTTCTATGCTGGTCTGCATATCCCTAGCTTGCCTGAACTGATGATGTCTCCTCAGACCGTCTTGCCGGATCTCAACGCCTTCTGGATGCCCTTTACCGCCAACCGCCAGTTTAAGACCCATCCCCGCATGCTGGTGGCGGCGAAGGACATGCACTTCACTAGCCACGATGGCCGCCAGATTCTCGATGGCACGGCTGGGCTGTGGTGTGTCAATGCTGGGCACTGCCGTCCGCGCATCGTAGAGGCAATTCAGCAGCAGGCGGCGGTGCTAGATTTTGCCCCGACCTTTCAGATGGGTCACCCCGGTCCCTTTGAACTGGCCGATCGCCTAGCCCAAATTGCCCCCGCCGGGATGAATCATGTCTTTTTTGCCAGCTCTGGTTCTGAGGCTGTAGATTCGGCCCTTAAAATTGCCCTGGCCTATCACCGGGTTAAAGGAGAGGGCACCCGCCAGCGCCTGATTGGCCGGGAGCGCGGCTACCACGGAGTGGGTTTTGGCGGCATTTCGGTGGGCGGCATTGGCCCCAACCGCAAGCTATATGGCAGCTTGATTCCGGGCGTTGACCATCTGCCGCATACTCACAATTTGGAGCACAACAGCTTTAGCCGAGGCGTTCCGGCTTGGGGAGCGCATCTGGCAGACGAGCTAGAGAACTTGGTCAAGCTCCACGACCCCTCCAATATTGCTGCGGTGATCATAGAGCCTGTGGCAGGTTCCACCGGGGTGCTAGTGCCGCCGGTTGGCTATCTAGAGCGGCTGCGAGAACTCTGCACCCAATACGGCATTCTGCTGATTTTTGATGAGGTGATTACGGGGTTTGGTCGTTTGGGAACGCCCTTTGCCGCCGACTACTTTGGGGTGGTGCCTGATCTAATCACGGTTGCTAAAGGCATCAGTAACGGCACGGTGCCGATGGGAGCCGTTTTTGTGCGGGACGAAATTCATGAAGCGTTTATGCATGGCCCTGACAACGCCATTGAACTGCCCCACGGCTATACCTATTCAGGCCATCCTCTAGCTTGTGCGGCGGCGCTGGCGACCCTCGACACGTACCAGGAGGAAGGGCTGTTTGAAAATGCCCGTAACTTGGCTCCCTACTGGGAAGAGGCTGTTCACTCTCTCAAGGCCGTTCCGGGCGTTATTGATCTGCGTAACTTGGGCATTGTGGCTGGCATTGAGCTAGAGCCAATTTCGGGTCAACCTACCGCCCGCGCCTTTGATATTTTTCTCAAGTGCTACGAGCGAGGTCTGCTGATCCGCACGACTGGAGACATCATTGCCCTGTCGCCGCCGCTGATGCTGCAGAAGCAGCACATTGATGAGATGTTTGGCATCCTCACTGATGTGCTTAAGGAAAGCGCTTAGGCGACCTTGCGCTCGGTCACTAAGGTGAGGCTGACCCAGGTGCCCTGGCTGCTGTAGGCCCGAATGAGCCGCTGCCGCAGGTCGGGCTGAATGAGCCAGCCTGCTTCGAGAAACAGGGGCTTGCCAGCCTCGATTTGGGTTGGGTAGGTTGCAGAGGCTCCATCGGGCAACATCAGAACGGTTACAGGCTGGCTACCCTGGTCAAACTGCAGCGCGTTCTCTCTGATGCGCCCTAGGGACTGAATGGGGGGAGCTTGCCCAAACTGAAGGGTTTGCTGAATCTGATCACTGCCGGCTGGCTGAATCTCTAGGCGGGTGCTGGTTCTGTCTTCGGGCTGCCAGTCGGGATACACGCTGACGGCCTCTCCCTCCCAGGTGCCCAGCAGCTGATCGACGGTTACAGGTGGGCGGGACTGTGGCTGAGTGCCCTGAAGGTATTCTCGAATCAGGGTGAGGCTGCTGAGGGTGCGCTCGCCCTTGAAAATTTCCACCAGCCGCAGCCTTTCTTGACCCTGGATCAGGCCCAGCTCAGCGCCAAAATCGCCGAAGGGGCTCCATTGGATTGATCCCTGGGAAAAGGCCCCATCTTCGCAAAACAAAACGCCTTTACCCAGCGAGCGATACTCCAGCACCGTTTCTTGAGGGGGGCCGCCAGGGGGTCTTTTACGGATCTCCTGCCGCATCATCTGGCCCTGATCCTGGGGGATGAGCGCTATTTCGGTAGGGGTGTCGCTGAGCTGTTCCCCGGTTGGCGAGAGCTGGGTGAAAGAGCCTATCCAGGTACCTGTGTTTTTGAGCAGCCGTTCCCACTGAGAAGCCATGCCATGCTGTTGTGCAACAGCTTTATTGTCGCTGACGGCGGGAAATTAGGGTGAAGGAGAAAAATGCGATCGCAATCACCGAAAACGAGAACAAAGTAGTCAGCGTCCCCAGTGCATAAAGCGCAGGCGAGGTCACGTTAGTCGTCATACCGAAGATCTCCAGAGGCAGCGTGTTGTACTGGCCTGAGATCAAAGACGTGCGGGTAAACTCATCGTAGGACAGGGTAAAAGTCAACAGCCCCACCCCAATCAGGCTGGGCGCAATCAGCGGCAGCACAATGCCCCAAAACGTTTTGGCATCGTTCGCTCCCAAGTCCCGAGCCGCTTCCTCATAGGAGGGATCAAAGCGGTTGAAAATACCAATCATGATCAAAAATGCGATCGGCAGTACCCAGGTCAAGTGGGCTCCCATCCCCGAGGTCAGCCAGTTAGTATCCCAGCCCAGTACCTGAAACATTACCCCAATGCCTAGAGAGATCAAGATGCTCGGCACAATCAGACTAGCAATCGTTAGGTAAAAGAGCACCGTTGACCCCTTAAACCGCTGCCGAAAGGCCATACTGGCCATTACCGAGATCGCTGCCGTCAGCACCATGATCAAGAGACCCAACAGGAGCGATCGCTGGAACGGCTCCACAAAGTTGCCCACCCGCTGCTCCTGAAACACCTGCCCTAGCCAGTAAAAACCAAAGCTCCGTACCGGAAAAGTCAGCGTGCCATCTGGCCCCTGTAGAGACAGGATAAAGATAGTGACCATCGGGCCGTAGAGAAACAGCACAAACAGCGCAAAGAAGGCAGCGAGAACGTAAAACGCAGGAGATCGCTTGGGCATGGGAGGAAACGGCCGTTAGAAGAGTTTCGTGGGACGAGTTAGGGTTGGCGGAGCTAGGTTGTCAGAAAGTCTCAGCCTTCAGAAAACAGCTCGGATAATTCAACTAGACAGGCTGCTAAAGTTCCTTACGAATATCTAGCACCCGCAAAATCGAGATCACCATCGTCAGAGTGACCAGCAGCAAAATCATGGCGTTAGCCGCCGCCAGAGGGTACTGCAAGCTGCCGATCTGAGTTTGAATCAGTTTGCCAACCGAAGCCGCCTGACCGCCCCCCATTAGCCTCACCGTAACAAACTCGCCCATCACCAAAGTGACGATGAAGATAGAGCCGATCGCAATTCCTGGAGCTGATAGCGGCAAGATGATCTCTCTAAAGGTGGCAAACCCAGAAGCGCCCATATCTTGAGCCGCTGTAACCAGATCCCGGTCAATCCGCATCAGGCTGTTGAAGATGGGAGCAATCATGAAAATGATGTAGAGGTGCACCATCCCCAGCACCACCGCAAAGTCTGAGTACAGCAGAAACTCCAACGGGCTGCTGATTAAACCATTCCCCATCAATAGCTGGTTGACGAGTCCTTCTCTCCCCAATAGGGGCAGCCAGGAAATCATCCGAATAATGTTCGAAGTCCAAAAAGGAATGGTGCAAACCAGAAATAGGATGATCTGCCACCGCAAATCCTTAATGTAAAACGACAGAAAATACGCCACCGGATAACCAATCAGCAGAGTAAATAGCCACACCAAAGCCACAAACTTGAAGGTATTGAGATAGGTTCTCAAGGTGACATCGGAGCTGAAAAGGCCGATGTAGTTGTCCAGGGTAAAGGCTGGGGTCATGGAGTAGCCATTAAACTCCCAGAAGCTCACAACCCCAATTAGCAAGATGGGAAAGACCAGAAACAGGAGAAAAACTAGAGACTGGGGCGTGATCAGCAGGTATGGCTTGAGAACTTTCCAAGTTTGAGACATGGCTCTGGCTAATTCACGATTGGGAGAGATTAGAAACAGGTGCTCTTTTTAAGAACTTGCTCCGCTGCTTGCGCAGATACAGCGCAGCCATTGCGAACAAAGCGAAGCAATCTTGGAGAACACGCTAGGGATTCAAGCGGCTATTTAGGAAATAGCAAAGCTTACTGGATCCCCCCTGCTCCCCTTTTAAGGGAGTTAAAAGTTTCCTTTGTAGGGGAAATTGGGGGGATCTTTACTCAGTAAGCATGCTGAAAATGCCTTTTTAAACAGCCGCTAGATGAGCTAATTTAGGCAGCGATAAACTCGTTCCACTTTTGCACCAGGTAGGTGTTTTCCTCCATAGTGGAGTTCCAGCAGACGATATTGCCAAACCGCTCGTTGAAGGAGCCGCCATCGCGAACAGCCCCAGATTTCTCTAGGGTTTTGCCGAAGGGATCAACCATGTCTTTGGCGGCAGCCTTGCCCTCGTACCAGAAGTCCCACTCCTCAGCACTCATGAACTTCTTGGCATTCTCTGGCGCGGCGCTGTAGTAGCCCTGACGACCGAGGAAAGCCCCTACCCAGCCGTCGAGCATCCAGTTGATGTACTCGTAAGCGGCATCGAGCTGAATGCCCGACAGGTTCTTGGAGAGGCCAATGCCGCCGCCCCAGCCCCGATAACCCTCTTTAAGAGGTGCATAAACACACTCGACGCCCTTAGACTTAACGGCAGTCACTGCTGGGGACCACATCGACTGCAGCACCACCTCACCGGAAGACATCAGGTTAACCGATTCATCAAAGGTCTTCCAGAAAGCCCGGAACTGGCCTGCCCGCTTCTGCTCCTTGAGGATGTCGGTGATCTGGTCGATCTCGGTGCGGGTCATGTTGCCTTTGTCGCCAAAGGTCATCAGCCCCAGCGACTCAGCAATCATGGCCGCATCCATAATACCGATTTGAGGGATGTCGATAATCGAGGTCTTGCCCTTAAACTCGGCATTAAAGAGTTCGCCCCAACTCTCGATCTGGCGATTGACCAGATCGGGCCGATAGCCTAGGGTATCGGCATTGTACTGAAAGGGAATCAGCGTAGCGTAATCGGTGGGAGAGGTGGCAAACTCCTTAGAGTCTGGGCCAGTCAGGTACATCACTCGATAAGGAGCTGTGCCCTGGGAGTTTTCTACAGGCATGCCGTTAAATTTGCCCTGGGTGAAGAAGGAAACGATCTTGTCGTAGTCCTTAATTCTGGAAATCTCAATCGGCTTCAAGTTGCCGGAGGGCACTACCAGAGGCAGGCTGAAATATTCCCCATCGAAGATGTCGTACTGATTGGGCTGAGTGATAGCGATTTGGTTGTTTTCCTCAGTGCTCAAAGCCCGCATTTCTAGCTTAAAGCCGAGGTCTTCCTGAGCCTTGTCTCGGATTTCGTTGATTTGAGAAACGCCCGTTCCAATTAGGCGCAGAGTGACATCTTTGGTTTGATTTGTGTTGACTTCAGGACCAGGAGCCGGGTTGTTGGGAGTGCCGCTCGGGGATGAGGCGCAGCGAGTTGCAGTCAAAAAGGCTCCAGCAGCAAGACCAGTACGGATGACGTTACGGCGGGAAATCTTTGCCATGTTCTTTATAGTGGGTGAAGGGTTGAGATGAAAATCTTTTGTTGTAGAAGGGCAGAGTCAATGGGGCAAAAAGACGCAGTCTTCCGCAGCCCAGTCGAGCACTACGACCTGGCCTTCATTCAAGGGGTCTTGCATCCAGTCGGTGGTTCTGGCTTTGTAGAGGATTTCTATCCCGGTTTTTTCCAGAGCCAGGGATACTCGGGTGATGTAGCCCGTGAACTCGATAGCGGTAATGCGAGCCGTTACCCGATTGGTGGCAGGCATGGGGCCGGAGACTGTGGCCGCTTCTAAGGACTGCAGGTGCAGGCGGTCGGCGCGAACACAGCAGGCAGCCGTTGTTCCTGGCTGGGCAAATTCACCCCGGCAGAGCAGCGAACCTAAGCCCTCTGCCTCTACCTGAACTAGATAGCCCTGGGTGTCTTGAACCGCGCTAATAACCTGGCCGGGGAAGATGTTGTTGTCGCCTGTAAAGCGAGCCACAAACTGGGAAGTGGGCTGGGAAAAGATCTCTTGGGGCGTGCCGACCTGGTCGATGCGGCCATGATCCATAACCACAATCTGATCGGACAGGGAGTAGGCTTCATCCTGGTTATGGGTGACCTGAATGAAGGTCATGCCAAACTGGCGCTGGAGCTTACGCAGTTCGCCCCGAGTTTTAACCCGTAAAGACTCGTCTAGAGCGCTGAGCGGTTCATCTAAGAGCAGCACTTGGGGCCGGGTGACTAAGGCCCGAGCCAGAGCCACTCGCTGCTGCTGCCCGCCGCTAAGCATTTGGGGCTTGCGCTGGGCAAATTGAGTGAGGCCGACAAGTTCCAGCATTTCACCCACTCGCTCCCGGCGCTCAGCCTCGGGCATTTTGCGCATCTTGAGCCCAAACTCAACGTTTTGCCAAACGGTCTTGTGGGGGAAAAGGGCGTAGTTTTGAAACATCATGGCGGTGTTCCGCTGGGCAGGCGGCAGGCCGTTGATTTTGAGATCACCGATGTAGATGTCGCCACTGGTAACTTCTTCGTGCCCTGCGATCATCCGCATGGTGGTGGTTTTGCCGCAGCCACTGGGGCCTAGCAAACAGCAATAGGTTCCGGCAGGCACATCTAGAGTCAACTCCTTGACGGCAGTTACGGGGCCATATTTTTTGGTGACCGATCGCAGGGCTACCCCTCTGGCCTCGGCAACCAGTGAATCGGGCACTGGGCCGGTTGAGAGGCTGGAAATGACTTGTGTGTCTTGCATGATGAAGTACCAAAGGGAAAACGCTGTCTGGGAATTTCGGTTAGCTCAGTTAAAGAATATTTGAGCCAGAAATCGTGTCAGCGCCAGGAATCTATCTAAATGGAGTTGCTAATCGGAGAGACTAACAGCAACCTCCCTATTCAAAACCTAAGATTGATGCCTTACTGTATTGTTGTATACAGTATGCCGAACGCCTTGCTAGTCATCTTAAATAACGCTAGATCAATGCTTTGAGTTATCAAGATTCTTTTACAAGCAGCAGTTTAAGCACATCGATATGCTTGGCAAGGTTTACTTTTTTTCAATCCAGTTTTAACCTCACCCTCGCGTTGCAATCTGTTCTATGAGCACTTCTCTATCTGGTTCTAAGATCATTTTTATCTGTGGTTCTGCTCTACAGGGACAGCCTGACCACGCTAATTTGCAGTCTGCTCGCTTTGTCCGAGAGGCTAAGACGGCTCCTAAGTACCGGCTCCATGCAGTGGGCAATGGCTGGCACCCTGGTATCTATGGGGTGGAAGCAGGCGGTATTTCGATTCCGGGTGAGCTGTATGAGATGACAGCTGAGCAGTATGACTACCTGGCTAGCAATGAGCCGCCGAACATGTACCCCCATGAGGTGGATCTAGAGGATGGGGGGGTTGCGATCGCATTTCTCTACCCCCAAGCACTCATTGAAGAGCACGGCTGGCCCGACATCTCTGAGTACGGCGGATGGGCTGCCTACAAAGCGGCTACCTAGCACAGGTTACGCTCAGGACGGAGAGCAGTGGTTAGGCCATGCCGGCATGATGGGGCAATACCTGAAGCGCAGTGCCTCCGGGCGAGGGCTGTGAGCCGGCCTCTAAATGTCTAGGCAGCTGATCAGCTTATCCATGTCGGTCATGTCGCCAATTAGGCGCTGCAGCGGGGGCGGTAGCTGCTTGATGAGCGTGGGCACTGCAAAGACCTGATCCTGCTCCAGCCGCTCTGGGTCTTGGTAGATATCAACAATTTCTAGCTCATAGCGCCCCGGTAGCCGCTCTTCGCAAAGCTTTTGAATACGCTGGATGGCTCGCATCGATCGCAAGCTGTTGCTAGCTACATACAGACGCAGCACGTATGTCTCCATTTCCTGTTTAGCTAGATAGTCTAGAACTTCCTGGTTTGGGCTCTGGTGTGAAGAGGGAGGCTGAGATTTTCGATCAAATATAGACATTGATTTCCCTGCGGGTGCTGTGGTCAGGAGGTGTAATTCTTGGGGTTCAGGGTGTCTTCGGCATATCGGTACTTAGCTCGCGATCGCTGCTCCTGTAAAAGTTGGCTTTCGTGCTGCTGAGCCTGCTCGACTAAGCGATCGATATCGTCTTTTTCAGCTTCAAACTCAGCCTGTAATGCGTGGATTTGCGCCTCCATGATCAGTCGCTTGCGCTCGATCTCATGCTGCTTGCGCTCGATGGCCTGTTGCCGGGCCACAGCCTCCGCCGCTGCCTGCGCCTCCTTTACTAGGCGGGCCGTGCCAGTAACAATGCCGTCTGGCCCCAGATAGACGTCCAGCATTTCGATCCCCTGACTCGTCATGCGAAACTCTCGCACTTGGTTGGAGTGATGGGTGCCCCTAGACTTGAGCACAAACAGCAGGCGATTGCGCTCACCGTTGGTTTCCTGATCTCGCAGCAGCAACCAGGTATCCATCAGCGATGAAATCCCCACGTCAGTTGACTCTAGTGGCGTGCCGTCCGTTGTTAGATTGGTCAGCACAATACTAATCCCCTGAGCCTTGAGGAAATCCACTAGCCGCATCAAAAAAGACTGAATGTGATGGAACAGCCCGGCTGAGGTAAGGCTAGAAATAGGGTCAAAAATGACCATTTTTGGCTCAAAGTCCTGTACAAGCTGGCAAATCTTCACCAGATGCATTTCCAAGCCGTAAAATGTGGGCCGCAGGGCATGAAACTTTAACAGCCCTGACTGCTGGGGCGTCTCTAGATCCAGACCAATGGAGCGCATATTGCGAATGATCTGGTTGGCCGACTCCTCAAAAGCCACGTAGAGGCAGCGCTCTCCCCGACTGCAGCTAGCCGCCGCAAAGTGGCCACTGAGGGAGCTTTTGCCGGTTCCTGAGGTGCCCGAAATCAGCACGCTGCTGCCCCGGTAGATGCCTTTGCCGCCCAACATACCATCTAGCCGTTTCACCCCGGTAGAAATGCGCTCTGAAGAGACTGTGTAGTTTAGCTCCACAGAGGTCAGAGGCAGCACCACAATGCCGTTGCTCTCGATCAAGAAAGGGTACTCGTTAGAGCTGTGCTGCGAGCCTCGGTACTTGGCAATGTGCAGCCGCCGAGTCGAGAGATCCTGCTGGATGCGCTGGTCTAGAACCATTACACAGTCAGAGACAAACTCTTCGATGCCGTGACGAGTCAGGCTATGGTCACCGCTTTCAGCCGTAATGATGGCAGTGACGCCTTTGGCCTTAAGCCAGAGAAATAGCCGCCGCAGTTCAGAGCGCACTAAGGCCGTATTTGAGAGATTGCCGAAGAGGGTTTCTAGCGTGTCGATCACGACCCGCTTGGCCTGGATGCGGTCAATGGCGTAGCCAATCCGCACAAACAGAGCCTCTAAATCGTAGTCTCCGGTTTCTTCGATCTGAGTGCGTTCGATGTGGATGTAGTCAAGCGCGAGAAGCTTTTTGGCTACTAGAGTATCAACATCCCAGCCCAGGGAGGCCACGTTTTGGGCCAGCTCGTCAGTTGATTCTTCCAGGGAGATAAAAACGCCGGGTTCGTTGGCCTCTGCACCCCGCACCAAAAACTCCATTGCCATTAGAGTCTTGCCGCAGCCTGCCCGGCCGCAGATTAGCGTAGGGCGGCCCTGGGGCAACCCGCCATAGGTGATTTCATCTAGGCCACGGATGCCGGTGGGGCATTTAGTGAGTTGTCTTTTCAAGTCGTGTGAAGAGGATTAAACCATCTAATTTACGCTATCAGTGAAAACGGCTATCGGGGGCTGGCTGAGTCAAAGCTTTAGACTTTTGACCGAATCTGCCTTTGGAATGTGTTAGCCCTTTGCCCAAACCCAAACAATGGGAGCGAGAAGCATTGACGAATTTAGAAAACTACAGGAGGACTATGGGACGTGGACAGGTGCTCTGGGGGATTTGGCTGGGCTTTATTGTCTACGTTTTGGCAATAGCGCCGCCTCTGCCTGCCGATACGGTACAGCCGTTGCTGCAGCTACTAACGGGTCAAGTACCGCTGATCAACCCAGTGCTGATTTCCCTGTTTAGCCTGGTGGGAATCTGGCTGCTGATCTATAGCTGCCTGATTTTTCCCGATGGCAGAATGCAGCGGCTACCGGCTTGGGCCTTTATGCTAGCCTCGGTGGGAACAGGCGTTTTAGCACTGATTCCTTATCTGGCGCTGCGGCAGCCTAATCAGGAATTTTTGGGGCCAAAAGACGGCTGGCTGTCTCTGCTAGAGTCTCGATTTACGGCTGTTACTCTGGTTGTCAGCACGGTGGTTTTGCTGGCTTTTGCCCTGTTTTGGGGCGACTGGTCTGCTTACTTCTTTGAGTTTCAGCGCAATAAGTTTGTCCACGGCATGAGCCTGGCCTTTGTCTTGTTCTGTGTGCTCTTTCCCTATCCCACGTTGTTGAGCGACGATATGGCCCGGCGCGGTTTGACCAGCAACTCCTCACTCTTCTGGTGGGTAGCGCTGATCCCCTTATTTGGGCCATTGGCCTATCTGTGCCTGCGCCCGCCGCTACTGACCTTCCGGCGATCGCAAAGTCCTGATCGCACCGCCGCTCTGTCCTCAAATCGCTAGTGCGATCGCAAACAGCGGCAAGCTTCTAGATAGGTTAAAAGCCTTTATACTAGCGGGTGATTGCTGTCGGATTTCAGGGACTGTCGCTTGCAACCGCTGCTGTCTATTGTCACTCCCACACTGGGCAACTTTTCCGACTACTGGCTAGAGCAGCTCTTGGCGGTTAAGGGAGATGTTCAGTTTGTGCTCGTGTACCCGCCTGGGGTGGCTCGGCGTGCGATCGCAGACCCCCGAGTCAAGTCCCTCATCAGTCCTTACAAGGGAGAAATGATGCAGCGTTTTTTAGCGTTGCTCAATGCTGACGGCCAATACGTCCTGGCTCTAGACGATGATGATTATGTGCACCCCGACGTAGTCACTCCCGTCGAAGCATACTTTGCTAAGTTCCCCCAAAGTTTGGGACTCCGGCTAATGCAGGCGCGCATCCCAGTCCAGGATCAGGAGGCGATCCGTCAGCCCTGGGGCACCATTCCCGATATTGCCGCCCTAGAGGTGGTTTCGCGGCGTGAGAGCGATCGGCAGACTACGCTTCAAGAAGTGCCAGTTGCGCCCCTGCAGCGCTCCTTTGACTGGCGCTACCTAATTTGGCCCTTCACTAAACGCACCGATGATCACGGCCCCCATATCGAGAACTTTAACAATAAGGTCTGGCGTAACGACAAGGTGCAGCAGGTTCTGCCCGAGCTGTCTAAAGTAACGGTGCTCTGTGGTTCCTTGACTTGGATTCCTAACTGGGGCTTTGATCGCCTAATGGGACTGTTTTTGCAGGCGGCTTTTTACCAAGAAGGAACGGTGGTAGGCCACTGGATGCCAGAACCGGCTCAAGTGCGGTTTATGGTGGGTGATCCGTCCCAAAAGCCGCCGCGCTTTCATGTGGTGTCAGACGCGCTGTTGGTCAAGGGCTTTCCCCAGTACGGCTACTTCTGGAATTTGTTTTTTAACAAGCTGTCCTACGTTCCCCGAATTTATGGAAAAATGCTGCGGCAGCGCGGCAAAAAGCACCCTGGCGCTTAACCAGGTTTAGCCCAGGTCGCAGGGGAATAGCTCAGATGATGGCACTGGCACTGAACTCCAGAATAGACAGTAGCCCCGATATAGCCTGCCTCTGGCTGCCATAGATGCAGATGCCAGGACTGATCACACCCCATTGTCCCGAATTGGGGAATGATTTTGCCTTCCCTTAAGTCAGCTTAGGTCGCAGGGGAATAGCTCAGATGATGGCACTGGCACTGAACTCCAGAATAGACAGTAGCCCCGATATAGCCTGCCTCTGGCTGCCATAGATGCAGATGCCAGGACTGATCACACCCCATTGTCCCGAATTGGGGAATGATTTTGCCTTCCCTTAAGTCAGCTTTTACATCAGACATAGATCGGGTCAACCCTTGGCCGGTGGCTTTTAGAAAGGCTTCTTTGCCGGTCCAATACTCAAAGAACTGGGCCTGGGCTGCTTCGGCCGGGATCTGCTCAAAAACCTGCAGTTCTTCTGCGGTGAGGCAGCGCTGAGCCATTTGCTGCAGATCTCTCAGGGGCCGCACCTGCTCAATATCGATGCCGATGGCGCGATCGCAACTCACCCCATACACCACCCAGTCCCCCGAGTGAGACAAGTTGAACTGCAGATCGGCCCGCTGTCCATCAATGCACAGGTGCGGCTTGCCCCTAGTTTCGTACTCAAATCCCAGCCCAGCGGGATCGCAGTTGACATAACGGCTTAAAAGCTGGCGCAGCCCGCCCCGGCTGAGCCCGTAGCGAATGCGATCGCGCTCAAACACAAACCGATTCATGCGATCGCGCTCCTCTGGGGACAAGCAGCTGACCCAACCCTCTAAATAAGGCTCCAGCCCCTGCAGGTGTAGGTGCCAGATATGAAGCGTTCCGGCGGTTAAAGCAGAGGCAGCATCTGTACCTTTAGCAAGATTAGTCATCAAAACCGGGTCTACTACCATTACCGTTGCATCGTGCGCTGTTAAACCCTTAGCAGGGCAATCTATGGATGGGCCTGTCACCGCTGCCCTCCAATCTATAAGTGTCGTTAACTTGAGTAAAGGCGTGTTCAATACGGCGCAGTCTCTTGAGCGAGGCTGATGCAGCTAGGCGGTAACGCCTCTGATTCATATTCATTAGTTGGATCACAAGTCAGGCATGGTTTTAAGGCTAGATCCTACCGATACCCGCTCCTTTGAGCCCAGCGGCAAAAAGCCCCAAAGGCTCCACTTCTGCGTTCTGGGAGGCGGTTTTGGTGGCCTTTACACAGCCCTGGCTCTACATCAGCGGCTAAAAAGCTATCCTACCCCCTGCCGCATCACCCTGGTTGAACCGCACGACCGCTTTACCTTCACTCCCTTGCTGTACGAGCTGTTGACCCGGGAGTTGGGGCAGCAGGAAGTAGCGCCTACCTACTCTCAGCTCTTGGCCAAAACCTCCGTCAGGGTTCAAAAAGATTGGGTAGAGAGCATTAACCTGGCCCACCGTCGGGTTTACCTACGCCACGGCGAGCCGTTGACCTACGATTATCTGGTGGTGGCCTTAGGTAGCCGGCAGCGCACCTTTGCAACTCCCGGCGTCAAAAGCCACGCTCTGCCTTTCTCCAACTTAGAAGATGCCCGCAAGCTGGAGCAGCGGTTGACGGTTTTAGAACAGTCGCCCTTGCCGCTGATTCAGCTAGCGGTGGTGGGTGGTGGCCCTAGTGGGGTAGAACTGGCCTGCAAACTGGCGGATCGCTTAGGCCACCGAGGGCAGATTCACCTGCTAGACCGCCGCTCGGCCCTGCTGCGAACTTACCCGATCCCAGTACAAAAGGCAGCCCTCAAGGCTCTTCGCTCCCGCCGCATCAAGATCCACCTTGATGCCGCAGTCGATGCGGTCGAAGCTCATCAGATGCGCTATCACCAGGGCGGTCAGCAGCAGATTCTAAATGCTGATTTGGTGCTGTGGGCTGTGGGCGCTAGCCCCTACCACTGGCCCAGCGTGGATGGGGTGCCTGCAACCGAGCGGGGGCAGTGCTTGGTCCGTCCAACCTTACAGCTGCCGGAGTACCCAGAGGTTTTTGTGTTGGGCGATATGGCAGCGATGCCTTGGGCAGATCGGGGCTATGCGCCGCTGACGGCTCAGGCCGCTTTTCAGGCGGCTCCGATCGTGGCTCATAATTTGTGGGCTGCGATCGCAAATCGCCCCCTCAAACCCTTCACCTATCACCACCTAGGCACCATGCTCACTCTAGGCCAAAATAACGCCGTAGTCTGCGGCTTTGGCCTAACGCTAACGGGCTGGCTGGGTAGCTTAGTGCGCCGCTGGGCGTACTGGTTTAGAATGCCGACCTGGCGGCACCGCTGGCAAGTGTTGCTCCATGCTTTGCGGGGATCAAAGGGTTCTCTCTAAACTTTCCAGATCTGCCAGTTCGCTAGACGGGAAACGCGGCAGCTAGGAAGGTGCGATCGCAGTTCCCTCAAACCCGAGTGCGACAGGCAATAGGGTTTAATGTTCGATATTGAGAGAGTGCGATCGCACTCTCTCAATCAACCAGCGATAGACTTCAGGTTGCCTGCCGCTGTTGATTGAATCCTTACTTGGTGAACTGCCAACCCTACAGATGTGATGAGAAAAAGAAACGGCCGCCTGAGATTAAGATTGGGGTTTATCGCCGTTGTCTTATTCTTAGTTGGCTTAATCCTCTCGCTTCTGTGGAGCGAAGGGGCCTTCACCTCAAGAAGGATTGTTTGGGAAGTCCTAGAAGACGCCATCATCACGCTGATGGGCGAGTATCCAGATAAGCCCGAGACGATTGCCGGACGGGTTATCCAACTGCTGCTTTTAGTCTTTGGAACCCTTGCTTTTGGAGCAATTGTCGGCAGGGTTTCATCCTTTTTTGTCACGCGTGCCCTTCACCGAAAAGAAGCTGTGAAGCATTTCAACGATCACATCATTATCTGCAACTGGAATGAAAAGGCACCCGCTATCGTCCACCAGCTGCTTGAAGCAAATAAGGGACATCCTAGAGATATCGTGGTGATTTCCGCTTCAGAAGTTGAAGACCGCAGCGACCTTGAGGAGCGAGACGAGGTTCACTTCATCCAGGCCGATCCCACCCATCACGCCACGCTAGAAAGGCTGCAAGCCTCCCAGGCAAAAGCCGTTATTTTGCTAGCTGATGAAGAAAGCGAAGGCCCCGATGAGAAAAATGCCCTGATTGCCCTGGCAATTAAACACCTCGAACAGATACCAGGGCATCAAAAAGACATTCATGTTGTCGGAGAACTGGTGAAATTAGATCGCCGCCGGCACCTAAAGGAAGCGGGTGTAGATGAACTGATTTCGGCCCGAGACTACAGCTCAGGAATCATCGCTCAGAGCGCTGTGTTTAAGAACATGTCGGTTGTCTACCAGCAGCTCCTCACCTACTCAGACGACTCAAACGAATTTTATTTCATTGCGCCAGGGAGGTACCCAGAGCATCTCCAGGGCAGAACTTTTGCAGAGCTGAGTCGTTGGATCAGTGGGTACAGCGCCTGCCATGCCGATAACCCTCTGCTGCTAGTTGGAGTCAAGCTGGGCAATGGCGAAATCCTTTTGAATCCCAAGCAAAGCCACTTTGAGCGGCTAGCCGCAGTAGATTCGTTGATTGTGATGGCATTTCGCAATGTGGAGCGAATCGTTTAGAAGTGGCTACTGCGCTTTAAACTTGGGCGGGGGAAAGCATCAGCAGTGAATTAATGTAGCGCAGCACTAAATATTTTTGCTTGTCTGGATCAAATTGAGCTGGATTTACAACAAATCCGGTGCCAATTCCATCTATGAAGGCAATCAGTGCATTGGCCTCAAGGCTCAGGTCAAGGTCTTCTCGAATTAGCTTTGCTGCCTGCAAAGCCTTCAACTCCTTTTCAAGGATCTCGTGGAGTTGGGCATAGCGGCGGCGATGCTCAGCCATCAGATGTTCTCGCCCTACGGCATAGCCTAGAAACGCAATCCATACACTCCAACCGTCCTCATCGCCGGGTTCAAGCGGGAGCGGAGAGAAAACCAGTTGCCTGAGGCGATCGAGTCCTTCGTAGCCCTGCGTGCAGGTCTGCATATGGTTAATTGTCCTTTCGATCACCCGATCCAAAGCAAAGAGCATGAGGTCATCCTTGTCTCGGAAGTAGTGGGTTACAACGCCCGTTGTCGAACCAAGCTCTTGGGCAATGGCCCGCATAGTGGTGCGGTCTAGGCCCTCGCGGACAATGACCCGCCAGGCAGCTTCAGAAACTTCAAGACGGCGATCGGCATGGCTCATCAGTTTTGACAACGCTCTCGGCCTGCAGGCAAACATTACTGTTGACAGATTATCACAACGGTTGTTATAAGTTGCATAACAACCGTTGTGATGTAACGGTGTTCAGAAAAAACGTGGATTGGAGATAGCTGCCCATGGTGCAACACCTTTGGGGTCATTGGCTGCTGGTCGGGATGGGGGCTCTCAGTACCGGCATAGCCAACGTCTTGTTGAAAAAGTCCCGGCTGGTCGCCACCGATCCTGGGCTGCTCGCGCTGGTTTCGTCCCCCTGGTTTATAGGGGCTTTGTTTTTTTACTGTCTCGATCTGTTGCTGTTTGCAAAAGCGCTGGACCGCCTGCCGGTTGCGATCGCACTGCCCGTCTTTTTTGGCATCATGCTGAGCGCGGTTCTGGTGCTTTCAAACGTGTTTCTAGCCGAGCGCCTAACGGCAAATCAGCTGGTTGCTTTGGGCCTGATTAGCGCCGGCATTGTCATCATGTCTCAAAAATAGGAGAAACCAAGGATGACTGGCGTAGAGCTCTATCATTTCCCCGAGTCTTTGTGCTCTCAGAAAGTGAGACTTGTTTTGGCCGAGAAAAACATTGCCTGGAAAAGTCATATCGTTAACTGGCTCACTTTTGAAAATTTGCAGCCTAACTATATTCGCCTGAACCCCAAAGGGGTTGTGCCAACGCTGGTTCACAATGGCAAGGTGATCTGTGACTCAGCGGTGATTATTCGCCATCTAGATCAGCACTTTCCTGGCCCTAAGCTGACGCCTGCTGACCCTGCCCTGCAAGAAACAATGAATGCCTGGATTGACCGACAAAATCGTTTTCCGATGCGGGCAATTATGTACGGCAACCTAAAAGGAATAGATAGGCTGGTTGCTCACAGGACGGTGGCGATCAAAGAAAAGCTGTTGCCTCGGTTGATCCAGCAACATCCTGACCTCAAGGAGCTGTATGCAGCCAAGCTAGCCGATGTGCAGATTTGGAACCAAACCCTTCAAGATGCTGAAAAGATAGCTCAGATCAACACTCAAATTGAGCCCCTGCTCGACCCGCTGACCCATCAGCTCAGCCAATCAGACTGGCTCTGTGGTGCTGACTACTCGCTGGCAGATGCTGTGTGGACGACTGTGCTCAGCCGATTGGAAGAACTGGGCTTTGGTCCCCTTTGGGAGGGCGGGAAACGGGATGCGATCGCACCTTACCTCAGCCGTCTGAAAGCCCGCCCCAGCTACAGCGCCGCCATTCAAAATGACACGATGCCCGTGAGCATGGTCTTGTCAGGGCTACGGCGCATTTTTCTAGGGATTTGAGCACCCAGATGTGCACAGGCCATCGGCATCGAATGAAATTGTTCGGCCACTAAGCGGCAGATACACAGGGGTTTCTGTTGCTGCTACAAAGACTGCGGTCCTAGTGTCTGGCAGCAGCGCGCCGCCCCTAGTCGCGGCTTCGTTGGCGTGGGAAGGAATTACGGCAGTCGGTTTGATCAGCTCATTAATCACATAGGCCGCTTCCTTTGGCCCAGTGGTGAAGGTATCGCCAATATTTATCACCACCAGCTTGGCACCGTATTGATTGGCAACAACGGTTTCCTGTTCAGCGGTAACGCCCGTATCTCCTGAGAGATAAACCACCAAACCGTTAGAGAAGGTGATGACGTAGCCAGTCGGTGGGCCAACATAAGCAGTCAGGCCAGCGGTGCTAAGGCTCTCGCCCAAATCGCCTTCAATAAAATCACCGCTCAAACCGTTTGAATGAACAGCAGGCACTGTCGTAAAACTGACGCCATCAATGGTGCGCGATGCCCCAAAGCGAACTAACTGCACCGAATCTGGGTCGCCGCCTAACTTCTCAACCTTGCGGGATAGAAAGCTCGCCATCTCGCTGCCGACCACGATGCGGGCCTCTTTGCCGACTGCAATCTCAACGCTGTTGGAATCGGGGGTCGTGCCAACGTTGGTTTGGGGTTGAGCGCACGTGCCCTGGTTAACGGCGGCAATGCGGCTATCGCCTAGATGATCGCCATGAACATGACTGATCAGCACGACATCGATATCGCCTAAGCGGGGGTCGCCAGATCCCGCCACCGTTCTGCCTGCATCGTAGAGAATGCGAAGCCCGTTGGGATCTTCCAGCACCATAGCCCGGTCGCGCGCACAAAACTCACCCTCATGACTGCCGAGGGCCGTAATCTTGACATCATCCGTTGCGGCTACCGCTGCACAAGACCCAAGAAAGGCAGCCAACACAAGCAGGAGAGCAAAGCAGCGGCGCAACAACATGATCAAAATTCTCTATAGTCACGCCTATACCTTATCAACTGTGCAGAGAAAATTTCATTTACCTTAAAAGCCCAAATCGGCTTTAGCAGCTTCTGCGGCCTTAAAAACCGCTAAATCAGGCATCTCTTCCCAGGCAGTTTCGCCCACCTCGCTGTAGAACGCGGCATCGTAGGGGCGGGTGCGCACCACTACCGGCATCGGCACGGCGTGGCCCAGCAGTAGAGCCTGCTGCTTAGAGTCGAGCTTGGCCAGCACCGATCGCAAACCCTGCCCCCCTGACACGCCGGTAAAGATGGCATCAATATCCTTCTCATCGTTCAGCAGCGCCGTGATGCGGGTGCCGATCTGAGACATCACCTCGTTGTCGATGCCGGAGGGCCGCTGATCAACCACTAACAGCGTCACAAAGTACTTGCGCATCTCGCGGGCAATGGTGCCAAAGATGGTTTGCCTAGCCGTAGCCGGATCAAGGAAACGGTGGGCCTCTTCGATAGTGATCATGAGCTGCTGGGGCCGATCTGCCGGGTTTTTGCTCTGCAGAAACTTGTCGGCTTTTTTCACGTAGCTGGCATGAATGCGGCGGGCAATGACGTTAGTTGCCAGCATGTAAGAGAGCATATTGGACTGGGAGCCAAACTCAATCACGACGTGCTTGCCCGCATCAATGGCGTCGAGGATCTGGCTAACGTAGTTGTGAGGACAGGTGTTGCGAATATATTTCAGGTCGCCCAACCGGGTTAGCTTGCGCTGCAGAGCCATAATTGAGGACTTGCTGCCCATCTTGGTTTCGCAGAACTCCTGAATCTCCTCGTTGCTTAGGGTCAGCAGGCGGTTGATCCAGGACTTGCCAAACTCGTTACGCAGGATAATGGCGTTTTCTAGGCTGGCCTCTGAGAGATTTAGCTCGCCCCGCACTAAGAGGAGATCCTCGACATCGATTTGGTCGTAGCTGATGTAGAGTTCCTGAGCATCGCGCACACCTCGGCGCTTAGTGGACTCGGGGTCGAGGGTGAAGATCTGCACCTGTCCCGGAAAAAGCTGCCGCAGCCCTTTGACGGTGCTAAAGCGTTTGCCCTCACTGACCGCCTCCCAGCCATACTCGGAGTGCATGTCGAAAATCAGGTTGACGGCAGCCTGGCGCTTGATCGTGCCTGCCAGCAGCAGACGGGTCAGGAAGGATTTGCCGGTGCCAGATTTGCCAAAAATGCCGTTACTGCGCTCGACAAAGCGATCTAAGTCAATACAGACAGGCACGTCCATATCGATGGGTTGGCCAATGGCAAAGTTGCGCCGATGGGGATCGTCTTCCCAGCCAAACACAGCTCGGAAATCACGTTCTGAGGCGTCGTAGACTTGGCTGAAGTGGCCCGGAATGGTCTTCACCGGCAGGAGTTCAACAGCATTGCTATTGGCCTCAAAGGACGCTAGGCCGCTGGCCTTGGCAGCCTTGCGCTGAGCCTTTTGCGCTGCCACTGAGCTTGGCACAGAGTCTTCTGCCTTGGGCGTGAACATGAGCATTGGGGTCAATGCAATGGTGCCGTAAGTGCCGGTTCCTGCCAATACGTCTTGCAAAAAAGTGTTAGACGGCTCTGGGGGATTGGCCAAAATGCGGCTGCTGGCAGTGCCCAGGGTCACATCGGTGAGCATGCAAAAAAAGTGCGATCGCACCCCCCGCACCACCAAAAACTTCCCTACGCGCATATCTTCCACCAGCACGTCTGGGTGCAGCCGCACCTCTAGACCCTGGCTCAGCGAGCCCTGGACGACCGATCCCAACGGACGCTCTAAGTCCATAACCCAGGCACCTCAAACGGTTTAACGAGAATGCTCTGAGTTATCGTAACTTAGCTTTTTAAGTTTTTAATACATCTGTTCCAAGAAACTAAAACTGAATGCCCACGCCACCCTGGACAGAAATGGCCATATTGCTGCCTTCCCGGTAAGCATCAAAGGCAAAAATAGCGTTGCCAAAAGCCACCAGATTGCTGTTGGGGAACATATAGTCAACCCCTGGCTGCAGCACAAAAGCTGTCTGGTTGCCCACCGGAGAAGGCGTGTCGCCACCCCCTGCAAAAGACACCCCAGCGCCCAAGTAGGCATCTAAATTCCAGTTCAACGGCACGTCGTAGGAAACAGTCGGCACAACCGCAAAGTTACCGCCAAACAAAAATGCCTGACCCCGCAGCGAGATCGGCATAGTCAAAAAGCGGTAGCGACCGGCAAGCACACCCGAGAAATTATTGCCTCGCCCGGTGGCGGCATCGTTGGTCAGACCAACGGCACCCCCCACCCCAACATAGCTACCGTAAGCCACCTGGGCCTGAGCCGGAGGAGCCTGCAGCAGTCCGGCTGTTGCGATCGCAGCAGCACCCAAAACTGAAGCGGAAGCAACCCGACCCATCCAACGCGTTAGACTCTCCATTTTTTACTCCTCACGCCAGAAAACACCCGGGGCTACTGCCCCACTCGGCCCACCAGTTGGCCGCCAGATTACTCTACCGGGATCAAAAAATAGCCAGACTGACCTATCTAGCCCAGAGAAATCAGGGATTTCGTCCCTTTTTCTCCCTGAGATACCGGTAATTCAACCAAATACCCTAGAGAACGCATGGTAATTGTATCTATTCTTTACAGAATTGCAACTAGCCCGTATTCCGCATGCCAGCGGCAATGCCGTTGATCGTCAGCAGCGCTCCCCGCAAAAGTTCACCCTGGCTATAGCGAGAGCGAATCACGCCAGTAGCGGCCTGATTTTTGTACTGGCGCAGTCGCTTCAGCAGCGCTACCTGCAAAAAGCCCAGAGGCACAATCGTACCGTTGCGCAAATGCACCGACCGCTGCAGATCCGGATCACCATCTAGTAGGCGCGTATGGCCGGTAATTTGCAGCACCAGGTCGCAGGTCAGGTAAAACTCCTGGGCAATTTTCTCAAACAGGCTCTGAAACCGCTCCCGATCTTCAGGCTGGGTCAGTTCGTGCACATAGTGCTCGGCGATTTGTAGATCGACCTTAGAAAGCGTCATCTCCACCTTAGAAATGACCATCTTAAAAAAGGGCCACTTGTAGTAGAAAGAGCGCAGCAGCTTTAGGTGCTCCTCCGGCGCTTCGTCTAAAAACTCCTTCAAAGCCGTCCCTACCCCGTACCAGGAGGGCAGCAGAAAGCGTGCCTGAGTCCAGCTAAATACCCAGGGAATAGCCCGCAGGCTGCTGAGGTCTTTGCGCCCACCTCGACGGGCCGGACGAGAGCTGATCTGGAGCTGGCTGATCTCCTCAATTGGCGTTACTTGATGGAAGAAGTTGACCAGGTCGGGTTGCTCGTAAACCAGCTCGCGGTAATGGCTGCGAGAGCGCACCGCCAGCTCTTCCATAATCTCGTTCCAGGGCTGAATGTCGTCGAAGCTGTTGCTCAACAGACTGGCCTGAATGACCGCCGTGGTCACCGTTTCTAGGTTGTAAAGGGCCAGGTCGGCCAGGTTGTACTTTGAGGCCAGCACCTCGCCCTGCTCGGTGATCTTGATGCGTCCGGCAATGCTGCGCCCCGGCTGAGCCAAAATCGCCTCATAGGCAGGGCCGCCGCCACGCCCAACAGAGCCACCGCGCCCGTGAAAAATTCGCAGCGCCACCCCATAGCCATCGGCAACAGTTTGCAGAGACTGTTGGGCCTTATGAATCTCCCAGTTACTGCTCAAAAAGCCGGAGTCTTTGTTGCTGTCGGAGTAGCCCAACATGACCTCCTGCAGCGGCACCACCGGAGGCGCTGCCAGGTCAGGGTGTTCTGGCCCCTTCTGCTGCAGCACCTTGCGGTAAAACGGCATTTCAAATAGCTCGTGCAGTACTGCAGGAGCCCGCTGCAGATCTTCTACCGTTTCAAACAAAGGTACTGCCTGAATACTCGCGACACCTGTTGCAGGGTCATAGAGTCCGGCTTCTTTAGCCAGCAGCAGCACCTCTAGCAGGTCACTGACGCTGTGGCTCATACTGATGACATAGCTGCGGCAAATTTCTGAGCCAAACTCCTGATGCAGCCGACGCACCATCCGCAGCGTCTCGATGGTCTCACAGGTTTTGTCAGAGAAGGACAGCTCTGCCGGGATCAGCGGGCGACGGGTTTCCAGTTCAGTTACCAGCCACGCCACCTTCTCAGCCTCGGAAAGGTCATTGTAAGGCTGCGGCAAAATCTGTAGATACTGGGTGATCTCGTTGAGCGCATCGGAGTGGCGCGAACTTTCCTGGCGCAGATCGAGCTGGGCCAGATTAAAGCCATACAGCTCCACCTGGCAAATCAAGGTCTCAAGATCGTCACAAGTCAGGCCAGTTTCCTCCAGGTTGCGCTGAATTAACCGCAGCTCGTCTAGAAACTCTTCTCCTGAGTGGTAGCTGTTGGCCGACTGAAAATCTTTGCCAGGTTGGCTGAGGGAGTAGTTGCCCTCATAGAGCCGAAGGCTACGGTGCAGAGTATTTTCTAGCCGCTGCTGGATATAGGCTAGCTTTAGCCGGTAGGGTTCTTGTCGATATCGAATGGCCAGCCGGTCGTAGATCTCAGGCATTTTGACCTGGTCTTGCTCTAGCGACTCCAGGAGCTCTGGCAGCACTTCGCTCCAGTGGAGTGAGAGGCTGAGCAGGTTGGTCAGGTTCTTAATTGAGATAACGTACTTTTCCAGCACCAGGTTGCGCTGAAAACAGGCTGTTTTGAAGGTGACTTCGGGGGTCACCGAGGGGTTGCCATCGCGATCGGAGCCTACCCAGGAGCCAAAGCGGCAGTAGCGATGGCGGGGCGGCTGCAGGTGGGGGAAGGTGGCCTTTAGCGCCCGCTCGAAACGCAGGTAGAGCTGGGGCAGCGCATCAAACAGCACCACCTGAAAGTAGTGGAGCGTGTAGTCTACTTCATCAAGGACGGAGGGCTTGAACTGGTGCAGCTCATCTGTGCGCCACCACAGCCTAACTTCTTCAGTGAGCTGAGATTTAAGGCCTTCAACTTCCCAGGTAGAAGACAGCCCAATATTTTGGGCTCCTTCTTCTGCCAGATCTAGCCGACGCAGAATATCGGCAATGCGCCGCTGCTTATCTCGAATGGTGTGGCGCACAATTTCGGTGGGGTGGGCCGTGAACACTAGCCGCACATCGAGCTGATTGATCAGGTTTTGAATTAGCTGGGGCGGCACATTTAGCCGCTTCAGCATGGGGAACAGCCAGTAAAAGGTGCCCATTTCCTTACGGCTGTCGGCTCCTTCCTGCAGGCTGCGATTGAGCAGATCGGCCTGAAAGAGGTGGCTACGAGCATCGGCGGTGGGGCCATCTTCTAGCAGCTGGGCTGGAGCCTCGAGGTGGTTAAAGATGGACTGGGCTTGGGCTTGCGATCGCTCCGAGTCTTCGTAAGCTGCTCGATACTGCTGCTGCTGCCCTCGCTGCTCATAGTGCTGCTCAACGATATTGATTAGCTGAAAATAGAGGGCAAAGGCTCGCGAAGCCCGAATCGCATCTTCTAAATCCAGCGCTTCGACGACGTCTACAACCGCTTTGACTCTGGCCTCATTTGCCGTGGGAGCCTGCCCTTCGGGGGAGCACATCTGGCGCAGCTGACGCAGTAGGTCGAGAAGATTTTGGCCACATTCGTGCTGCAGAACGTTTTCCCAGATATCTTCAACGACCTTGAGTCGGTGCCGCAAAGAGAAATCCTGGGCAGAGGCATCTGCCATTGAAGTAGAGTTTGGCAATTCCAAAAGGGTTTGCCCCGCAGGGTAAGCGTCACCAGGCGTGTTCAAGGTTGAACTCATGAAAGTAAGCCATTGTGCAGTACAGCAATATCGCCCAGGCCCTAACAAATTTCAAGTTCCCTTTTTAGGGGTCTGCTAGGTGGGTAGCAAATTCGCAAACAAGTTCTTTATACAGCATCCTACAGAACTTTCCTGTTGTCGCACTGACACGCTGATCACCCTTCTTGTGATTAGCCTGGAATTGGAGGTGCAGCCTGAGCGAGTGAGCTGCTCGGTAGTGCTGATTGCGTTTGCGATCGCCCGCTTAACGGGGCACCTGTTGAAGCCCCTGCGCAGTTTTGCAGCGGTGGCTGGTTAGGGATAGTTTTGTGTAGTGGTTGAGCAGTACTTTGATCCGGGTTTAGGGGGAGTAGCGGGCCTCAGTTCTGACCCAGGAGCACACCGCCCTCCCTGCCAGTATCTTTTGAAGCCGGATAACGACTAGATCTGCTTCAGTGGTTGCTCCTCCCACAGCTCTCCAGCAGAAAAATCAAGAATTGGCTGCCTGCTTTTTCTGCTTTTGCTGACATCTGGCAATACGATTGTCCCAGTCATCAGCCCAGCCCAGGGCTTGAGCTTCACGACAAAGGCAAATGGCCTCTGCGAATCGCGCTTGCTGCTCTCGAATAATGGCGAGTTGGGTGTAGCCGGTGTGTACTGGCAAAGCTACAACAGGCGTTGCTAAAGGCTGTTTGTTGTCCTTGGTTGAAGGCTGATTCAACGCCTCAAATTCTTGATGAAAAAGCTGTGCTACTTCAGGCGCGATCGCAATTTGCTCGTTGCAGGCCGAAATTGCTTTTTTCAAGGCTCCAGCCTCTATATCCCGCAATCTGTAGTTGCTCTCGATTACCTGAATTAACTCAAAGTGTTTTTTTATCAGAGGTTTCATGAAGGAGGGACTGTCCACGCTCGATACAGGGGACTGCGATCGCAAATCCCAACTGCCTTGATCTGCAACCTGTCCAAAACTAGTAGTGGCTCTAGACCCTAACGAGCAAGTGCGATCGCAAGTACAGCAATTAGAGTCGTTTTAATCTTCGAAAGGCGGCTCAGGAATGGTCAAGGACGGTAGGCGATCGCCACGAAACAGTTCTTCACTAGCTAGGCCAACCTGCTGTAGCGCATCTGCCAACGAGCGAATGCCTACAATGCCGACCAACAGCGGTGGCGTCAGGAGGCTGAGCCACAAATCGGCTGGCTTTAAGGATGCAGCAGCGGGTGGAGAAGCCGGGGAGCGAGATGAGTCCATAGGGAGCAGAAAAGGGTGAGGGAATTAAGCGTGGTCTATTTACGGTAGTTACCTGCCCGCCTGCCCGTGAGTCTTTGTCACAGGAACGCAAGCTTTCTTTGCATGACTACAATAGAGGGCAAATAATTGACTGAGTGAATTGAGCCCAAAAATTTTGGTCTAATGTATTCTTCACTGCTATACCTTCACTGCTATATTTGAAGCGCATTGATGGAAGCCGTGTTACCGAAATTTACTTAGTTGCGGTAAAACTGGGCTTAAGCATTTTGTCAAGGGAGTGCTCGCTTTGAGGAACTTCCCACAGCTTAAACCCAGGGGCAAGTTCAGAGTCAAGTTCAGCCTGGGTCAAGTTGATGAAGTACCGCCCGAAGTTTTGCACCTTTTGTCCCTAGTGCCTATATCTTTGGCGATTGAGGACTCGTTGTAGACATCTATGCCTGTGCCCCTTTCCCGTACACCCTCCAATATACCCTCGACGGCTGGGCCAACGGTTGGGCCAACTGTTGGGATTGTGCCCTGGCTGCAGCAAATCGTGGGTACCCCTGCAGCCAAGCTCCACATAAAGCTGCGGGGCAACATTTTGCATCTCCTCTGTGAGACACCAGAGGCCCTTGAGCAGGCACCTGTCCTTCTAAATCTAGTTCGGGGGCTGCTGGACCCTCAAGGGGCAACCCTGATAAAGCAGGCATATCCTCAGGTCTACCAGATCTATCTTTACAGCCGGGCCGTAGGAAATCCGGTTCCGGCATGGACCGCCCCCATCTACCTGAACCGCTTGGAGCGCCACCTAGCCCAGCTAGTGCTGGAGTCTCAAGACGAGGCCGATCTCAAGGCCACCCAGGCCCTCCTGCGGAGCTACACCGAGGGCGACCCCAAGACGCTGAAGGCCTATGCCGAAGATGGGGCCGGAGGCGCTATTGTGCTCTCTAACCTGAGCCTGGCCCGTAAGGGGGACCCTGAGGCGATTGCCTGGTATCTCAGTGAGACGCTGAGCACCTTAGATGTGGGAGTTTGGGTCAGCATCAAGGCGATTCCGGGAACGGCCCACTTGCCTAAGGCCGCCATTACGATTGAAGACCATGGGGCAGAAGCAGCAGCCCCAGTTGAGCAGCCCGGTCCGGGCGAAGCCGCCATTCCCCGGCTGTGGATTCTCTGTGAAGCGGTCTATAGCCCGGATCCCTCACTGATAGCTCTGCCCACCGCTGAGCGGCTGCGGCAGCTCCAGCTCACCCAGTATAAAGATGCCGTCCTGCTGATGCAGGTGCGGGGAGAGGCCACTCCAGACTGGAGCCTGCGCATTGACCTCACTCCGCCAGAGGAGATGCTGCGGGAATGGGCTCGCTGGGGTGAGGTAGATGCGATCGCAACCCTTCTAACCACGCGCCTAGAACCGCTACACCTGAAGGCCACGGCTGAGCTGAAAGAAAGCACCCTGCATGTGGTGTGCCAGTCTGACCCAGGGGCTGACCTGCCCCCCTGGGCTACGGTGCAGGAAGCGGTGCTGCCCCTGCTGGAGCCTTTAGCCCCCCAGGGCATTCACCGCCTTGTGGTCTATGGTCAGGCGGCGGCAGATGCAGCAGCTTGGGTTGGCTATGCCGATCTGCCGGGAGCTGAGCACGAAAATTTGGCTCTGACGCCGGAGGCGCTAGCCGCTGTCGGAGACCTGCCAGCTATCGCGTTTTTGTTGACGCGGCTGCTCAACCCCAATTTAGAGGAGCAGCTAGCCACGGGTGGACTGCGGGTGCAGCTGTTGGTGCGAGACAAGCTGCTCCACGTCATGGTCGATGGACCTATTGCGCCCCAGCGGCGGCAGGTGGCTGCTAGCGCCAGTCAGCGGCTGCGCCAGCTCGATATCAGCGGCATTCAAGGTGTGCGCATCTATGGTCGGCGCTCAGGCCAAGCCCAGCCTAGCTGGAGCTATGGGGCTGACTTTACCTCTCGCCGCCGCCTAGTGCCTGAGGCGACGCCCGAATTCACGGCCTCTGATGCCTATGTCAACGAACTGCTAGCTCGACCTGAAGGCCCCGTCCAGGAACTGGAGATCGACGATACCCAGACCCAGATAGGGCCAGCCTTGGGGCAGTGGAGCAATGGGCTGCTGCAGATAATCCGGCAAGGGCTGGTGCGATCGCACCTATTTGCCCCCCAGTCTGCCCCCGATTTTCTTCAGTCTGCCCCCGATCCTGCGACTCAAGACGGTATGCGAATTGCCGTTGTCTGGGGCGCGGTGGGCCTGCTGATGGCTCTACAGCTAGACTGGCTGATGGGCCAGCTGCTGCGACCTCCAGCGGCTGCGGGAGTTGCAGAAGCAACTCCTCTGCCCGAGGTGGTCGAGCCCACCCGCCCCGAAACAGCAGAACCCACTCTGGAAGAACAGCTAGCTGACTTAAACTGGGGCCAGGAAGGTACAAACCTTGAGGATGGCGGCACCTTTACCGGAACGCCCAGCCAGCCCTTTGGGGCAACTTCGGCAGACTTGCCGACCAGCCCACAGCAGCCCATTGCCATGACCGATGACCTGCTGGGAGCCTCGCCCTATCCTTCCTTCCGCAGTCAGCAGATGGATGAGAAATTGGCCCTTTACCACCAGCGTCTACAGCAGGAGGGCCCAACCGATGTCCTGATTGTAGGCAGCTCTCGGGCGCTGCGAGGAGTTGACCCGGTAGCTTTACAAAAAGAGCTGTCTAACTTGGGCTATGAAGGCGTCAGCGTTTTTAACTTCGGCATCAACGGGGCTACGGCCCAGGTTGTAGAGCTGACCCTGCGCCGCATTTTGCAGCCAGGTCAGCTTCCTAAGGTGATTATTTGGGCAGATGGGGCGCGCGCCTTTAACAGCGGCCGGGAAGATGTTACGTACAATGCGATCGCAACTTCCGAAGGCTACCGTGAACTGCTCAGCGGTCAGCTTGCTGTCGAAGGCAGCGCCTCAGAAGATGCTGGAGCAGACAGCTCAGGCATTGCTAAATCTTTAGCCAATAGCTATCAGTCAATGGACACCTGGTTAAGCGATCAGCTGGTCAGCTTTTCAGCCGTGTATCCTGATCGAGAACGGCTCAAGACCTGGTTTCAGCAGCAAATGAGCGTTTTGGCTACCCCAGTTGCAACCGCAACGGGCGAAGCCGAACCTATGGACGCCGTCATGCCAGAGGGCAGCTTCATCGACTTTGATGGGTTCTTGGCCCTCTCCCTGCGGTTCAATCCGGCTACCTACTACCAAAAGCATGCTCGGGTTCAGGGCGTTTACGACGGCGACTACGAATCTTTCCGGCTAGACGGCCAGCAAGACGAGGCTTTTAGAGAACTGTTGCAGTTCACTCAGGCTCAGGGAGTGCCCCTTGTCTTTATCAACACTCCCCTCACCGACGAGTACCTAGACGACTATCGCAAAGAAGCAGAAGACGCTTTCTTACAGTACATGCTGCGGTTGTCTGCAACCGAAACCGGCTTTATCTTCCGCGATCTTGGCCAGGCCTGGATCAATCGCTATGACTACTTCTCTGATCCCAGTCACCTAAACCGATACGGTGCTTACCAGGTTTCCCAGAAGATCGCTCAAGACCCCATGATTCCCTGGCCCAGAATTCGGGCTCAGTCAGCCGCCAGTTCCCTGCCTTCAGAGGTGAACTAATCGTATGCTGCTGCCCTCGATTACCTATGCCCTCTTTCTGCTCAGCATTGTCGGTCTTTTCTGGTCTTTGACCTCACTGCGCCTGCGGCTCTGGCTTTTGTTTGCAGCCAGCCTGATTTTCTATGCCTCCCTACAGCTCCAGTACCTGCCCCTGATGCTGGTGCTGGCAGGGGTAACTTTCTACTTCGGCAAAATCCTGACGGCTCCCCTAGACTGGCGCATCTCAAACGAAAACTGGCAGGTGGCCGAACACGGCTGGAACCAGCGGAGAACTCTCCTGCTAGGCGTGGGCATTGCCATTAACGTTCTGTTGCTGTTGGGGTTTAAGTATGCCGAGGCGCTGCCCCGGCTGTTGGGCTGGACCGGAGGGGCCACTGGCAGCAGGCCAGAAGATCCCTTTTGGCAGATCTTGATGCCCCTGGGCATCAGCTTTTTCTGCTTTGAGTGTATTGCTTACCTGGTAGACGTCTATCGGGGCTCACCCCCTGCTCCAAGCTTTATTAATTTTTCGGCCTATAAGTTTTTCTTCCCCAAGCTTATTTCAGGGCCTATTACCCGCTATCACACCTTTATTGACCAGTTTGCCCAACCTACGCCCCCCAGTCTGGCTACCGCCATTGAGGGGGGCTGGCTGATTGCCTCCGGCGCAGTTAAGAAGCTGCTGCTGGCAGACCACATCGCCATCTTGGTCAACCTTAGCTTTGATAACCTGCCGCGAGCCGGTAGTGCCGATATTTGGCTGGCCGTATTCGCCTATGGCCTTCAGCTCTATATCGATTTCAATGCCTACGTCGATATTGCCCGGGGCAGTGCGCTGCTGCTGGGGGTTGTGCTGCCGCTAAACTTTGACTTTCCCTATTTCAGTACCAGCATTGCTGACTTTTGGCGGCGCTGGCACATGACTCTAGGAGCCTGGCTGCGTAACTACCTCTATTTTCCGCTGGGCGGCTCTCGCCAAAGCCTTTGGCGCACCTGCCTGAATCTAATGATCGTGATGCTGATTGCCGGAGTCTGGCATGGCAACAACTGGGGATTTTTGATTTGGGGGGGAATTCACGGCCTAGCGCTGGGGGTACACCGGCTCAATCAGGCCGCAGCCAAAGCCTGGGCTCCGTTAAAACAGCTTTGGGAAACTGTTCCTGGGGCAATTTTGAGCTGGGGAATAACCCAACTGGTCGTGTTTTTTAGCTGGCTGTTTTTCCGCCTGCCCGATCCGCAACAGTTCATGCTGGCCCTACAGCGGCTCTGGGGGGTGCCTGCAGATGCCCAGTTTGCCCAGAGGGTCTATCTTGAGTCTCTAGGATTCACCTACACTGAGCTGGCCATTATGCTATGGGGTCTGGTGGGTCTAATGGGGGTGGCCTACTTCTTTAACCGAGGGTTGAAGATTGAGCTGAGCTGGCCGGTCAAACTGCTGCTGCTGCCCATCTTCTGTTTTCTAGCCTGGCTGCTAGCCCCAGCAGAGACTTTGCCCTACATCTATTTTGATTTCTAGCTATTTCGATTTCTAATCGTTATTCAATTCACCATTGCTATTGTCGATGGTGTTTGTCGACTGAGAGAGGGGCTACTGGCTGGCTCCTAACTGTTCTGCTCTAAATTTTGGCAGTAGAAAGTTATTTAGGCATTTTTGACCTGACTTTTGGCTCTTCTTAGAAGTCGGCGCTATGAACGCTACAGCAAGGGTTTGGAGGCGGGCTTATGCCTTTAGTTTTGGCAAGCTCAACCTTTTGCTAGACCTGAGTGGCTCTTGTGTTTCTAACCATGGGTGAATTTGACTTGCTAGGGAAATGGATAAGGTAAGAACCAAGCGATGGCTGAGGCCCGCTTTTAGCGAGTCATAGAGTTAAGCAAACCTAGCTTAGCCATCCATAAAACCTGATGCAATCAATTACTGGGGTACGAAATATGCAACGCAATTCTTTGACTAAGTGGTTTGGTGCAAGTGCTTTGGCATTGAGCCTGGCTGTCCTGCCCTCTGCTATGCCCGCTGCTGCGCAGACCACCACTGGCACTGGCACTACTGATACCACCACTGCTCCTGGCACCACTGGCACCACCACTGGCACCGATCCTGTTTACGCCACTGAAACTGAAGATGACGGTTTTGACTGGGGCTGGTTGGGTCTGCTGGGCCTAATCGGTTTGGCAGGTCTGATGGGTCGGAAAGATAACGACACCGCTACTCGCTATCGCACGACCGATGATGTAACCACCACCACCACTCCCGGTTCTCGGTACTAATCCCGGGAGGATTTCCGGAAGTTGCCGCTGTCCTATATAGGCTAAGCCTACTGTAGTGAACAGCTTAGGACATTGCGGCATTCCAGAGTGGGTAAACAGCGATGTTTGGACTGTCTTGTGCAGGGACGCTGGTATAGCGACTCCTAGGTTCTACCCTCGTCCCTGCCCTCTCTATCTGAGGCTCTGTTTAGAACGCTGCTGATTCTGCAATATCGACTCTTAAAATCCTCACCGGCACTGCATTGCAGTGCCTTTTATTTTTAAAGGAACCTATTCAACCGCAAGCGGAGATAACAAGGGCGAAGAGGCTTGGGGCTGCTGATTGCTGAGCTGTAGGTCGTCAAATAGCTGAGCTGCGGCCTGACACAGGCACTGGGCACTGGCTTTGGCAGAAAGCCCGGTTATGTCAATTTGAGGTATCTTTTTCTGGCGGCGATCGAGGTCGTAGCGATAGGTGCGATCGTAGTAGTCGAGAATGATTTCCAATGCACCTCTGAAATTGCGTTGGCGGATTAGCGCGATCGCAACCTGGGTTCGCTGGCCGCCTAACCGCTTGCCAATTCGCTCTGTCGCTACTACCAAGTCTTCTGGGTTTACCTGGCCGTAGAGCTGCACCAACAAATCTAGCCGCTCTGAGAGAGGCCGGGTTACTTCTAGGGTGGGGGCTGCCTCCATCTGTTGAAACAGCTCATCGGGCAAGCGACAGGTGCCAATCCGGCGACTTTCGGCCTCTACCCACACGGGTTCTGCTGGGTTAAATGCTGCCCACTCTACGGCAATCAGGTTTTCAAACTGCTCGGTTGAGGGTTGGGGCGGCATGTCTAAGCCGCCGTAGCTGCTGCCCCGGTGGTTTGCCAGAGCTTCTAGATCCAGAGCCTGGGCTCCCTGCCCAACCAAGGCGTGGAGAATAGAGGTTTTATCAGTGCCGGTCATGCCGCCTAGCATGATGATGGGTCGGGGGAGCACCAGCGTTTGGCGCACCCAGCGGCGGAAGGACTTGTAGCCGCCCTCTAGAGTCGTCACCTGAAATCCGGCTAGCTCCAGCGCCCAAGCTATGCCACCACTGCGCATGCCGCCTCGCCAGCAGTGAACTCGCACTCGTTTATCTGGGGCTAGTTTCTTAGCTTGGCGGATGAACTCGGCTGACTTAGGGCCTGCGATCGCAAACCCCAGCTCCACTGCCGCATCTCGGCCCTGGTGTTTGTAGCAGGTGCCCACCTCAGCCCGCTCCTCGTCGCTAAATAGCGGGAAGCTCACGGCCCCTGGCAAATGCCCCTGCTCAAACTCGCCCGGACTGCGCACGTCTAGAACGGGGCCAGTGTCGTTGAGAAAAGCTTCAATCTGAACGAGTCTCACCATTTACTGATCTTAATTGGTTGGGCTGAATTCTTGAGCGGTATGACCTCACCGATTACGGTGCTCTCCCTATAGCCCTTAATTTGCAGCGCTTCTAGGCAGGCAGCCGCTTGATCTGCTGGGACCGAAGCAATTAGCCCTCCAGCCGTCTGCGGGTCGAACAAGAGCGGGTAATCGGGACGGGATGTAAAGGGTTCTCTATTGTCAATTGCGATCGCAGCTGCTTCGTTTTGGGTCTGCAAAGAGCTGACAATTCCCAGAGCTAGGGTTTCTCTGGCACCTGCTAGCACTGGCAACTGGCTTAGATCAAGCTCCACGCTGACCTGAGCCGCCTGCACCATCTCCAAGAGGTGCCCCAGCAGACCAAATCCTGTCACGTCGGTGCAGGCTGTTGCCCCATGCGCCTGGAAGCAGTAGGCCGCCTCTCGGTTAGAGTGCAGCATCTGAGCGACTGCCCCTTCAATCCACCGGCCTTTGGCCTGCTGACGCATATCGGCGGCAAACAGAGTGCCCGTCCCCAACGGCTTAGTCAGAATGAGGTGATCCCCCAGCTGCATCCCGCCCTTGCGCAGCAGTTGAGCCGGATCCGCCAGCCCATTGCAGGCAAATCCCAAAGCCAGTTCTGCCCCTTCGGTCGTGTGACCACCGACTAAGGGAGCTGCCGCTGCCCCTAGCGCCTTTTGCACCCCAGCGAGCAGCTGGTACAGCGTCTCCTCCTGCAGGGCTTCGCTGGCGTAGGGCACAACCGCCAGCGCTAGAGCACTCTGGGGCTCAGCTCCCATCGCATAGAGGTCGCTAAGGCAGTGGTTGACACAAATCTGGGCAAAGACAAAGGGATCATCCAGCATGGCCCGAAAGTAGTCCACCGTATGCAGCATGACCTTTCCGGTGGGTACAGTCACCACCGCTGCATCGTCTGGAGCCTCTAGCCCCAAAAGAATCTCGCCCATGGAGGTGCCGGCAACGGGGGGAAGCTCTGCCGTCACCCGGCGTAGCGCCCGTCTCAAGGCCCCGCTGCCCACTTTGGAACCGCATCCGGCACAAAACATCGCTGGGGTGGGCGGCGCTGACTCAGCCAGAGATAGCTCCCTGGGATTTGCCATGTCAGGAAAGTCAGTAAAGAGCCGCATGAATTTGCGGTCGATCCGGTCTTTCCACTGACGAGCGAGGGGAGATTCAACAGTAAAAGGGCCTCTTGATGCGATCGCACTGCCGCCGCCAATATCAATAATGTTGAGAAACCGTCGCTGGGGCCGAAAAGGCTGGAGCGGCTGCCCCTGCAGGTAGCGCACCAGATTTTTGAATAGCGGTGGTCCTTGGCGCACCGCAAAGACTCCGGCCTTGGGCCGAGGGTGATTGACCATTGTCGCCACATCCCCGGCCGCAAACACATTGCCGTGGGAGCAGCTCTGCAGCGTATCACGCACCTCAACAAAGCCTTCATCGTCTAGAGAGAGGCCGCTGTCCTGCAGCCAGGCTGGGGCAGCGGCGCTGGTCACCCAGAAGATGCGATCGCACTTCACTCGCCGCCCCGACTCACAGATCACCTGCTGAGTGGAGCCGTCAGCTGACGGCTCTACCGCCACTACTGTCTCGCTCAGATGTAGCTGAATGCCCCGCTCTCGAAAAATCTGCTGCAGCCGCCGCCGGGTTAAGCCGTTGCGCCCGGTAGCAATCGTGTCCCCCCGATGAAAAACGTGAATTGTTACCTGATCTAGCGAGCGGCCCAGTTCAGTCAGCAGGTTTCGCAGCCGCTCCTGCAGGTTCAGCGTCAGCTCCACCCCGCCTACCCCCGCTCCCACCACGCCTAGGGTCAAAGGTTGGTCTGGCGCTTGCCGCACCGCTGCCAAAATCTGATCCCACTGGCGCAGCAGTTCCGGCACCGGCTTGGCTGGAATGGTGTATTCTGCCGCTCCCGGCACCGCTACCGTCCCTGGTGTGCTGCCCGTATCAAGCGACAGCACATCGTACCTGACTGGCGGATGGTTAGCACAAATCACCTGCTGCTTTTCCAGATCTAGCCCAATGGCTCGATCCATAAACAGGCGACAGCGAGCAAAGCGAGTCAGCGGCCGCAGGTCAATATGAGACTCATCAAAGCCATACACGCCGGCAATGTGGCAGGGCAGCATCCCAGAATAGGGAGTATCTGCCAGGTTAGTAATCAGCGTCAGCCGCACCCCTGGCAGAGCTACCATACCCAGTTTGCGCAACACAATTGCATGGGTATGTCCGCCCCCAACCAGCACCACGTCGGTTGTTATCGGTTGGGTCGCCTGCATTGCCATTTATCCTCAGTCCTGTCAGCCTTTTCAGGATAACGAGTCGAACCGCAGATGCGTTTAGCGTCAGCCTAAACGGGAGTTTCTGCCAGCCCGATCTGTTCCTCCGGTAAAGGGGGCCGTAGCGTTAGATAGGCTGCCGCCCCTATTAACGGCAGCAGCACTACTACCCAAAACCAGGCAGGCTGCTTGAGCCCCCGCCGGGCCATGTCATCTCCCAGCAGCACCGGAAACAGCCCCCACAGCAGGCAAAAGTCTAAGCTGGCCACATGGATAAAGCGGCTGGTGCGCCACTGCTGCCAAAAGTCGCTCCAGTCCCCCGCAATCAGGCCAAAGGCCACTAGCCCCAAAGAGGAGAGCAGCAGCCCCAGTCCCAACCAGCGAGAGTCTAGCAGCTTCAGCAGCCAGTTCTTAGCCCCGTTAAAAGTCGGGTTGGGCGATCGCCAAATTAGGTATGGCAAAATCGCAAAGGCCCCCGTCCCAAAGGAGGCCACTACAAAAGGCCAAGCTTTTGCCTGCTGCTGATGGCCATCGATCAGTGCGATCGCAGCATAGATCATGGGCCAGATTCCCATGACACTAAACAGGGCTGAAACAGCTGGATTAATGCCGTCCCAGTCACCCACAGAAAGCCTCACAATCAAATCAGTAGTGCCCGGCTGATTGGGCGGTGCGAACACAAAAGCGTAAACTAGAACACTAATCCAGAGGACAGATAAACCAAAGCGCATCATGATACTTAAAATAAACACCCAGAACTACTAAGTTTCAATCCAATTTATCAATCAAATTAAAACAAAGCAGACAGTGAGGCTCCCAGCAACTAGGCTTGGATAGAGAGTTCT
This sequence comes from Pseudanabaena sp. FACHB-2040, assembly GCF_014696715.1. Taxonomy (NCBI): domain Bacteria; kingdom Bacillati; phylum Cyanobacteriota; class Cyanophyceae; order Pseudanabaenales; family Pseudanabaenaceae; genus Pseudanabaena; species Pseudanabaena sp. FACHB-2040. The sequence goes on from NZ_JACJQO010000010.1 coordinate 137,751, forward strand.
GTCATTTACCTAAAGCAAGCCTTAAGAAGAAATTAAAAACAGTTTCAGTACAGACCTCTCCACTGTTGTGTTCACCCAGTTCAAACGTCTGATCTGGAGACAAAAACTTTTAAAGAACAATTTTTATACCCTCAGATAGTAAGTTTCGTTACGTTCAATTCTCATTTCCGGGGAAAGCACTGTGCCCCTTGCTACTGTTCGATGGCCGCAGCAAACACCGGCCGGTAACCGCCGTGCTATGCACATCAATTATTTTCTAGAGCTATACGAGTCTGGATACCGGGAATTTGCCGGGATTCATTTGAGTGGTGCCGATCTCAAGAACAGAATTTTGGTCGACGTCAACTTGACGGGGGCGAATCTAACCGGAGCCGACCTCAAGCGCACCTTTTTGACCAAAGCCAACCTAAAAGGAGCCAAGCTCAACTGGGCCGATTTTAGCTTTACCAAAATGAGCGAGAGCAGCCTAGCCCAGGCTGACTTGACCAAAGCCAATCTACGAGGTTCCTTCTTGGTCAGATCCGACCTGGCAGGGGCGCGGCTGAGCGGCAGCAATCTCAGCCATGCCAACCTGAGTCGGGCCAACCTAGCTGGGGCCAATTTGTGTGGGGCCAATTTGTGTGGGGCTAACCTGCGGGGCGCTAACCTCAGTGGAGCCAACTTGGCCTGGGCTCACCTCAGCGGTGCCCGCCTCAGCGGCGCAGAACTCGATGAAACTCGCCTTGATGCAGCCAATCTTGAGGGAGCCTGGCTCAACGGAGTCGATCTGCACGGCATGGACCTCAGTGGCGTTAACCTGAAGGATGCCAAGCTCAACGGCTCAAACCTAGACAATACCAATCTGAGTGCCGCTAACCTAACCCAGGCAACCCTACGAGGTGTCAGCCTTGTTGGAGCCAACCTCAGCAGCTCTGACCTGACGGGAGCCATTCTATGGAATGCCCGACTAAATGGAGCCGACTTAACTCGGGCCGACCTGACCCGGGCCAATTTAGGCGACGCTTCCTTAGAAGGAGCCGTGGTCGAAGGCACTGAGTTTACCGATGCTGTTTTGCCTAAGGCTGCCAGAGCTTACCTGCTGGAAGCTGTACGCGGCACCACCCGATGGACTCACCGAGAGTCGCGCGACACGCTGAAAAACTCAGAATTTATTGATCGCCTCAATTTTTGAGCAACCTCTGAAGTAGACTTAGCCCCCTTAAGCTTCAGGGGCTTTGTCGTTATACCCACTAGGTCAACTCCAGCTTGCAGCATTGTCACAACGGCAGACCAAGAGGAGAAAATCATGTCAACTTTTGGAGTGGTTCTCGTCACCGCTAGCTCCCGCGAGGAGGCTCTGCGCTTGGCCGACCACTTGGTAAATGAGTCTTTAGCTGCGTGCGTCAGCTTCTTTCCTATGCACTCGGTCTACTCCTGGCAGGGCACAATCCATCACGATGATGAGTGGCAGATGGTGATTAAGACCAACCTAGACTATTTCAACCTGCTCGCAGCCCGAGTTAAAGAACTTCATTCCTATGAGGTGCCAGAGGTGATTGCCTTGCCCATTACCCAGGGATCAAAACCCTACTTAGATTGGCTAGCCGAGCAAACAACATTCAAGTAGTCCTACCAGGGAATGGGGCTGCGATCGCGCCAAAATAGCCCCGACGGAGCATCATCCGGCAGGGTTGCCAGCCACACAACTGTGTCGGCTCCCTGTTCTGGACTGCGCGTTGCCCCTGTGCCTCCCATATCCGTCTTAACCCAACCTGGACAGACACTATTTACCTTAATGTTGGTGCCCTCTAGCTCGTTGGCCAAAATTCGGGTGATAGCGTTCAGAGAAACTTTAGACAGCCGGTATGCAGTGTGGCCGCCGCCCATGTCGCTCAGCTGCCCCATGCCCGAAGACACATTGACAATGCGGCCATAGCCCTGTTGCTTCATCAGCGGCACAAATGACTGAGCCAGCAGGATAGGGGCATAGGCATTAGTCTCCATTGCCTCTCGAATCGGCCCCACATCGATACTGAGAATGCTGCCGTCGTGAGCATCGGGCAAAATTCCGGCGTTGTTTACCAGAATGTCTACCCGACCGAACTCAGACTCCAGCAGCTCCGCCAGAATTTTGATGCCGCCTGAATCTGTCACACTCAGCTGATGGGCCACGACATCTAGCCCCTCCTGCCGGAGCTTTTCTGCTGCCGCCTCACCTTTTTTGGGGTCGCGGCTGCCCAGAACTACCTTGATCCCCTGTTTGGCTAGCTGCCGAGTTGTCTCAAAACCAATGCCACGATTGGCTCCCGTTACCAAAGCGACTCGCTGTTCTGCCGCCATTTTTACCTACCTGTGCCTGTAACAACTGTTAATCAGCTTTTACTGACACCTTACGCAATCGCGCTTCGTCTAGCCTCTGTTGGCGGGTATGTCTTTAATATTTTCTCTAGGCCCTAGGCTTCCTCACTGGCCTGAATTTGCAGATCCTCAATCGCCAGCAGCAGCTCCTCTTCCTGGGCTTCAAAAAGATCTTCATCGAGTTCGCCCATGTCAAAGGCTAGCTGTAGAGCCAGCAACTGCTTTTGGAGCACCTCTAGGTCGTTTGTCTCGCCCTCGGCCTGCTCAAGCAGCTTTTCAGCAACCCAGGTAACGCCGCTAAGGGGGCCGGTCACAGGCAGCAGTAGAAGATTCAACATGGTTAATCCAGCCGATCAAGCTGTGCGAAGTTGTAGGGAGCCGTGAAATTGTTGTAGCGAATCCGCAGCCGCTCCTCGAATTGAGCATCTAGGGCTTCAATGGCTTGGCTGAAGGAGGGTTCGTCCTCCCAGTCAATTAGGTAGGCTGCGTTGTAAATCATTGAATCCATCATCGGGTCGTTTTCCACGGCTTCGACGGCTAGCGAGTTCAAGGCTGCTCTAAAGGCGGTGATAATTCCCTGTTTGCGAGCATTCATTGCCTGCTCGATATCTTGGCCAATGCTGATTATCTGATCCATACTGAGCTGCTTGCCTTCTAAGGCATCGCGCTCCTGCCGGAGTGAGGCATTTTCCTGCATCAGCATCTCTAGCTCGGCTGCCTGGTCCCACAGCACTTTAACGCTGACCTCTCGCCGCCCCTCTAATCGCTCAAACAGCCGGTTGAGTCCTGATCCGTGGGGTTCTACGAGCTGCTGCACAACCTGCTCCCAGCCCTCAATGATTAGCCCAAACTGCAGCGGCAGCAGCGTGCGGTGGCCGTGCTGCATCGCTTCTTCTAAAACTTTCTCGTGACCCAGCAAGTTCTTGCGGCTAGCTAGGTAGCGCTCCTGCCCGGTTTCTGAATAGAGAAACGTGAATCCCTCTAGCGGGTGCGATCGCACTTGCTGTTTATCTAGTCCCTCAACCTCAAGCTCACTAGGGCCAGGAGCCGGAAAAATACCGTATAGGTAGTAGCGATCTGCCATATCAGTAGAGTGGCCCAGCCACCCGCATTAATTTAAGGAGTCAGTCAGCAATCCGATAAGACTTCTCCCTGCGTCAAAAGAGAAGCTTTTAGATCGGTTTAGAGGTCAGCACTAGCCGCAGCTTGGCATGAATCAAATTCAGCTGCGCCAGCCCCAAATCGACATCTCCCTCGACCACTACCCCAGTGCTCAGGAGTCGATCCAGCAGCTCTAAAATCGTGGGTTTTTGGGAGTTTCCACCGGGGTAGTAGCCCCCTTCCTTAGGCAGCAGCGTACCCACTTCTCCCAAGTCGAGATTCAAATCTGCTGGATCCACGTCAAAAACTTCACAGAGGTTAAGCACCTGCTCTTCAAGCTTGCGAATACTCTCAGCTGCTCGATCTAGCTCCTCATCACTGAGGTAGCCCGCCTCCATACGGCGAATCACCTGAGCTTCCATGAGTTGACGCAACAGCTCAATCACCGTTAGCAGCAACGGAGCTAGGCCCGCATCCGCTCCTTTCTTAGGCTGAATCGCCACGTCAGGGAGGCGTTCAAAAGCAGAATTTCCAGCAGGATTCTTGGAGGTCATGGCCTCAGCCTAGTGCCGACGCCACATCATATCGCGCCACTGCCTCTGAGAGTCGTGAGCCAGCATTTGGGTGTAGCCTGCTACCATCCGCCCCTGATCCTGAATCAGGCTGGCAGACATCGAGCTAGTCGTGCGGCAAGAGCGAAAACTGGGAATTGTCCGGCTCGTAGCAATGTGCTTCATTGTGCGGACTGTGAGCATGGGTGCCTCCAAAGAGCAGCTAAGTGAAGACTCTCTCTAGAGTGCCCCTCAAGTTCAGAAGTCCTACAGACTCAGCAGACCGAAATATGCTGATTTAATCTTGGATACTTCTCAGTGCTAGGAAACGCATTCTTAGGAGGCGCAGCGTGCTCTTTAGGATTGCTGCGCAATGACCCTATTAAGCCATTGCGCAGCAATCTTCAGCAACCTCTATCGCACAGCTGGTGCTTGTGCTTGCAGACTTGCAGATCAGACGGTTGCAGCATCAGCCTATACGCTGACAGCGTAATCTACGAGCTGCAGCAGCTTTTGCCGTAGGGTTTCTAGGCCGAGGCGCTGGGTGGCGGAGATAAAGAGAGCTTGGGGGTATTCTTCTTGTGCGATCGCAAGCTCATCGCTGCCCACGTCATCTAGCTTGTTAAACACCAGCAAGATGGGGCCGGGCGTTATCGGCATCTGCTGCAGTAGCCCCATCACTGAGTGGATCTGCGCCTGCCAGGCCGGGTGCGATAGATCAACTACGTGCAGCAGCGCATCGGCCTCGGTGACCTCCTCTAGAGTGGCCCGAAAGGCATCCATTAGCGGCGGCGGCAGGTCCTCAATAAAGCCCACTGTGTCGGTCAGGATAAGGCTGCGCGGGGCGTGGGTGTCGGGGTCGAGCACCGTGAGCTGGCGGGAGGTTGGATCGAGGGTGGCAAAGAGCTGGTCGGCGGCGTAGACCTCAGAATTGGTCAGCGCATTGAGCAGTGTAGACTTGCCCGCGTTGGTATAGCCCACCACGGCCAGAGAGGGCACCTCCTGGTGCTGTCGCCGCTGCCGCAGCCGAGCTCGGTGAGCCTGGAGCTGGTTGACCTCCTGCTGCAGTCGGGCGATGCGCCGCTGAATCGCTCGCCGCTCGGTTTCTAGCTTGGTTTCACCGGGGCCTCGGGTGCCAATGCCGCCGCCCAGTCGAGACATCGCCTGCCCGCGTCCGGTTAGCCGGGGCATCTGGTACTCAAGCTGAGCCAGCTCCACCTGAAGTTTGCCCGCTCCGCTCTTGGCCCGCTGAGCGAAAATATCCAAAATCAGCTCAGTGCGGTCTACCACGCGAATGCCGATCTGATTTTCCAGGTTACGCACCTGGGTGGGAGACAGATCTCGGTCAAACACGATCAGGTTAGCGCCTAGGGTCTGAGCCGCCAAAGACACTTCCTGCACCTTTCCAGCTCCCAAAACCGTTTGGGGATGGGGCCGCTCTCGCCGCTGGTGCAGCCTATCGAGAACATCGCCCCCGGCGCTTTCAACCAGCCGCTCCAGCTCCATAATTCGGTTCTGAAACTGCTGCTTGCTTTGTTTGGCCGTCATCATGCCAACAATTAACACCCGGTCGTGGTCAGCATCAACCTGACGGGCAATGAACTGCTTACGAAACTCCTCTTCTAGCCCTTCTGCCAGCTCTAAAAAGTCCTGCTGGGTTAATATATCTAGGCTGAGAGGTGGCGAGACTGTCCAGCGCTCTTCAGGATGGGCTACCAAATGAGCCAAGTAGGTTTCCTGCACATAGCCGGTTGCGCCGCCTCCGCGCCGTTCAAAGCCTCCCCCCGTTAGCGTGATCAGCACTAGAGCATCGAGCCGCTGCAGGGCCATTGCGGTGAGGACGCTGTGGCTGGGTGGTTCAGCCTTGAGCTGGGTAGCGACACAGCGAATACCCGATAAACGCTCGGCTCCGTAGCGGGGTAGCTCTAAGGGTGGAATTTGGGTTTGGCGTGGGGTGCCCACACCAATGCGAATCACCTGCCCCCGACGGTTGAAATAGGCACAGACTGGCTGGTTAATCTCTGTACTGATCGCGGCTAACCGCTGGGCAAATTCTGGAGTGGTAATGCGATCGCCCGGCAGTCGCTGGTAGTAGAGCCTCTGAAGCTGTTTGAGCTGACTGGGTTTGAGTCCCTGCAGCTGACCATAGATCGTATCGATAAGTGCCCCGCCCTCCTGAGCAAAAAATAGTTAGCTATATGACGTATTTTAATAGAGCCGACAGGGTTGCTCAGGCTAAAGACAATTCTCTAGAAAATTGTAACAAGCAGTCACATCTCTCAGGAGAGAGAATCTTTTTCGGGCATTTGCCAGGAAGATTAATGTAGGCAGAGTTTAGTACGTTTGAACCGATCGCAATAGGATAGGATTCCCTGAGATGACCAAACCTTCCAATCAAGGGCAATCGAGATACCGATTTATTCAACATCTTCCTCGACAGCCCAGCCTTGATCAAGCGAGATCAAGCTCGGCCGACCCTGAGATTGTCATCGATCGCCGTAAGCTCCGTAATCTACTAAATTCCTTGGAGAGCTTTTCTGGTGAGTAGAGAAACGCTAGATCGTTGGAACTAGACCAATGGTTTAGTCGTCGCAGGCAATTCTCACCCTTTTGAGGATTTGAAAAACTTCGAGTTTCGGTCTATAACTCTGCTAACGCTCAAAAATTGAGTGTATTCTTATCTGTTGTTGTTAGAAGACCCCCCGGAAGATTAAACATGGAAACAGAATTTCAGTCGGAACCCATGCTGCTTGAACCGGACGGCTCGGTTACTACACCTGAAGCGACTGCACAGTCTGAAGCGACTGCACTGTTAGAGTCCTCAGATCCATATCTGGGTGGTGGCAATTCTCAACAGGTGCAGCGGGTTTTGGACAAGGTTTCAGAACTGCTAGGTGACCTGCCCGAGTACGTAACGGACTTCTTCAGGGAATACCAGCGCCCGATTATCACAGTAGGCCTTATTTTTGCCAGCATCATTTCAGTCAAACTGGTGCTTGCAATCCTAGGGGCTATCAATGAGATTCCGCTCTTGTCTCCCACCTTTGAGCTGATTGGCTTGACCTACAGCGGCTGGTTTGTTTATCGCTATCTGCTGCGAGCCTCAAACCGTCAGGAACTGGTCGAAGATATCAATACCTTAAAAGCTCAGGTGCTGGGCAAAAGTGCTTAGAGTCCGTTCTAACAAGCCCCAGTTCTAAATCACTGTGCAGCTAATTTTCTGATTGAGCAGGTCAACGGCCCAAAAGCGCTTGGCCTGCTTTTTAATGGGTTAGGGAGGACAAACGGGTTACCTGCGTTCGGTTTGCCGCCTAAGGGAGCAGTCGGCAATTTCTATACTAGAAGAGACTGCAAATCCGAAGGAATTTTCGACATGGCTCAAAACGCCGCAGTTTTGCAGGCGGTTGAACGGCTGGGCTACCGGGTTACGGTGGGGGATGTGGCTGCTGAAGCAGGCCTACCCCTGAATGTGGCTCAGCAGGGAGTCCTGGCGCTAGCTAGTGATGTTCAAGCGCACCTGCAGGTGTCTGAAGTTGGGGAAATTGCTTATCAGTTTCCTCGCAATGCCCGTACTATCTTACTCAGCAAGTCCTGGCGACTGCGGCTCCAAGAAACTTGGAACCGGATCTGGCGCGTTCTCTTCTACCTGATCCGCATCTCTTTTGGGATTCTGCTGATCCTGTCGCTGGTGCTAATTGCGGTGGCCATTTTCGCTCTGGTGATGGCTGCCCAGTCTTCTCAGCAAGGAGACAATCGAAATGATCGAAGAGGCGGGGGTGGCTTTATCTTTATGCCCCGCATTTGGTTGGGCAACCCGTTCTACCTGTTTGACTTTAACTACGGATACGGTCGGCAGCGACGGCCCCGAGAGAAGAGTGAGTTCAATTTTCTAGAAGCGATTTTTTCGTTTCTCTTTGGCGACGGTGACCCTAACGCTGATTTAGAAGATAGGCGCTGGCAGACCATCGCTGCTGTGATTCGCAACAATCGGGGTGCAGTGGTGGCCGAGCAAATTGCTCCCTATCTCGATACTTTGGGTCAAGGCTGGTCACGAGAATACGAGGACTTTATGCTGCCCGTGCTGAGCCGCTTCAACGGTCAGCCTGAGGTCAGCCCTCAGGGGCAGCTGGTCTACCATTTCCCCGAACTGCAGGTAACTGCTGACAATCGCCGGTCTATTTCTGTGCCCCAGTTTTTGCAGGAACTGCCGCGCCGCTTTAGTCAGGCTACCTCAGGCCAGATCATGATGGCGATTGGCTTGGGCTCAGCGAATCTGATCGGAGCCTTGGTTTTGGGAAATCTGCTGCAAGATCAGGTTCTAGTCGCTGAACTGGGTGGGCTGGTTGCTTTTGCTAGCTCTATCTACTGGCTGCTGCTGGGCTATGGAGCTGCCTTTTTGGGTCTACCTCTGGTGCGCTATTTCTGGGTGCAGCAGCAAAACCGCAAGATCGATGCTCGCAACAGTCGGCGGGAGGAGCATGCGATCGCACTGGCCGCCACCGACTCAACCCTCCAGGAGAAGTTGAGCTTTGCTCGTCAGTTTGCGGCTCAGGCCATCATCACCCAAGACAACCTGGCCTATACCACCGAGCAGGATCTAATCGAGCAAGAAGCTGCCAACCCTGACAAGGTGGATGAAGAATGGCGACGTCGTCTCCGAGAATCGAACCCATAATCCTCACCCTACCTGTAGAGCGGCGACTAGCTGCTCTCTACAAGGTTTGGCAGTTTATGATGTCGGATCCATTACCCAGCCCATAAACAAAATCGAACCGCTAACCTGATCTTGAATTGCTAGGAAGAAGGGCCGATTAACCGTCATTACAAAGGGCAAGGGCTGCTGAATTGGAGCTGAAGTCACGCTGATGCCGATAGATGTGGCTCCAGCCGCCTCAGTGCCAGCCTCATTCACCTCAATGAAAGTCTTGTGTTTGACCTCACTGATAAAGGTTGATGCGTCGCTGAGGTTACTAAAATTGGCCTGATCGGGGTCAAAGGCAATGCCCAATCCCAGGTCTTTCAGCGGCTCATTTAGGCCCACGCCGTACTCCATTTGAAACCGGGGCAGCTTCAGGTTACCGGGGCGCTGGCGAAATTCACTGCGCCACTGCTGCCAGGTATCGGCTGTAAGCTGAGTTTGCAGCTCTGCTAAGGCCGCCTCTGTTTTGGGCAGCACCACTACCATGCTGAGGCGGCCATTGCCATAGGGCAGGTTAACGGCCTGAAAGTTCTCGGCTTCGGTATAGGAAAAGTCGCCGAACTGGGACATTAAGGGTCGATTGGTAGTGCTGCCATCGGCCTGGTAAAAAGGCTCCTCACGGGTCTGGCTAGGATCAAAGGGAGACTGCCAGGCCCCTTTGAAATAAACGGCGTTGAGCAAAAACAGCACATCGCTTTGGATGATCTCATCGAGAATACCGGGAATTTTACCCGCTGTGGCGCGCTCGACCCAGCTGTTGATCGTCTGCAGGGCTGAGGGCTGGCTGAAATCCAGCACCTGCACCTCCGCTCGGTAGGCAGACTTAGCAATGTCTACAAAGTCTGGCTTGAGGTCGATACCGCCAGCTTTGGCCCAAAGGGAGTTGGCTAGCTCTAGCTGGGTATCGGGGTCAGCCGCTTCTAGAATGGCAATTTGGGTTGCGATCGCATCATTGACCGCCGTCACCTCCATGCCCTGCAGGTTGAGCGTTAGCTTCATCGCGTCCAGCGTTGTGCCAGCCGCTCCCGCCTGAGCCATAGACAGAGCCATAGACACACTCAGGGGAGACAGCACCCGGTTTTCTTGTGGAGTCTCTTGCTGCAGCTGGGAGAGCAGCTCAAAGCCAAAGCGGTTTTGGGCCTCAACCAGTTTGGGGTCAACTGGGGCAGTTAAATCCACTGCCGGGGTTTCTCGAGCATCAGAGTCGGGAACTGCGCCAGAACCAACCTGTCCTGGAACACGGGCACAGCCCCAAAAATTCACTGTAACCAGGGCCGCTAGGGTGAGCCAGCCCAGCCATTTGAGTGCCATGTATAGATCCTACTTAGCAAAACAGTCACCGTATCACCGTGGCACGGCTCTGCTTTCCCCTTCCCCCGATTACAGATTTGGTAACGGCCCAGTTATTTCAAACCGGCTTCCTGGCCCTTAGTTTCTTCCGCTAGGGCCGAGATGTAGTTGTCGATGGCATGGTCACTAAAGCGGCGGCTAAGAACCCTCCAGGTCCAGCGAGACCCCAGCACGACCTCTTTTTCTACATGGGTATAGCCCTGCCAAGAACGGGGAGTGCGGGTTACAATGTCCCAGCCAAAGACGTAGCGGAAGCTGTCGGGTACCCGTTGATTGTAGGACTCAGCTAGGGCCTGGTTGCCCACACGAGGTGCACCAAAGGTATAGACCTCAATGGCCTGGTTATTCTTGCTGGTGATGTTGTACTGAATATCTAGAGCCGCAATAGTAGCCAGAGCACCACCAAGGCTGTGGCCGGTAATCACAATTTTGGGCTGGGGAATTTTTTCGATCGCAGGCAGCAGCCGATCTCGCACGGCAAAATAAGCCGTCATAAACCCGCAATGAAATTTAACGTCACTGTTGCCGTCGCCATAGGGGTAAACCTGCTGGCGGATCTGAAAGTTGTTCATCCAGTCAACCGATCTGTCGCTGCCTCGAAAGACAACGAATATCTGCTCCGACCCTTCTTTGTGAAGAAACGCTACCTGAGTGTCGGTAAAGCCAGAATCTTCACTCTGAATTAGGGTGGTGTCGGTGTCGGGCAGGGCTTCAAACTTGATACCCGAAAAGTCCTTATAGACCTCCTGGCAGAGGCGGGCACAGGTCAATGCGATCGCATTATCAACTTCAGCCATAGACGCAAATTCCCCAGCGATGAGTAGGCAGCTACCGGGCCGGGACCGCCCACCACGCTAGTGCGTAAGGCTGGATAATCTCGTCCGGCACCTGCTGCCGATAGATAACTCTCAGTTTGTACCGCCCTGTTTCCGGAATTTGATAAAAAATGTGTTCAGTACTGTCGACATCGCTCTCAGACGACCAAATGCTGGCGCTCAGGTCTTCATCCTCAGCCCGCATCAGGTAGACGTCGAGGTTGTTGAGCCCCCGATCATTAAAGGTTTCGCCTAGGTCATAGAGATCGTTGCCGTTGGCATCGTCAAGCACGACCTGCCGGTCCCATGTCAGCGTGGCAGAGATAAAGCTGTTTGCCTGCAGAGGCGATTCAAAAACGTAGTCTTCGTAGCGGATCTCAGTGCTAGTGCGAGGCAGATCGGTAGGCGGTACCGGAGACTCTAGAGTGCTATAGTTCCAGCCAATTGCGGGAACTGGGGCATCGGGCGAAAAGGCCCCCGGATTGAACTGCTCATAGGCCCGATAGGCATTGAGATGGCCTGTGCCTAGCTCATTGTGTAGAGGAATTTTGCGATCGCGATAGGCATCCGACTGCCGCCAGTCCTGATTCTTCTGATCCAGCAGCGTTCGAGACATGCCCAGCCGCAGCCCATCCCCCGTATCCGCCAGCTTATCAGCAGAGTTAAGCAAGATAGCTTTGATCACAGTTGGCTTACGGGCGTCCAAACTCCAGTTGGGTGAGCCTGAGCGGATCTGCCGGTCGGCCAGCTGCTGCAGCAACGCCACAGTGCCCACCACATGAGGCGCAGCGAAACTGGTACCGCTGCCCACCCGCGGCTGCCCGTCTGGGTCAAGCAGCGCAATCTGGCTGCCGGGGGCTACCAAATTGATTGATCGGCGCGGCCCTTCGTTGGTTTCTGGCCCCGCCGCCCGTGTGGGCTGAAACGCGGGCTCACTACTCAGGTTAGAGAAGTCCACCTTAGTAAACATCCCATCCTGCAGCCGCGAATAGGCCACATTGATGCCGTTAAAGTTATCTGTCGGAATCGGAATGCCGCCACCGCCTTGGTTACCCGCAACCACATAGAGCACGTCATGAACTCGGTGAGACCAATCAATACATTGGGTTAACAGGGCATTGCCATCTAGCACCGGCTCCGGTCGCGGGTCGCGGCCCAAAGATTCACCAAAGCTGAAGTTGATCGCCCGCACATCACCGCTATTTTGCAGCGCCAAGTGCTGGGAGGCGAGGCACTCCTCCGGCTGCCCGCTTCTGTCTAACAGCGGCCCCACCGCCGCAGAATAGAGCATCGCTTCGGGAGCCACCCCAGTATTTTGCTTGTCTTGGCTGACCATAATGCCTGCCACATTGGCGGCATGACCATCAATAAATTCATCCGCAGAGGCCGAGCGGTTGAGCAGAAAAACCTGCCGCACCGTAACCGGCATGTTTTCGTAGGCAACCTTGTCAAGGCCAAACTGACTAGGCCGACCAATTTCCACCTGTCCAATAGCAATTTTTTGCCCAGTCAGGTTGTAGGGCGCAGCGTGTAAACGTCGTGCATCAATGCCCTCAGGCCCAACCGAGAGGGAGAGCGCCATCACCGGCAGGGCCAGAGCACTGGCTCCCAAGGCCGACCCCAGATAAAGGGCAGGCTTAGTCAGCGAAGTAGGTAGCCAGGCGCGAACAGATTTGACCATAAGACGTTGTCAGCAAAGCATTCTCTGGCCAAACTCTACCCTATAAAACCTGTGGGCGGGTACAAATCCCAAGCCTCGTCTAAGGGTTTTTCAAAAATTTTTGCCCAACATTTCGAGCGGGCTGAAGCAATTGCCCTTAAGCAAAATCAGCATGCGGCAGCAGGGCTCGTAAAGAAATGAGTATTTTGGCCTAAAAAAGCGACCTTGAAATGTGAGAAAAACTTAAGGTTTTGTTACGATAGACACATGCTGATGACAGGAGAACTCGCTCACCATGACCCAGGCCAAATCCAATAAGTCCACTGTTATTGCACCTTCCATTTTGTCGGCTGATTTTAGCCGTTTGGGCGACGAGATCCGGGCTGTCGACCAGGCAGGCGCGGACTGGATTCACGTGGATGTCATGGATGGTCGGTTTGTACCGAACATCACCATCGGCCCCCTGATTGTCGAGGCCATCCGTCCGGTCACCCAAAAGCCGCTAGATGTGCACCTGATGATTGTGGAGCCAGAGAAGTACGTAGAAGGCTTTGCCAAAGCCGGAGCCGATATCATCTCTGTTCACGCCGAGCACAATGCGTCTCCCCACCTGCATCGCACCCTAGGCCAAATTAAGGAACTGGGCAAGCAGGCAGGTGTTGTGCTCAACCCCTCCACCCCCCTATCGCTAATCGAGTATGCGCTGGAGCTTTGCGATCTAGTGCTGATCATGAGCGTCAACCCCGGCTTTGGAGGGCAGAGCTTCATCCCCGGCGTCCTTCCTAAGATTCGGGCTCTGCGCCAGATGTGCGACGAGCGCGGCCTCGACCCCTGGATTGAGGTAGACGGCGGACTCAAGGCCAACAACACCTGGCAGGTGCTAGAGGCAGGAGCCAATGCTGTTGTGGCTGGATCTGCGGTCTTTAATGCGCCTGACTACGCAACGGCTATCGAAAGCATTCGCAGCAGCAAGCGGCCTACGCCCGAACTGGCTGCGGTTTAGATTTTCAGTTTGAAAGGAATTAGCTTATAGGGGGAGCAGTCGCTCTCCCTATTTTTTTGAGTTATTTCGGTTGCAGCGGTTTTCGGCCCCCCAGCTCCCAATTCTTGGGAAAGATTGAACCCTCCCCAGAAGATAGCCCTCCGGGCATTAAGAAAGGGAAATTTAAAGAGCAAGTACAATTCAGAGAAGTATTGTACTTACCCGAAAACGGCTGTATCAGCATCGCTATCCTCTGCAGATGCTTCAGTAATTTTGCCCAGGAACTTGCTGCTTCTAATTGAAACTGCTCTCTATCTGTAGCAAGTTGTTTTTTGGCTTTATAAAGAAATACGTTAGAGCACCGATGCTGTGATGGAAACTTTTTTTTAGATTAAAGAAGTGCCAGCCGTATCGGTATATCTAGGGTGCCTCCCGGTCAACAAACTATTGCATTTCCTATTTCGTCACGTAATCAGTGTGCACAACCATGACCACCCTTGAGCAAACCATTGAGAAAATTCTGTCGACTCGGCGTATTACCCGAAATGACCAGACTTTAATCATGACAACCTTCGCCAAGAAAACTCTAAGCCCCAAGGATGCTGCTCTAATCAATCGGGTTCACGATGCGCTTCATCAAGGGCGACTTCGTGTAGTTGATTAAGCATTACGGGGCTCAGAAGCTATGAAGTAGTCTCTAAACTAAGAACTTTTTAAGCGAAGCTAAGAGACTATTTGAGAAGTAGCATAGTTTACTGCTCTCTCTTTCTATAACCCTATGGGTGCATATCCATAGGGTAGAGGAAGGTGGATGAAAAGTCCCCTGCTTCAGGGGACTTCTGAGGTCTTGAGCGAGTAATGCCAATTCTCTAAATAGCCGCTACTCATTCACCTATCTACCTATCCACTCTCCCACTTCCTATCCGCAGCACTTTTTTCAGAATTAGCATAAGGGGGCTGAAAATGACTTTTTAGACAGCCTCTAAACCGGACATCCCCCCTGCTTCTAATTGATAAGTAGGGGGGATAAAGATTAGAAACCGCTCTAGAATCGCTCCAGCGGCTTAGAATTACGCTGGCTGCATCAAAGCTTGGCGCAGTTTTTCTCGCTGATCGGCAGAGAGGGCAGAGGCGATCTGCTCTAGATCCGATGGGTTCATAGACCGCAGCATCTGCAGAAAGTCGCCCTGAGATCGGGCCGGGGGCTGGGTGGGTGCTGCTAGGCTGTTTTTCAGACGGCAGTTTCCTCCGTCGCAAGTCAGGCCCAGTTCGTGCCAAAGCATTGTCGGCAGTACTTTACCTCGACGACCGTGCAGTTCACGGTTCAGGATAAAGGTTTCTAGGTAGGCTTTGGGAGATCCGTAGGTTTCCTCCTGGGGAGAGTAGGGGACTGTAAAGCAGCCGAAGTGCTTTCGGTACTCCTCAGAGTCAATCATGTAGGTAATCAGGGCCTGTACACCATCGCGCATGAGGATATCGCAATAGAGCCGCATTTCCTGGCGGTCCCGAGGGGCTCGTCCCATGAAGTGCTTAAAGCAAAGCTCTAAAAACTTTAGGTTTGACGAACCATGGTAAAACTCATCAAGGTAAACTGCTGAATGGCCCAGTGCCTTTAAGAAACGCTTGACGCCAATTTTGTCGTGCAGAAAATCGTCTTCTGCTTTGACTAGCTGCTTTCGCTCAAAGGCATAGGGCTGTCGCTCTAGCACCTGGACATAGATTTGATAAAGGGCTGCTTTGCGCTCCTCTCGGGAAGAGTGCCTGCTGACAGTGACTTCTTGGGTGTAATTCATAATTAAGGTCTTCCTCAAAGCTGGACAACCACGATTGGGTGGGGCTATCTAGAGCCGTTAGAGGGGGCACGGCGTAGGGGAAACAGAGTCACGAGTCAAGCAGTATCACCTCCCAGCTCTAAAGCCAGGCAGTTTGACCCGTAACCCGTGAGATTATGAGGGGCACTTGCTGCTGATTCAGGTGTAGGGCTGAAGAGAGTTGAGCACAATGCTGATGTAGGGGCGGATCAGGCTGCTGTTAGCGGGGGTTAGTGTCTCATCAACAGCTTCTTGAAGATACTGATAAGCTTTGGAGCAGGCCACTTGTTTATGGTGGGCTCGCAGCACGGTATCTAGCCAGAACATGACCTTTTCTAAAAATAGAAATTCGTCATCTCGCAAGATAGACAGAGCAATATAGCGCAGCACTTCACTCATGTCATACTGGCAGCGTTTGGCACTTTGCTGAATAATTTCGGGATGCACCCGAGCAAATTTTCTCAAAGCACTTAGCACCATAGCATCACTGTGCTGGCTGATCTTTTGGTAGGTCTCTAGCCGCTGAGCGTAGCTGTTGACATAGTTCTCTAAAGATCGCAGTTCTTCTGGTGTTAAATAGCGGCCATCGGCGGCGACGATCTGTTGTTCTAGGCTGTGATTTAGGGCTGGCATAGCGGCTCAAAGTACATCAATAACGGAAATAGGGGTTTGCTGTTAGTGAAGCCTGTCTGTTCTGTAGATTTCCCGGTGGGCTAGTACCAGCGACAGCGTGATGTGTTTCTTAATACGGAGTCTGGTGGCTGCTTTAGCAGCGGTTCTTTACAAAAATTCGACCAGTACTTTTGAACTCATGATATAGTTCACGTGTACCAACGGGGACAAAGGTGCCCATACCTGCTGCTGCCCCGTTTAGGCGCTCATTTCAACTCTGCTTAAAGCCCCGTTGAGGTAACTCTATGACCCCGGCTACCAAAACCAGACGCTCTGTGCGATCGCAAGCCCCCGACCCCAGCCCTATCCCTCGCACCCTGGCCCTCGATGCCGGGAACTATGACCTTAAGTTTTTTGACGGCAACGGTCATCCTAAAGCGATTCGTTCGGTTCGTTACCAGTTGCCCCGAGGCCGAGATGCGGTCAGCTACTCTGAAGCCTCGCCGCTGATTGAGCTGCCCGATGGTCGCCGCTACCACTTTGGAGCCCAGGCATATAAATACCGCCGCCAGCAGCAAACTGTGATCGAAAACAAAGTGGAGCTGGCCCGACTCCACCTCTATGCCTGCCTAGAGCCGATTGCCGAAACCGTAGCCGAGTTTCCGCTCCAGCTCTACATCTCCACCCCCGATCCGGGCCGCAATGCAGTTGAGATCGAAGAGCAGCTTGTAGGGCCGCATGAATTTCGGCGCAATGGCCTCGACTTTCGGGTGATGGTCGAGTCGGTGCAGGTCAGACGCGAAGGCATGGGCGCTTACCACTATGCCCAGAAGCAGGGGTTAATCCCTGATACGGGCTACACTATCGTCGTTGATATTGGGGGCGGCACCTGGCTGACCCGTCTGGTAGACGCCGATGGCGAAGTCATCGACGAAAACATCATGGACCGGGGCGGCACCTACGAACTGGCAACCGCCATCAGCTTCGACCGTCGCTTGAGCGATGCCTTAGGCACCACAGCCGACCCCTGCATTGTGATGGACGGTTTCCGAGTGGGTCACCTCTATGCCGATACTGGACTGGGCTGGACAGGCTGGCTAGACGAGTACCTCGACCCATGGTTTAAGGGCATTTTTCAGACAATTAAGGCCCAATTTACGCCTTTCATGCCTAGAGTCACCCGCTTTTTGGTTACTGGCGGCGGCTCTCACCTAATCTCTGATCGGCTAGTAGGCCGAAATCTATTCGCTGTCATGGGCGACCCCCAGTTTGCCAACGTGCGGGGGCTATTTCTGCTATCGAGTGATACCCAATTATGCATGACAACAAAGTAAGGCTCAGCCGAGACGTGCTAGAAAAGGCAGAATCTATCGCTGCTGAGTGGGGGCTAAAAAATGCCCGTGCCGCTATCGAAGCCGTGTTTCGCCGCTACTGCGACGACTATCTTTATGGGCGGCTGCCTACCGATACCGCCCCTCCCCTAGCGGCCTCACCCTCTCGTCGGATGCCCGACCCGCCCACTGCGGCTAAGGCTGATAGGGGAGATCCATCTCAGTGTGAGGCGCTAGATGCCTTAGATGAGCTGCTCTCCCTGTAGGCATCTGGGGTTGGAGGGGAAGCAGTGTGGCAAAATGGAAGACAGTCATTAAATACTGTTACTGTCAGAAGCGCCCGTGAATCCTACCGTTGCAGCCTCTCCTACCCCGACCCCTGCGCCCCGCCGTGCAGTCTTTCCGTTTACTGCCGTGATTGGCCAGGAAGAGATGAAGCTGGCGCTGTTGCTCAACGTGATCGACCCCAAAGTTGGGGGAGTCATGATCATGGGCGATCGCGGCACCGGCAAGTCCACCACCATCCGGGCCCTAGCTGACCTCCTGCCAGAGATCGATATCGTGGCCGATGACCCCTTCAACCGCGCTCCTGAAGATGCAGATCTGCTGGCAGAACGAGGCGTTACCGAACTGCCTTTAGCCAAGAAAAAGGTGCCGATGGTCGATTTACCCCTAGGGGCTACCGAAGATCGAGTCTGCGGCACCATCGATATTGAAAAGGCTCTTTCAGAAGGGGTGAAAGCCTTTGAACCGGGGCTGCTGGCAAAGGCAAACCGAGGCATTCTCTATGTCGATGAGGTGAACCTGCTCGACGATCACCTGGTAGACGTACTGCTAGACTCGGCCGCTTCTGGCTGGAACACGGTCGAACGCGAAGGTATCTCCATTCGTCACCCGGCTCAGTTTGTGCTGGTTGGCTCTGGCAACCCAGAGGAGGGAGAGCTGCGCCCTCAGCTCCTCGACCGCTTTGGCATGCACGCCGAAATTCGTACCGTCAAAGATCCAGAGCTGCGGGTGCAGATTGTAGAGCAGCGCTCTGAGTTTGACCGCAATCCTCAGGAATTTTTGAACACTTACCAGGCTCAGCAGACGGAACTGCAGCACCGACTGGTTAGCGCTCAAGAAAGGCTGGGCGGAGTCGCTCTTGACCATGACTATCGGGTCAAAATTTCCCAAATTTGCGCTGAGCTAGATGTAGACGGTCTGCGTGGCGATATTGTGACTAACCGAGCCGCTAAAGCATTAGCCGCCTACGAAGGTCGTACTGAGGTGACGGTAGACGACATCCGCCGGGTTATTACCCTCTGCCTGCGACACCGACTGCGGAAAGACCCGCTAGAGTCGATTGACTCTGGCCATAAGGTCGAGAAGGTCTTTTGCCAGGTATTTGAGCTGGCCGATCCGGATGCGGCAGCAGCGGCTAATGGCCGTCAGCCGATGGGTGTTCGCTAATACGCTATGACAACTCGAATCTTAGGACTTGATCCAGGTCTGGCAATTCTAGGGTTCGGGGTGATTGAAGCCTCTGCGGGCTCCGTTGGGTCGTTGGCAGGGGCTTCTGTTTTGGATTTTGGCATTATCGAAACGCCTGCCAAGACTGATATTGGGGAGCGGCTGTGCACGATCTACGATGATTTGCACAGCTTAATGAAGCAGGTCACCCCAGACTTGGTCGTGATTGAAAAGATGTTTTTTTACCGGATGGGAAACACTATTTTGGTTGCACAAGCTCGCGGGGTGGTGATGCTGGTGCTAGCTCAGTACCGGGTTCCGCTGATGGAGTTTACGCCTGCCCAGGTGAAGCAGGCTTTGACGGGGTATGGCAATGCTGATAAGGCCTCGGTGCAAGAAGCGGTAGCCCGTGAACTGTGTCTTAACAAAATTCCCAGACCCGATGACGCGGCCGACGCTCTAGCCCTGGCGCTAACTGGCTGGTATAAGCGCTAGCAAGAGGTCTAGTGTGCAAATCAGTTTGTGGGAAGGGCGGGCATGAGAGAGCCTACCCTTCCTCGCGAAAGCCTTTTTTGTGTAAATCGTGACTTGTGTTTGAGGATCGGATGGACTAATATCAATCCTCATAGCTGTGTCTCGCAGCTTGCTTTTCCCCGAAAACTGGATCGACGCTACCGGCAAGTGCGACCAACACAAACCGGCAGCTGACCCAAACGACAGAATCTGGCTGTCGCGTGGGCTGTGCTAATTTTAGCCGCCCTGCTGCTCGCTCATGTCCTTGGGAACCCAGGATTCGGGGATTCCTACCCATTGAATTGAAGGAATCCCCTGATCATGCTGCAAATTCAATATTTTTTGTCGTCTCCCCAGACGTTTACTTTGGGGGCGGCGGCTCAGCCTGCTGTGCCTCAAATTCCTTTAGTGCGGCCTCGGCGGAGGCGGTTACGGCTGTATTTAGTGGGGTCTGAGGGGGATACGCGGGGTGCGATCGCAAGTCTCCATCACCTTGGCTATGCCGAACAGTTTGAGTGGAGCCGCGTCATCGAAATTCCTGAAAACGGCCTGCTGGTGCAGGCGGACCCTGGCGATGTGTTGCGCTACCTCCAGCGCTACCCATCTGCTAGGCTGCCACTATAGTGGGCTGATATCGCCTAATTTGAGAAATCAACGGGCAAATTCTTAGGGTGTGTCATCGCAGCGCGTGACACACCAAATCTCCTAAAAGGCAAGTCTTATCGACAAAATAGGTGCGTTGCGC
This sequence comes from Pseudanabaena sp. FACHB-2040, assembly GCF_014696715.1. NCBI lineage: Bacteria > Bacillati > Cyanobacteriota > Cyanophyceae > Pseudanabaenales > Pseudanabaenaceae > Pseudanabaena > Pseudanabaena sp. FACHB-2040. Next base: position 157,710 of record NZ_JACJQO010000010.1, read on the forward strand.
CAAGGCGACAACACACCCTAATGGAACCCTGCCAATTACTCAGCTCTCATTGATGCGGCAGTCACGTTATCGCACTGGGCATTTGACGCAGTTTTGATGCTGCCGAGTAGGTTGGCGACAATTACACACTGCTGCACCCCTGCCCCATCAGGTCGAATTCTGACCACGAAAGGAATGCTTGCTGTTTCTACAGGCATGCCCCGGTAGTCAAAGGAAATGGTGGCAGGCGTTATGTTTGAAGACAGCGTGATAAATCCGGGGTTGATGTTGCCACTGCCCAAGACTTGGGGCGCACCATTGACCCTTACCGTGGGCACGTCTGCTGCTGTGTCAATAGTGACAAATTGCTGGCTGCGAAGCTGTTCGGCATTGGTCTGGGCTTGTCTAAAGACTTCGGTCAGGTCGTTTTGCACTGTCTTCATGCGCTGGCGGTTAACAAAGGCAAACCAGCCCGGCGCGGCAATACCCATGAGGATAGCGACCATAATAACAACGATTAGAGCCTCGATTAGCGTGAAGCCCCCGTTGGTGGATGCTTTTTGTCTTGACTTAAAGCGGTTCATGAGACTTCATCCTTACAGCAATGGATGGCAAAACTATTATGGCCTCTTGTCTAAGATTCCTCGTACTAAGATGCGAGACTCTAACGTGGGCAGACGACTGTTTTCGTTGTAAGTGGTGAATAGACCCGCTCTGTTAGAAGTTGCATTGCCTCTGAGGTAGACAATTAAGTCTTGGTTGTTTCGGGCAACTTCCTCATCGCCCAACTCAATGGATAGAGCAAGCTCTTCATCTGTAGATAAAACAGGATCTCGAACGCAGACAAAGAAGCTAGTCACTGTTGGGTCACTGGGAATGCGCTGATAGCCAGCAGCTGTATCACAAGCAGGTAGACCTGGGAGGCTAGCAGGCGGAGTATTAGCATCTATTGAATCGACCAAAACAGCAGGCGGATTGCCCTCGGTTGTAGTTGCACCTGCTTTGATTTTCCAACCCTGATTGCCGTTAGCAACCGTTGGAGCTTCAAAGTTACTGGGAGCTGGGTCGGTGAAGCCAGTTCGTTCTTCCAGTGTCGTTAAATTTCTAAACTGGGGAAATTCGTAGCGAAGGATGCGAGCATCGCCTGCCCAAATGCCGTTAGGGTCATTTCCCTGTCGCAGGTACACAACCAGCGTGTAGGTGCTTTGTCGCAAGGAGACGAGTTCACAGTTTGCCCTGAAAGCGATATCTCCTGTGGTGCAGTTGCTGCTGTTAGTACGTAGAGTTTTCAAGGCTGCATTATCAACCGGGTCGATTCGCCAGAAAGCTACAACGGGTGTGGGCGGAAAAGATCCGCCTCTAGGCAAATCTGTCAGCTGATTAGTAATAGCATCCATGTCTGCCTGACTAGGGTACACAAACACCGCCTCTTGGAGTTCGCGGCTGATGTAATCCATTGCGTTGTTTACGTCTTGCTGGGTCTGGTTCAAGACGGCTTCGCTTTGGTCGGCCCTCAGCATTTCCACAACTAGGAACAGCAGGCTAGAAATAATAATTCCAGCAATGACTATAGAAACTAGCAGTTCGGTTAGGGTAAACCCGCCCCGTGAACTTCGCCGTTTTTGTAGCAGCGTTTGGTAAAGCCGAAATGCGAAAGGTGATGAAGCCATGATTGAAAAGCCAGAACGGAGGACAGGACGACGGGCATCAGTCGCATCTAAAGTTAGCCGAGGGAGTTGAGCCTAGATATGTAAAGTAGTCGCAGTAGGAGTTGGTTACGTCTCCTTTAGCGACGGAGGTGTAAAGCACTGCCAGGGGTTGCCTGCGCCGATCGCCTTCGCCTGCCGTCATTGCTGCCCGGCTCTGCTCAACAGGCAAATTACCGGTGTTGCCTCCTTCAAATGCCTGAATGTCATAGACGCGCACGCCCATAACAAAATTTACGGGAAGATTGGAGCCTGGTCTGAGCCGACCAGGGCTGCGGTAGACCTGGACAGCTAGGTCGGGGTTGCCGTCTCCATTGACATCGACTCGCCGGGCATCAAAAGGACCTAAGCCGGTATAGGCAGTAGTTGAATCGCGCAGATTGCCAACTTGAGGGCCATCTACCGATTCAGGGTATTCAATCACGTACTGGCTGCCTCTCACTGCGGTTTTGTTTTCAGTGGTAACTGGGGTGGACTGGGGTAGTTCTACGGTTTCATAGGTGCCGCGTTCTACGATGGTCCGCACCCGGTCAATTTCGGCCTGGGCAACTTTGAGGGCCTGCTCGGTCTTTTGGCTTTGAATGCGGGTGGCCGTGCTAATCACTAGGGCGGGAGCGACCGTGCCAATAACTAGAGACACCATCACAATTGCGACTAGACACTCAATTAGGGTTAGGCCCTTATCGGGGAGGCCCGATGGCAGGGTCGGGTCAGCTTTGAGCAGCCGAGCCGTCAGTCTTTGCAACAGTTGGGCAGATTTGGCATTTGACACGGTCTATCACCTCCCGAGGTTAGATGCGATTAGGCAGGGCAAGTTTCATTGGGGAAGAGGGGGACGAAGTTACCGCCATCTCGGTATCGGCCACAGCGCAGCAGGTTGTTGTAAGGGTCGTCAACGGGGACTTCGCGGTAGTACTCACTGCGGGGGGTGCCATAGGAGACAAAGCGTCGGGACACCGGAGCAGGCGGTACGTACTGTAGGCCTACGTCATAACCCCATCGACGTCCAGGCGGCTCGTAGTAGCTGATGAATTCGTCGGCTACTGGCCTTTCGCCTCGTTCCCAAGCATCCTGGTCAAAGGGTGCGGTAGAAGCGGTACTGAAGTCGAGCTGGAGAAATGCTCCCGCGATATTAAGTGGATGTTCGCTGTTAGCTCCGCTCTTCCAGCTTTCATTGAAGTGGGGGAAGTTGTGGAACCCGCCATAGGCTTGATTAGGCCGGGCTGGTACTAACCCACTCACGATAGTGGTGTTGACAAAGGTAGTCGTACCTTCAATCAAGTTCCTGATCCGCAGTGGCTTATTACCAAACGAGGTAAATTCGTTAACTCCACCTAAAACGGGAGCGTTTTGAGGGGCTTTCAGCTGGTACGTGCCGTTACGGTCAATCCAGACGGGGGTTAGTAGGTTTAGTCTTTCAACGTCGGGGGCAGTACCCGTAGCAGTACCTTCAGCACTAGCAGTCCACTCATTTTCCTGAATCCAGTTGACCGCGTTAAAGACGTTATTAGTTTCGAAATATGGCCGGTTTTGGTTTTGGTAGGAATATGTGCCCCCACGATCCACAGTTGGGGTGGGCATGACGAAAGTATCGCCAATGTTGCCATCTCTGAACCTCCCAGAGAGTATTCCGACTGCATCAGCCAGGATTTCAACAGGTCGCCAATGATCCACAGTGACGTTGGCGAAATTAGTGGTGTTTAGCTTGCCTTCAGTCCGACTGCCGGCATAGAAGTCGTTGGGGCCCCAGTCTACGTTGAACAGCCTGTCTGTAAACTCCTCTAAAATGTTGCCAACAGTGCCGTTGGAACTGTGGAGGTTGAAGTTGCCAAGAATGTAAACAGAGTTATCGGTGACAAAGGTCATCCCTGTTCTACGAGTTTTACCAGCACTGATATCTGCTCCGTTTCGGAAGCGGAACCCATGGGGGCGGCGCTCTGGATCAGGATAGTAGTCAACTGGTTTGAGGCTAATCTTCCAAGGAGTGAGCGGTGGGTCTTGGAGAATTGGAGTTGTACCTGGAATAACGGTCATTCGACAGTTAGCATCATTTTCTAGATTGAACTGTCTTGGGCTAGTGACAGCAGCGAGATTAGAACATGTTGCAGCTGTCGCTGCCGCTGCCTTGGGCCTAACGATTTCATCTTCTCGCACCGCATCTTCCCTGTAGGCATAGACAATGCCCTCAGCATTTTTGGTCGGGTCGTCGGACAACCAGGTGTCAGCACCGTTTGAGGTTGAGGCAAGCAGACCAATGTTTATGTCGAGGACTCGAACACTCATCTGTTCGCGACCGTCGTATATGCCTTTATCAAGGAAGGGAACAGTGGCACCAGCAGGAGCAGCAGGAGCAGGGCGATTAACGCTGATACGGAAGGCTTGAGGCTGCTGGCCACTGGTTAGCTCGTCTGGAGCTGTCAGTGTTTGTGTAATAGATGTGACAGGCAATGCCCAACCCGTCAGGTCCATTGAGGCAGGTACGGAGGCGATGTGCTGCACACCTCTAAGAACAGAAATGGTGTCAGTCGGATCAGTACCTTTCCTGACTATTTTGTAGCGCTCAACACCAGCGTTTTCAGTTTGAATGTACGGCTGAGTAATGTACTCCTCAGGGTCCTGATCTAATACAGCTTCGCTGCCACCCGGTTGAGCATGGAGACCACCCCCATCATGGTCGTGGTTTACAAGCGGGAACAGGTAATACAAAGAGGGATATCGGACATCAGCTAATCCTGTTTCGCTACAAGCAAGCAAACCAGCCATAACCACGTTATTGTTACCACCGCCTCCACCAGCACCTATTGAGCGGAAGATGTTAGGGTCACACTTCACTGTAAAAACAGACTGATTCCCTCCAGTTCCTTGGGGTGCTATTAGCTGGGTGTACTTTGTCGTGGAATTCCAAGTTACTGGTCGGGTACCGATTGTAAGGTTGAGGGTTTCTTGAGTGACTCCTCTTCTAAATCCTAGTTCGCGGTCTCTAATTAAGGAGTCGAGGTGGGAAACTCTTGTCGCGACCCCAATTAGATCCTGAACCTCAGCTGCAGATAGCTGCTGGCCTGCCGGTCTTGTGCTCGAGATTGAGAGCCAATCATTTAGCCTAAAAGTTGCAAAGTATTGAGCTGCTCCACAAGCTACGGTTCCCGCTCCTGCTCCTCCTGCATCACCTAAGAAAGTAGCAGGAGTGTACGTGCCGCACCGGGCTAGCCAGCCAGCCCGATTGAAGCCAAGCTGTTGGAGGCGAGTTTCTGTTGCTGTGCTTATGTTCCCTCCTGTCATGTAGGTAATAAGGTCATTGACCATATTGCCAACCTTGGTCGTCACGTTTTGCAGGCTTGACGGAGGCGTGTAGTTATTTAGTGTTAAGTAATCTTGAGCCTCTTTATCAATGTTGTAAGCCAGCATGCCTAATGTGCAAGCTGCGGTATGCACCGTGGCTCTATCAGCAGGGCTAAGGGCATTAAAGGCAGTAGCACTATTTAGGCCACCAGCATCAATGATGCGTCGTAGGGGTGAAAAGTCTCCCCACATAGACATCTGGGGGAAAGGGTGAACATAGGTATCTTGAATTGGCTCAAAGGAAGGAGCACCCCCTTTGGGATCACCCGCGAAGTAAGCAAGGTTTCTTAAAGCAATTCCTAAAGGTGCACCAGCTACAACTTGGCTCGCAAACTCACCTGGTGTGTCAAAGTCGGGATGGTATTTAAATTCCCAACCATTGGTCCCTTCACCTTTGAAGAAGTCGGTTTTTACGCCGCCTGAAGCCCAAGGATTGAAGGTACGGCTGTCGATGACAGTTTTTCGGGTGCCAGGGTGTGCTGTCGTTGCAACACAGGCTAGAGGGAATGCTCCATCATTGGTCAGGTAATGGTACACAGCCATGCCTTGGACAGCAGCCAAGTTATCTCTCAGCGACTTCCGTTGAATGACTTCATGGATGCCCCCTGGATAGGTTTTTTGAGCAGCATTATTGCCAGCGGTGGTCGGGCGAGCAGCACCGGACCCTGCGGCTGCGTTGGGTGGGTAGAGAGGGTCGATATTAGCGACCGGCTTACCTACGTTTGGATTAGGCAGTCCACCGGGCAATAATGTAGGACGGGGATCGACATTCCAACCAAAGGTGTTGCCCAGTTCCAGCCGCTGCCCCACAATCATCCGCAGACCCGTGGAAATAGCTTGACGCTCCCAGTAGCCGTCTAACCCTTCTCCATCTGCCAAACCGGGATAAACAGCATTCTCAACTGGGGTTCCTAGGGTAATCCCCCTGTTAGTGTATTCCTCACGCAGGTCAAAGTCCTTATATTCAGGTTTGGGACCCCAACGGTTGTCTGCCCGGAAGAAGTCATCAACGAAGGGCTTTCTCTCGCTTTTGTTGTATATCCGCCCACGGGCTACTGCTTGGGAGTTTTCCCAAGCAGGGTCGCGCTCCCAAGTAGCGGGGTTGATACTTCTGGAAATGCCCTCAGTAAATAGTCTAATAGGGTTAACTGCAATATCTTGTACACTTGTTGCTGCCCCACCTCTGGGCCTAACAGAATCTCGATCAGATGCAGCATTTTCATTGTCAGCTAACTGCAAGCCATCGCCGCCCACTTTTGGAAAAGCAGCATCGTTATAGAAGTGAAACTCAGGGGTGTCCTCGAGCCTTTCAAACGTGTTGGTTTTTGAGGTGCCCCGAACAAATTGCCCGGTAAAGTCTGAACCGTCTTCACCCAAGGTAATTTCAGAGGCAGTTTGACTGTAAATACAGGACTCGTTCGAGCTAATCATGTAGCCCTTGAAGTTGTCCTGCACAAAGAGGTTACTGGCGGCGTGCATCGCCCCGTTCCACTTAAACTCAGGACCGGGAAAAACCTCTAGGTCGTAGCGGAACCAGGCTCCCCACTTACTGCCCCGAGCCGCTTCACGCGACTGCTGAAACTCTAGGGTTTGGGCTGTGCGATTGACATCAGAACCGGCTCCCCGGTTGAGCACAAAGGCGTTTACCTGGAAGTTTTTCTGCAGTGTGTCTGTAGAGCGGTTCACTAGCTGCCAACCTGATTCAGGAGAGCGAGCCGCGCGGCACTTGTTAGTCAGCCTGGAGCTACTAACCGGGCCAGTACGAGTTACCAAAGCCTTGGCCTTATCATCACTGACCGCGTCAGATACCCCAACCTTAGTAGTCTTGCCGGGTGGAGTAGCATCGTCATCCATCAAGATGGAGTAGGCAACGACCTCATTGTCGTCGAGCGCCCCGTCTCCATTGATGTCAGTTCTAAAGAACCAGGCATTGTCGATAGTGCCGTCCCCGTTGATGTCCATCCGGGTTTCGTCGGGCAGCGTGTAAACATCTTCTCCTCTGGCCGTTACACCCAGAGTGGCATTGCCCGTCGGGCTCATCATGGCCGATAGAAAATCACTGGGAGGCAGACTGCCCGGAAAGCGATCATCTCGCTGGAAAAGATACTCAAGCTTTGCCTTGGCCCGGTCAATTGCAGGCGTGGCAGCGTTGGTAATTACCCTTTGCTCACGTTGGGCAATAGCTTGGTCACTGCGACTAAAGGCGCGATAGGTCAGTGCCCCGGCCGATAGGGAAACGACCAACAGCAGCAGCACCGTTGTTGGCAGTACAAAGCCAGTTCTGCCTAGTCGATCAGGACGATTTGAGATCATCAGTACTCTCAAAATCCCGACCATTAAGCGTTTGGCCCAGAAGCGGGGAAGCTTTGTGAGACGACGAAGACGACGATTTAGAGAAGACATGGCAGTGCCCTATAAAACCAAATATCCCAATGAGCAATTCGGGCGGCAGCAAAAAACCTACGCACCTTTGACAACAAGGTTGTTAAGAGACAGCAGAGGACAGCGGCAGTTCTATTTAGAACCTGTAGAGCTGAACTGGATTGACTCAAGCAGACTCCCTGTGAAAAGGGATACCGCTACTGACAGGGAACACCAGAGAAATTGTGCCAATTTTCTTCACGTTTGTGAAGACACGGTAATAGACGTATCTAGGGTAGGCTACCCAGTTTTGCCCTAAAAGCCATCATGTACAAACCAAAAGGCATGACACACAACCCTAGGAATTACCGCTTTTAGACAATCCGTAGACTCACTCAGTACAGTTTACCCTTGATGTAAAAAAGAGTGATGCCGCTAAAGTGATGCAGCTAGCTTAACTTAGGTTTCTAGACTACGGACATGCTAAAAACCCTTAGAACATGCGTCCCATTCAAAATAGGACAAGCTCTAAGGGTTGAAATTATACGGATATTTTCGGAGGGGGGTGCCGCCAAATCGCAACGATTTACAGAAACTTGGCATTCCATGTGCTGGACATGGAAGAAACCTAGTACTTTCTGAGATCGATGCCTGCCTCGCGGGCCATGACTTCCAGGCCCTTCTTTTGAAGCGTTTTGATAGCTTTTGTAGAAATACGCAGCTTTACCCAACGTTTACCTTGAGGCCACCAAATTCGCTTTTCTTGCAGGTTAGCGTGTTGCAAACGCTTGGTACGGCGGTGAGAGTGAGAAATGGCAAAGGCATTATTTGCCTCCTTGCCAGTCAGGTCACATTTACGGCCCATGATAATCTCCAGCAGTTAGTCTACGCAATTGACACAATCGTCAATTATACCGGATTGCCTCTAAAAAAGGCGGGATGGGGCAATCAAGCGTGATCACAATTGCCCGTAGCAGCTCTGCTTCGCGGGGAGTGACATCGTTATCTACCAGCACCGTATGAGCACAAGCATCTACCACGGCCTGCTTGAGCTTAGGCACCGCCTGACCAACTCGGCTCAAGCTTTGGCCCAAGTCGTACAGCTTTACTGGGGGCAGATCATTGGGCAGCACTCGCTTTTTAGCCCCTGGCAGTCGGTATAGCCCCGACTTAAAGGCATAGGTGGCATCTTGAGCATTCTTGTGACCCAGCCGCGCCAGCACCGAAAGAATCGCTAAACAGTCTGACCAAATCAGGTCAATCGAGGCAATTTCTTGGGGCTGTTCTACAGCAGTTTGAAAGTGGGGCCGTAGCCGCTTTTGCAGAATCAGCTGCAGCACGTATTCTGAGATCGAGAGCTGCTTATCTGCTCGCATTAGTGCCTTGATTTTGTTAAAAAAGGCACTGCACTGCTGAGCTGTTAGCGTGCGGAGGGCTGGCACTGCGAGGTCAACTAACGAGAGGTGCTGCCGCGTATCCACCGCTTTTAGCAAATCAGCCAGCTGCACCACCGTCTTAACGACTGCCAGGTCAGACTCTTTTAAGATCGCAATCTGAAGCGAGCGAATTGGAGCTTTGGTGTCGAGTAGGAGGGCGTAGATAAGTGCGATCGCACCTTCGGGCTGTCGCAGTGCCGCAACGATTTCTGCTGGCAACTCCTTGAGAAACGTATGAGCCGAGGCCAGATTTTGTGGGCTGAGGGTGCCTACTGCCGCTATAAAAGCTTCAGGCGACTGGGCTACGGCAGGAGCCGTTGACGGGCCAGCACCCCCCTGAAGCGCCATGACCCCGGTATCGGGAGCGGCAATCTCGGCCAGAAATTGGGGCATTGGCGTGGGGCCTGAGCCTGAGGCGACTGCAGTTACCCCAGTTCCGCCTAAGCGACGAATCCGATCTTTGAGCGGTGGATGGGTGGCAAACAAGTCGCCCATAAAGGACAGGCCCGACAAGGCTTCGCCAAAAAATAAATGGCTGGCCTCTTCGGCGCGGGGGGCGGCAATCTCAGAGCCTTTGGTGTAGCCACCAATTTTGCGCAGAGCATCGGCAATGCCGTGGGGATTGCGCGTAAACTGCACTGCCGAAGCATCGGCCAGAAACTCTCGCTGCCGCGAGACAGCACTTTTGATCAAACGGCCAAAGACCAGACCAATGCCGCCAATGCCAATCATGGCTAGCCCTGCGAGCAGGGCAACGTTGAGGCTTTCCTTGTCTCGCTTGCCGCTACTGCCGATGCGAACCTCGGCCCCGACCCGCAAAACTAACCGACCCAGAATATAAATCATCAGTAGGCCCTGCAGCACCCCGATCAGCCGCAGGTTAAGGCGCATATCGCCGTTGAGAATGTGGCTAAACTCATGGCCGATCACGCCCTGCAGCTCGTCACGGTTGAGCTGGTCGAGACAGCCCCGCGTTACCCCAATTACGGCATCATCGGGCGAGTGGCCTGCCGCAAAGGCATTAATGCCGGGTTCGTGGTCCAGCAGATACACGGCAGGGAGCGGCGTGCCTGCGGCTAGCGACATTTCAGCCACGACGTTGAGCAGCTGCAGCTCAGCTGGGTCATCGGTTTGGGGGCTGAGCTGCCGTCCGCCCAGGCTGCTGGCTACGACGCTGCCGCCGCCCTTGAGCTGGGCCATTTTAGTCAGGCTGCCAAAGCCGATGATGGCTAGGGTAGCGATCGCAACCAGCACTAGCAAGTCGGGCTGCCACCAGCCCATCTGCTGACCTAATCCCTGACTCAGGATCAGCAGCGCCACGGTGTAGAAAGCCAGGATCATGGTTGCGATCGCAACGGCAAACAACAGCACCAGACGGTTCGTGTTGCGGCGCGCCTCGTCTTGATGTTCAAAGAAGTTCATAGACGTAGCTAGGGCCTAGCTAAAGGAAACGCGAGGAACGGCCTTGACCTCCGGCGGGCTTTCTTCCAGTAGCTGGGCTGAGCGGAAGTTAAAGCTGCTGGCAACGAGGTTGCTGGGAAAGACCTCACGCTTGGTGTTGTAAAGCGTCACCGAGTCGTTGAAGGCTTGACGGGCAAAGGCAATCCGGTTTTCGGTGGAGCGCAGTTCCTCCATGAGTTGGGCCATGTTTTCATTGGCCTTGAGGTCAGGATAGGCCTCTGAGAGAGCAAACAGGCGGCCCAAAGAGCCGGTAAGTGCGGCTTCTGCGCTGGATAACTGCTGCATTGCCTGAGGATCGCTGGGGTCTTGAGCAGCTTGGCGGTTGGCACTAATGGCGCTGTTGCGGGCGGCGATCACCGCTTCTAGGGTGTCGCGCTCGTGCTTCATATAGCCCTTGACCGACTCCACCAGGTTGGGAATCAGGTCGTAGCGTCGTCGCAGCTGCACATCAATTTGGGAAAAGGCGTTTTGGTAACGGTTGCGGAGGGTCACCAGGCGATTGTAAGCATCCATCACAATGAAGCCCACAAGCAGGACGACCGCAACTAGGAATATAAAAATACCCATAGGTGTTTTTCTGGGGGTGTTACGGCAGGGTTCAAGCCAGGACTACACCCTTCCGAGAACAGGTTACGGAAAGATGAGGTCGCCCCTAGCGTTCCCAAATCGGCCCCACTGATGTAGAAAGCGGGCCAACTTCACTGCTTATTTACCTGCTCACCTTCACATTTCTAGAGATGCGGTGGCTTTTGCGGCTAGCTCTACCGGATCGTCGGTTGCGATCGCGCCCTCTACCAAAACGCGAGCATAGACGCGGCTGCTGCCGGGGTAGTGAGTCTGGCTGATACGGCTGAATCGACGATCAGCAAACCAGCGCATATTTTTACGGCAGGGCTGAGCGTAGTCGGTAACTTCCAGCAGTACTGTTTCGCCCAGACGAATCTGGGTGCCTGGTTTAACTTCAGACCAATTTAGCCCGGTAACGGTGACATTTTCTCCGGCGTTGCCAGGTGCGATCGCATGACCCTCTTGCCGCAAGCTTTCGATCACCTCCAGCGACCACAGGCAAACTGCTCGGTCGGGGCCACCATGAAACTTGAGATTAGCTTGGCGATCTCCAGATAGCCCAGCCACCGAAACCTGCGCAGCGACAACGGGAAGCTTGGGCACGCCTCCCTGGGAAACACTGATCTGCACAATTTTTCCAGGCATAGGCTTGGCCCTCAGCGTTCGATAGAGAAGTTTTGAAAACTGCTGGAGGCCGCCTGTTCAACCACAACTACACGGGTGACGCGAGCCGCCGCTGGCCCCTGATGCGCCCAAGCCAGGAGAGCCTGGATCTGCGAGTCTGTCCCTTCAGCGACAATTTCGACGGTACTGTCGGGCAAATTGCGGACGTAGCCCGTCACGCCCAACCGGAGCGCTTCTTGCTGGGTGTAGTAGCGAAAGCCGACACCTTGAACGGTGCCGTGAACAGTAGCTTGGATGCGCTTCATCATGGGGGACAGGGGGAGAGGGGAGGCGCAGGGAGAGGGATGGAGAAGGTGAGGGGGATGGAGAAGATGAGGGGGATGGAGAAGATGAGGGGGATGGAGAAGATAGTTCTTGTATCTTAGGTTTCTGAACATCTCCAGAGTATCAGCCTTCCCCTGCACAAGACACTAGGCATTTGCCTCTCGTTGTCGCCCCTGTTCCTCTACCCCCCCTACCCCTCCCAATTGGGGGGCTGGGAGAGCTGCTGCTCAATTTTTGCTAGGCAAGCAGTTACAGCTGCTGCTTCGTCAGGATCAATGCTGCCTAGCCGGGTCAACCGCCAGTGAACTGACCGGCGCAGATCTTCTATTTCCTGGTGCAAAATGGCGATCTGGGCGCTGTCTGGAGCGTGTATTTCTGCTTCTGCCAGTTCGGCTTCGAGATTGGCCAGTTCACGTTTTAGGTGGGCTTGGGCGGCTTCGGTTTGCACCTCCACCCCTCCAGTTTTTACCACGCAGTAAATCTCCATCAGCCGCCGCAGGCGATCCGGAAAAGCAGACGAAATGCCGGCAGCTGAGGTGGATGTGGCTTCTCCGGGGTTTAGGTGAGCCAGTAGGTGATCAATTTCTGCCACCGTCAGCTTGGGTTCAGGCGGGTTCATCGGCTGTTTCTGTGGCGGGATGGAAATAGTCGTAGATCTGCTGCGCTAAGTGGGGGCCAATGCCAGGAACGGTCGCTAGCTGCTGGGGTGAAGCTTCTCGGATATAGTCGATGGAGCGGAAGGCTGCTAGCAGCTCCTTTTGGCGGTGCTGGCCCAAGCCCGGAATTTCTGAGAGCCGGGACCGGCGCATGCGATCGGTGCGTTTTTGGCGGTGGAAACTGACGGCAAAGCGGTGGGCTTCGTCGCGCAGGCGACGTAGCAGCTGCACTCCCGGCTGCTCGGCTTCGGTTTCTATAGGCTTAGACTCACCAGGGAGAAAGATCTCTTCACGCTTTTTGGCTAGGCTAACGACTTTAAGTTCTTGCAGCAGGTTGAGTTCTCGCAGCACCTCAACTACCGCAGAGAGCTGCCCCTTACCGCCATCAATCATCACCAAATCAGGCCAATCAGGATCGCCATGCCGCCGCTTTTCTGGGTGGGCGGCATAGCGGCGGAAGCGGCGGCGAATGACTTCGGCCATGCTGGCAAAGTCATCGGAGTGCCCAGCTCGGACCTCGGGATTTTTAATCTTGTAGTGACGATAGTGCTGCTTGGCAGGCAGTCCGTCGACGAAGACCACCTGGGAGGCTACGGCATCAGACCCCTGAATGTGGGAGATGTCATAGCCCTCAATGCGGCGGGGCAGGTCGGGCAGGTCGAGCATGTCTGCCAGATCGAGCACGGCCTGGGCATTGCGGTCAGCAAACTGTTGGGTGCGGGCCAGTTCGTATTGGGCGTTGCGCTCGACCATTTCCACGAGGTTGGCCTTGGTCTGGCGCTGAGGCACTTCAACGGTAACTTTGCGACCCCGACGGCTGCTTAAATATTCAGCCAAGATGTCGCCCTCAGGCAGCTCGTGCTGGGCCAAGATGACTGCCGGAATTTCTACCGGATCTACGCTCTGGTAATGGTTCTCCAAAACCCGCTGGAGAATTTCGCCGAGGGTACCCGACTGGGCATCGGCAACAAAGCCTAGCCGCCCTACCAGCCGTCCGGCCCGCACCTGAAAGATCTGGATGCAGGCGTGCTGTTCGTCGGTTGCGAGTGCGATCGCATCGCGCGACACGGTATCGTCGGGCAGGGCAACTTTTTGGTCGGCGCACAGCCGCTCTAATCCCTTAATCTGATCGCGCAGGCGGGCAGCCTGCTCAAACTTAAGGTCTTCTGCTGCTTTTTCCATTTGCTGGGTGAGCACATCCACCAGCTCTGTCGTTCGCCCCTGAAAGACCATCGCCACGCGCTGCACGATCTTGTGGTAGTCCTCGGGGGAAATCAGCTCCTGGCAGACGCCAGGGCAGCGCCCGATGTCGTAGTTAAGGCAGGCGCGGTCTTTAAACAGGGGCTGGGGCCGCTGCCGCAGCGGAAAAATTCGCTTGACTAGATTCAGCGTGCTCCGCAGCAGCCCGACGTCTACATAGGGGCCGTAGTAGCGGTCTTTAAGGCTTTTGCGCCGCTTGCGGGTGATGTAGATGCGGGGGTAGTCTTCAGACCACGTGATGCAGAGGTAGGGATATTTTTTGTCATCTTTCAGCAGCACGTTGAAGTGGGGCTGGTGCTGCTTGATCAGGTTGGCCTCTAGGGCCAGCGCCTCGGCCTCAGTGTCGGTAACGATGAACTCGATTTCTGCAATGTGCATCACCATAATGGCGGTGCGGGGCGCGTGTCCGTGGGTGTCGCGGAAGTAGGAGCGAACACGCGATCGCAGACATTTGGACTTGCCAATATACAAAATCTGGTCGCGGGCATCGCGCATGAAGTAAACCCCTGGCTCCTTGGGGATCTCCTTCAGTCGTGCCTCAAGCTTCTCGGGGTTATGAATTAGGGTTAGAGCCGGGGCGATCGAGTCCACAAACGATATAGCAATTACATCTCTGCGACCTCTAGGATAACGAGAAACGGAGCTAGCAGCGGATTGGCTTGCCGATCTGTAACCATAGGAAAACCGAACCGAGCTGTGGCTTAGGCGCGGTCGTCATGAGGTATCTCATAACACTTGGGAATGCTATGTAGCTTAGCAAGAAGATTAGCGAGAGAATTTTTTGCGCAGAATTTTATTCTTAAGTCCTCCGCTTTATGGCTGAATTTTAGTTGTATTTCCGTCCGTATATTTACTTTTAATTTAAGTGCTATTGATAACTGATTTCGAAGCTTAAAAAAACTAGCCTTTTATGCAAAGATTACCTGAGTAAAGCATTTTTTAGCGGAATAGGAAAGAGAACTAAAGTATCTTTTTTTACAGACAGTTCCTTGTCGTCATTGTTGATTACCTAAAGTCCTATGGAAAGAAGAGAGTTTGAGGACCGATATCGAGAGCAGGTCAGAGTGATTCTGAACCAGCTGCAATCGGCCATGATGGTGTCGTCACGACTAGAAGTTTCTTTGGCGGATATCGGCCATTCTGTTCAGGCGTTAACCCGTGACGTAGAAAAGTTTTTGTCAGAAGAGGAACCCGGAGACCCGCCCGGTTCAACCTTATAAGGCGCAGTATCTAGCGACCGACTGAACCAGTTCCTGCAGCCGGATAGGTTTGACCAGGTACGCCTGAATGCCTAAAGCTTCTGCTTTTTCGCGGTCGGCATCAAAGGCGTACCCTGACACTACGATGATGGGCAAGTGCTGCCAGTCGCCATCGGAGCGGATTTGTTGAATGAGTGTAGATCCGTCAATTTCTGGCAGGCATAGGTCTAGCACCAAGACATGAGGCCGAAATTCCTTGAGGTGTAGAAACAGATTTAAGCCCTCTGACAAAGCCAGAACCTGATACCCGCAGTAGCGTAAGTATTCTGAGAAAAACATCCGGTTGGCGTAGTCGTCTTCTACTAGCAGGATGCGGTTTTGTGAAGGTATTAAGGATGGAGGTAGGGGTTCCATCAAGACTGGGTTCCGGAGAAAGGCATATTATTCCTCAAATTTAAGAACTGAGCAACTTTTTCAATTGCGGCTGTCAGTATCTCTGGGGGATATACCAGGGCAATGCGAACGTAGCCTTCTCCAGCTTTACCAAAGCCTCGACCGGGAGCCATTGCTACCCCTGTTGCCTGCACTAGACGGGTGCAGAAATCGATTGAGTCTTGAGCCCAAGGTTCTGGGAGTTTGGCCCAAAGATACATCGTGGCCTCAGGGACGCTCACGTTCCAACCGATCTGCTGCATGGCTTGAACACAGGCATCGCGGCGCTGGCGGAAGGTGTTGACGGTCTGCTGCACGCAGTCTTGAGGGCCGTTGAGGGCTGCGATCGCACCCCGCTGAATGCCTCGATACTGGTTGAAGTCTACGTTGGCCTTGACCTGGCGTAGCGCCCTAATGATAGTTGGGTTGCCGATAGCGTAACCAATGCGAAAGCCCCCCATGTTGTAGGACTTGGACATAGAGAAGAATTCGATTGAAACAGTTTTATCTGGGTCGGCCTGGAGCACAGAGGTGGCGGGCTTGCCGGTAAAGGTGACATCGGCATAGGGAAAGTCGTGGGCCAACACCAGGTTGTGCTGTTGGCAAAAGGCTACGGCTTCTTGCCAAAAACTGAGAGGCGCTGAGGCGGTGGTGGGATTGTGCGGGTAGCTCAAGACCATGAGGCGAGACTGCTCTAGCACCGCTAGGGGGATCTCGTCAAAGCGGGGCAAAAAGCCGTCCTCGGCTCGCAGCGGCATCGGGTAAATCTGGCCGCTAGCTAGGTATACCCCACCAGCATGGGATGGATAGCCGGGGTCCATCAGGAGGGCAAAGTCGCCTGGGTTGAGCAGGGCCAAGGGCAGGTGGGCCGTGCCTTCCTGAGAGCCGACCAGCAGCAGCACTTCCGTTTCAGGATCGACAGCTCCCCCGAACTTGCGGGTATACCAATCAGCGGCAGCCTGCCGAAATGCCTGGGTGCCGGAAAAGAGACAGTAGCCGTGGCTCTGAGGGTCGGGCAGAGCAGTTGCGATCGCATCTAGTACGTGCTGAGGGGTTGGCAGATCGGAGGATCCCAGAGAGAGGTCAATGACCTGCTGGCCATTTGCGATCGCTTGAGCCTTAGCCCGATCCATATCGGCAAAAACATTCGCCTGAAGCGGCTCCATCCGTTTAGCAATCTGCATAACCTAACCTCTCGGGGGTATCTCCTCTCTTATAGCAAGTGCAGCGATCTCTAAGCGCATTTTTTGAGGAGACATTCTGCACGCTCACCTACCCATTGCCCAGCAAAATATCCTCAGTTTGGACCTGTGCGCAGCGCCATGTGCCCTGGGTGCAAACCCATAGCCCCTCGGGTATGGCTTCGCTAGTGCACCCCACCAGGAATTGCATATTCCTACGAAAAATCCCCAGGTCTACAGACCTGGGGATGCTTGAAATTTATTAAATAGAGACTTTGAAAAACTTAATCGCCCTACAGCTGATCTAGCTGAGACTTTAGTTCTTCAAGTTCTTTGTCTACGGCTACGTCTTGGGGTGCTGTTGCGGCAGGTTCTTCACTAGCAGGCAGCGAGGCCTGACCCACAGAACCACCCGAAAGCTGGGCCTTCATGGCTTCTAGCTCAAGATCGACATCGCCCCCAGCCTCTAGCGCGGCAAACTGGCTTTCTAGATCAGCGCCAGCCAGTTCTGCTGCTGCCTGCGACTGAGCCTCAATCTGCAGAACCTTTTCCTCCATGCGCTCAAAAGCCCCAATGGCACTTGTGGTGCTCATGCGGCCCATTGTGTTTTGTAGCTGCTCATTGGCCTTGGCCGCACTGGCCCGAGCCTTGAGCATGTCTTTCTTGGTTTTGGCCTCAGAGATCTTGCTCTCTAAAGCGATCAGGTTGCGCTTAAGCTGATCGACCGTACCTGCCTGCTGGTCTAGCTGGCCTTTTAACGCCGCCGCTGTCTCAGACTGGGTCTTCCGCCGCACCAGCGCTTCACGAGCCAGCGCTTCATCGCCCTTTTGCAGCGCTAGCTGAGCCCGCTGCTGCCAGTTGCCCGACTCTGTATGCGCTCGCTCATACTGCTGCTGTACCCGCTTTTGGCTGGCAATGGCGCTGGCAACCGCCTGGCGCATTTGCACCAGATCTTCCTGCATGTCAATAATGGCCTGCTCCAAAATCTTTTCTGGATCTTCGGCTGAACTTACTGCTGCGTTCAGGTTGGCCCGAACCACTCGACTAACTCGATCAAATAACCCCATGACCGTTTCCTTACAATCGTGGTCTCATACAACTAGGGTACTCACTGAGGTTGCGGTCTGTAACCCAAGACCTCAGACGGCAAGAGCAAGCCCCGCCTGCCCTAGTCTTAACATACCTAGTCGTGTCCCCTGGTACGCTTAGCACTAATTTCAGCAAGACTATCGGGTTCTATAGGGAAACGCACCCTGCCAATGGGGAGAGTTGCAGATCAACAGCGGCAAGTCGCCAATCAGTGCCTCCTAAGCTCGGTTGGCGGTCAAGCCGGGAAAATTCCCTGATCGGCAGAAATTTTTAGGGATTGCAGTAATTACATTGGGCGGGGTCTGCTTTCTCTTGCTGATTGGGGAATAAAACCTTTTGCTGGAAACTGCACTTTTGACAGGCATAGCGAGTGGCCAGTATCAAATGGGTAGGAGATCCACACCAAGCGCAGGGCAATCCAGCCTGCTGCTCAACTATGTCCAATCCTGGGCAACCGCACTGGGGGCAACACTGGCGGATCTTCTGAACCAGGTTTTCGGTGGCTTGAGCAATGATCTTCATGCGAGTCGGATTATGCATTGCTCGCATGTCTGTTTCTAGATGAGCCTGACCAAATCGGCTTAGCATCTCAGTCACTGCTTCGGTCAAGGCTTCTGCTGTAGTGATGTCTTTGATGATGTCGGCTGGCGCTGCTGATGGCGCTGCCATCACCACCAATCCGTGGGTTGGAAAATCTACTTTTTGGGCAAAGGTGTGAGCTTCTTCTAACTGGGTTACCTGAATATGGCTGAAATTTGTCTCCGTCGAAAGGGCTGTGCCCACAATCTCTAGATCATTAACCAGATCGATCAAGACGACAATTTCCCGGCTGTAGGGCAGAAAGGGAATAGCAGGATGCATGCCAAAGCTGCCCTCACTCGCCAGCGCCAAATCGCTGCCGGTAAGCTGCAATGCGGCTTCGGCTTTGAGCCGGGCCGCACTGAGCTGATCGCCCGAACGTTTAACATCGCGGGTAAAGGTGCCAAACTGATCGGTGTCTAAAGCGGGAACAACAACCTGTATCCCCAATTCCTGCTGCAGTAACGGGGTAATGACCTGCTCTTTGCGGTGCATGGTGGCCAATACCGCCGTTCTGCCGTGGAATAGAGAATCACGCTGCTGTTCAATCGTCGTCATGGGCAAAGCGGTTATAGAGATAGTCCAGAATGTAGTTTCGCAGCTTATAGAATTCAGGATCTTCCATAATGCGATCGCGATCGCGCGGGCGAGGAAAGGGAATATCGATTACCTCACCGATGGTAGCAGCCGGACCGTTGGTCATCAGCACCAGGCGATCGGCCAGAAAAAGGGCCTCATCAATGTCGTGCGTAATCATTAGAACTGTGCAGCGATGATCGTTCCAGATCTTGAGCAGTTCAACCTGCAGTTCCTCTTTAGTAATCGCATCCAGCGCACCAAAGGGCTCATCTAGAATCAAGACCTCTGGCCGAACGGCTAGGGCACGGGCAATGGAAACTCGCTGCCGCATGCCGCCTGAGAGTTGTCCGGGCTGTTTGTGGGCAGCGTCTGCTAGCCCCACCATCGTTAGGTGCTCGCGGACAATCTGCTTTTTCTCTGCTTCAGACTTGCGGGGATGCACAGAATCTACCGCCAGATAAATATTCTCGTAAGCGGTGAGCCAGGGCAGTAGAGCATAGCCTTGAAACACCACCATGCGATCGGGGCCGGGTTCTTTGATGCGTTTACCGTGTAGCGTAACGAGCCCATCACTTGGCTGGGAAAACCCTGCCACCATGTTGAGCAGCGTTGTTTTACCGCAGCCAGAATGACCAATCACGCAAATAAATTCACCTGCTTGGACCTGGAGGTTGACATCTTTTAGAACGACGTAGTCCCCTTTGGGAGTTGGGTAGACCTTAGAAACCTTCTGAATGTCAAGAAGGGCTTCTTGATGCGAGAGTGAAACTTGCCGTCTGGATTGGGTAGTTAGCGTTTTCATAGTAAGCAAGAGGAGGAGTATTTGGCAGTGTCGTGGACTTGAGGTGATTGGCTGTTGTGCAAAGCAGCTTTTACAAATGGGCTGGACCTATTTAGAGCCAACCTCGGCAGCAGAGAGATGCGGTTATCTCTGCTACGCAGATTTAGGCAAGGGATTTGCTAAGGCCACATCTGCCATGTAGATGTCGTGCTTAACATCCAGGCTGTTTAGGTAAGCGATCGGATCATCTGCATTGAAGGTTGTGCCGTCAAACAATCGAATAGGTCCTCGGCTGTAGGTGATATCTGATAGGCCTAGTTCCCGAGCCGCTGTACTAAACACGCTGACTCGACAAACCCGTTCCAAAATCTCAACCCAGTTGCGGGGAAAGGGAACGTCGCCCCAGCGGGCCATTTGCGTCATCATCCACAGGTGTTCTGTGCGGCTGGGCCGGTTCATGCCTTGGCCGTAAAACTGGTGGTGGGCATACTCACGAGGGGAAGGATGAATGCTGCATACCTGAGGGTTGGGGTCACCTAAGTAGATATATTGCAAATCAGTTCCCAGGTACTCGCGGCGAGATAAAATCTCGCGAATTTCCTCGTGGTTGGCCTCATCCATGCAGTAGCGGCAGGCTTCTAGCAAGGCTTTGACCAGCGCAATGTGGGTGTTGGGATAGGCGAGCGCCCAATCTTCCCGCACACCCAACACTTTGCCCGGATGCCCGTTCCACACTTCTAAGTCGGTGGCAATTGTGTATCCGATCCCTTCGACGGCGGCTCGTACATTCCAGGGCTCGCCGACGCAGAAACCATCGATATTTCCGGCCTGCAGGTTGGCAATCATTTGGGCGGGTGGAATCGTGTCGAGCTGAACATCTTGATCAGGATCGATGCCGCCTGCTGCTAGCCAGTACCGGAGGAGAAGATTGTGCATCGATGCCGGGTGAACCATGCCAAATGTATGGCGGGTATTTGGCGTTTGTAGCAACAGGTGTTTTAGGTCTTTCAGGGTGAAAATGCCCTGATCATAGAAGCGTTTGTCTAGCGTGATGGCGTTGCCGTTACGGGTTAGCGTTAGGGCACTGACTACGGGAAGAGAGCGACCATCCACTCCGCCTAGGGTTAACCAGACGGGCATGCCTGCAGGCATTTGAGCTGCATCTAAGTAGCCGCCTGCAAGACCATCCTGAATACCGCGCCAGCTGGTCTCGCGCACCAGGCTAACCTCATCGAGACCGTGATGAGCAAAGAAGCCTTTCTCTTTAGCGATTGCTAACGGGGCGCAGGCCGTCAGCGGCACAAAGCCTAGCTCCAGGTTGACTTTCTCTAAGCCATGACGGGCAACGGCTCCTTTTTTGCGCGCTCGCAACTGCTTGATTCGCTTTTGCTGGTTGAGAAAGTAGATAATCTCGCTCCGCATGGAGTAATAGCTGGGATGGTTTACCACCTCTAGCCGCTTGCGGGGGCGGGGAATATCGACTTCCATGATCTGGCCGATCTTAGATTCGGGGCCATTGGTGAGCATGACAACGCGATCGCTCAGCAGCAGCGCCTCATCGACATCGTGTGTCACCATCACGGCGGTCACGTTGCTCTCTTCGCAGATTTTCATCAGCTGTTCCTGCAGGTTGCCGCGCGTGAGTGCATCGAGTGCACCAAAGGGCTCATCCAGCAGCAACAGCTTGGGGCGAATAGCTAGGGCACGTGCGATCGCAACCCGCTGTTTCATCCCTCCAGACAGTTGGCTAGGGGGCTTGTCGGCAGCATGGCGCAGTCCTACTAAGTCAATCTGCCGTTCAACGATGGCGCGTCGTTCTGGAGGCGGCATGTGAGAGAGCACCTCATCTACAGCCAGGGCGATATTTTCTCGTACCGTCAACCAGGGCAATAAAGAGTAGTTTTGAAATACCACCATCTTGTCAGGCCCAGGTCGGCGAACCGTTTCACCATCGAGGATGACCAGGCCCTCCGTAGGCAAATCCAGACCAGCAATCATATTTAGCAGGGTCGACTTACCGCAACCAGAGTGACCAATTAGCGAGATAAACTCACCTCTTTGGATGTCTAGATCAATGCCCTTCAACGCGACGTAAGAATCGCCATTGGCTAGGGGAAACGTCTTCTCAATGTTTTCAACAGCAACAAAGGTCTTCATAGCGGCAGAGAAATAGAGAGTGGATAGTTGGAACCGAAAGGTGAAACAGCTCAGCGCACGGTATGCGGTGTTTGCAATTACCGTTTCCCTTCAGGCAAAATCGCGCCCTGCAGCCAGGCCATAAATTTGTCGAGCAACAGTCCAATGACACCGATATAGACCACCGCCAAAATAACTTCGCTGACGTAGTTTTGCTGATAAGCATCCCAGATGAAGAAGCCAATGCCGACCACACCAGACATCACGATTTCAGCGGCAATAATGGCCAACCAGGCTAGACCAATGGCAATCCGAAGACCTGTGAAAATGTAGGGCAATGCAGAGGGAATCAAAATTTTGAAGAAGTACTTGCGAGGCGATATTTTCAGTACGCGAGCCACATTTTTGTAGTCTTCTGGAATTTGCTGCACGCCTACAGTTGTGTTGATTAGAATGGGCCAAACTGATGTAATGAAAATCACAAAGATCGCTGCCGTTTGCACATTTGGTAGCGCAATTAGCGTAATTGGTACCCACGCTAAGGGCGCAATCATTCGCAAAAACTGGAAGATGGGGTCGAGGGCTTTGTTGACTTTAGGCCGTGTGCCCACCAAAATCCCTAGACCAATGCCAACAATTGCGGCTGCGCTATAGCCGAGCGCTACCCGCTGCAAACTCGCCCAGGTTTGCCAAAACAGTCCTTTATCTAATCCGCCGCGATCCATAAAGGGATAAAGCAGCAGGATGCGGGTGTTCTCATCGGTCACTATGGCACTGGGCGGCGGCAGCTTTGTTATCCCCGTCATTGACAGCAGCTGCCAAATGATTAGAAAGCTAAGCACCCCGATGATGGGTAGCAGAATGTCTTGCGTATTCTTGGGCAGGCGAGATCGCAGCGGCCCTAAAAAACTAGCTCTAGTAGCCCGGCTTCTTGTATTCGCAACCATTGGAGAGTCCTCTAAACGCTGAAGGTAAAAAAACGCTGTCGGTCTGGATGAAAAACGCTGTCGGTTTGCTAGCTTTAAGCCCGCTTGATCTTCAGGCTTGCTAGGTAAGCTTCTGGGTTTTCAGGGTCAAAAGTGACGCCGTCAAAGAAGGTTTCAATGCCGCGAGAAGTGGAGGTAGGAATGTCTGCCGCCGCAAAGCCAGCTTCTTTCGCCGCCTCTAGCCACAGGTCTTCGCGGTTGACCCGATCTATCAGATTTCTGGCCATATCAAAGTCTTGGATAGCGCCATTGTGGAAGTTCCAGCGCATTGTCTCGGTTAAGAACCAGAGGTCATGGCTCTTGTAGGGATAGGAGACACTGCCGATATCGTCTTTCCAATACAGGGGGCCTGCCTTGAAGTCGTTGACTTCTGGCTTGCCGTCTCCCAGCGCGTATTTGCCCTCATAGGGCGCAGTCAGCACTTCGGACGGGACATTGAAGTAGTTGCGGCCTGAGCAAATCTGCACAAGTTCCTGCCGATTTGCCGGATCATCACACCATTGTTGGGCCTCCATAACGGCTTTTAGCAAAGCTTTGGTTGCTTTGGGGTTCTGGTCTACCCAATCGGCTCGAAGGGCCAGATATTCTTCGGGGTGAAACTTCCACATTTGGTGGGTCAGGATTGACATAAATCCAATATCGTCAGCCACGATGCGGTAGGGCCAAGGATCGCCGGTGCTAAAGGCATCCATCGTGCCAGTGCGCATGCCCTGCACCGTTTCTGCCGGGGGTACGGCGAGCAGGTCAATATCGCTGTCTGGATCAACGCCACTGGAGGCAAACCAGTAGCGAATCCAGAAATCTTGGTTCACGTTGGGGAAGGTATGGGCGGCCTTAAACTTACGGCCTTGATTGCGCTCAAATCCCTTGACATACTCTGGGTCATTAATCTTTAGACCCATTCCTTTCTGCCGATTCATGCCCGAAATGGCAATGCCGTTGCCCTGAGTATTAAGCTGGGCTAAGACGTACATGGGGACCTTATTGCCGTTGGTAATGATGCCCTCAGTGATGAGATGAGGCATTGGCATTTGCCACTGGCCTCCATCAATACCGCCGCCAGCAGATCCAATCACCACGTTATCCCGTGCGGAGGCCCAATTTGCCTGTTTTGAAACCTCCACTCCTGTCATGCCATACCTATCAAAAAATCCTTTTTCTTTGGCAATAACGAGAGGAGCAGATTCCACAATGGGAATGAATCCGAGCTTAATTGTTGTTACCTCGGGCGTTTCACCTGTACCGACATTAGCAGCAGGTAAAGCGGCTGAACCAACCGTAGCAGCTGTGGTAGCGGTAGTATCGGGTGGATTGCCCAAACAGCCCTTCAATAAAACAGCTCCAGAGGATGCAGCTGCTAGCTTTACAAAACGTCGGCGAGAGACATTTGAAAAATTGGACATAAGAGCTCCTAACAGCCTCCATGAAGGTTGCAAATCAAAGCGCAAAAGCTTAAAAGCTCTGTGCTTTCGGAAGAGAAATGAGCTTGCCTTACGGGCTCTAATGGCCCCCCAGACAAGCTCATTTTTCAATTAGCAATACCGAGTCCATTTCAGATCTAGAACTTCTGTTGAGGGAAAATTCCAGTTATGGCTTTGGACAAGGAATGAATCAAAAACTAGGAGTAAGATGCGTTAGCTGCATCTGTTTTTTAACTTGAAACCAAGTCTACAGGGTTTAAGCCTGGAGTAGTTGCTTTGAGAACCTGATCTTTTAGATAAAAAACCAATAATGGGTATAAGCAAACATTGATATATATCTGGGTTACATAGAAATAACATTGATATTAATCTATGTTAAAGCAGTATGTGCGTACTATTCCTAAAGATTTTATACGCTGCATAGGGCCAGGAAAGCAAATTTCCTGGCCCTATGCAGCGCTTATAGCGATCTGGTTCAGCTGATCCCTAGGCGATAATGACTACTCTGCCGGTATCCAGGTCGTATCGACCTCCTACGATTTTTAGGCTGCCAGACTGTAGCCGCTCGGTGAGCAGTTGCGATCGCATCAGCTCTTCAATCTGATACTGCACATTAGCAGACACAACATTGTCTATGACGTCCCCCGGCTGGTCTTTGACCCGTGTTACGGCGGGCAAAATGGCCTCCACAAACGTGCCAATGGCACCCGGCAGCGCTTTATTTTGGACAGCGGCGGTAACTGCGCCACATCGCTCATGCCCAAGCACCATCAGCAGTGGGGTGCCCAGCAGCACCACCGCGTATTCAATACTGCCAAGCGCTTCAGGCGTTGCGATGTTGCCCGCAATCCGCACATCAAAAATGTCGCCAATGCCCTGATCAAAAACAATCTCAGCCGGTACCCGTGAGTCAGCACAGCTCAACACAGTAGCAAATGGATACTGCGCTTGGGCCACCTCCCGCACCCGGTCTTCAGTTTGATCGGGATATTGGGGCTGGTGCTGCGCGAACCGCTGATTTCCTTCCACCAGTTTTTGTAGGGCGGCGTCGGGACTTAGGGCGGGGCGCGCGGCTGCAGATGATTCGGCTGCTTGAGCGGATTTAACCTGCCAGATCAGGTTGCTTGCCGTTGCTGTCAGCCCAAGAGCTCCGATTGATCCAAGCTTTAGCAGATCACGACGACCGATGAAACCATTTAGGTGACTCATGTTAGTTCCTGGCAGGAATTGAGCGATTAACTGAGAAATTAGAGGTGCAAAATAAAACCTATTAAAAGCGTTGAGCTTTAGTAAGGTCTAATTCATGAAGGTTTAGTTTGTGCTGGCTCACAGGGATGCAATGCATTTAACTGAGCGAATCTCCATGACATCGGAAATATAACAGGTTCCCCCAAACTTATTGAGCAAAGGTCGGACGTTTTCGGCAACAGTCTTGATCTGATCAGGCATGCAGAAAGCAATGATATAGACATTGTCAAGCATTGTCATGTCTAGATCTTCACTGCCTTCTCGCAATCCTTTACCCGCAACATTGCGAATGACGGCATGACCATGAACACCTGATTTATTTAAGCTATCTAAAATTTTGGCTAGCTCAAATGAATTGGCAATGATTTCTATTTTTTTAACAAGATGCATGGGATTACCTCCACAACAGGTTAATTCCGTATAGGTAGAGCGGAATGCCTACAATGATGTTGAACGGGAAAGTTACCGCTAAAGCCGTCGAAACGTACAGGCTGGGGTTTGCTTCAGGAACAGTCAACCGCATTGCTGCCGGAACAGCAATGTAAGAAGCACTGGCACACAGGACGGCAAACAGGAGAGCATTTCCTTGAGGCATGTTGATGAATCTAGCGATCAGCAACCCAATGCCTGCGTTTATTATAGGAATTAGGATGGAAAACGAGATGAGAAAAACACCGGTTTTTTGCAAGTCTTTAATTCTTCTGGCGGCAACAAGTCCCATGTCGAGCAGAAAGAAGGTTAGAACACCATAAAACAGTCCTTGCGTGAAGGGCTCTAAAACTTGCCAACCATGCTCTCCTGTCAACACGCCAATGATGAGGCTGCCAACGAGCAGAAAAACTGAACTGTTAAGAAATGCCTCTTTTAGCACTTCAGGCCAGGTAATCTCTCGCTTGCCATCAACCGTAAATAGATTAACTAAGAGCAAACCTACAATGATTGCTGGAGATTCCATCAAAGCCAATGCTGCTACCATGTAGCCATCAAAATCAATGCCAAGTTCAGTCAGAAAAGCACTGGCGGTAATAAAGGTAACGGCGCTGATGGAGCCGTAGGTTGCTGCGATCGCAGCTGCATCATAAGTGTCAAGCCTCAATCTAAGAATAAAAAAGGTGTATAGCGGGACAAAACAAGCCATCAGCATTGCTGCAAGAAGCGTTAGCACGACTTCTTGAGTCACCCCGCTCTTAATCAGCTCTACGCCGCCCTTAAACCCAATTGCAAGTAGCAGGTAAAGCGAAAAGAGTTTGGGGATAGGTGCGGGAATTTCTAGGTCAGATTTGACGATGACAGCCGTCATTCCCAGGAAGAAAAAGAGGATAGGTGGGTTTAGGATATTGGATATGATTAAGCTGGCATCCATGTCTATCTCTCCTGAGGACGATAAAGCAGAAAGTTCGGAAAACTTTGCACTGTGAAAAATTGATGTAACGGCTGAACCATCATGTATCGTGTCCTGTCACCTTATGTCAATGAGATGATGAATTGCCATAGAAATTGTTAGATTAACGCTGAAAATCCGATTCTCGATGCGAAGGGGATGCGCTGATAGGCAAGGTTCACGGCGCGCTAACCTGACGGTTCTGACACTAGCTATATCGTTACCCGGTCTAGCAATTGCTGAATGCGACTGTAGGGGGCTCCCTTCCAATAAACTTGACCGCAGCCTTAGCACACAGCAAAGTCACTGTAGTGAAGACGGGTGATCGTAGGCAGTCGATCGGCTACCTGCGCTTTGTCTACTAGGGCGATCCGTCCGTTACAGCGAGGGTAGCGTTCCAGCGAGCCACTGCATCCTGCAGGCTGAACCGCTCTAGCACCGCTCTAGCCTGCTGCTTTGGGTGATGCGGTCGCACAACGTACCTGTAGGTGACAACACTGCATTTCAATAGGCCCTGGTCTTGAGCCAGCAGGATCCGCTGCTCCTCGCTCGATATCTGGGCAAGCTCAGTATCGTGGTAATGGTTGTGATGAAGCGCATCGAACCCCAGCAGCCGGAGATAGGTAGCGCATATATAGGTACTGGGTAAGGCCTGTAAATTATCAAAGAAGGTCTTGCGGGGGCAGGTGCGATCGCAGCAGGCTGTACTTTTAGTCGAGCAATTCCAGTACGGTATGTCCGCCAGAATGAGAATTGCTGGGGTTTTGAGTTAGAACGTGCGCGTGTGCAGTACCTCCGTCTCACAGATGTAGGCGATGCCCGGCTGATCGTCAAAAAACTTGCACTGGTGCGGTATAGCCAAGCAGGTTCAATCTATAAGTTTCGATTATCAAAAGATTCAATAAGTTTGAGGCAATATTTTGTAGAAAATGCTGCTTATTAACCAGGCATTGCATAAACTTAAGAATATGGTATTCGCTTGAAGCATAGATTTAAATCTATAAGCTCAGCGAAAGCAGCTTAAAGACACAACCACTGTTCTGAAGCCGCTACATACATCACACAGGTGGATTTTCGGCAGGTCTTCCGTTCGATACAGGCTGTTGCCTGTAGGCGATATACACAATCAGCATGGAGTGAAAACCATGAACAGGTTTGAATCGAGACAGTCGCAGCCAAAGTTGGATACGGATGAGGGGTGGGTCGTGCAGGTGTATGGCAGTAATCGCCGCTTGCTCTGTGTTTTAGAGCCCTCCCATGGTTGGGTCTTCTTGATCGGTTGCAGTGTTGGTTTACTGCTTTCAGTAATTTGGATTAACGTCGCTCGCTACAGTCCCCCCTTAGAGCCGACCCCACCTAGAGAGTCACCTGCATTGCAAGTGGATTGATACGGCCCATCGTAGGGGCAGGTATTTTCCTTGAAACGTCGTATATTTGGCCTCAAGGCGATCATGGTGCGACCCATCACAGAGACGGGGCGACTAAGCCAACATCTGCAAGGGTTTCGGATGGGTCGATCTAGCGAAAAGAGGAAATGACAGCCATTTGGCTCTTTGGTAAAGGGCAGGTCGCATTGGGGAAACTCTGCGATCGCAATTTACATTGACCAGAAATATGCAAGTCTTCTGAAATAAAAGGAAAACTTATGATTTGAATTTGACATTATTTAGCAGATCCGTATAAAGCGATCGCAAATTTGTGCGGTTTTCGGTATAGACTTAAGCACATAAAGATTCAGAACTTAATAGATAAGGGTCTATGAAGGGTCTGCGGGACAACTATCACCTTCCAGCCCCATTCAGAGAGTGCCAATCTCTGAACACCCTGTCGACAGGTTCTCGTGTAACACCTGTGCTGTAGGGGTGAAGCACTTCACCCCTACTCCTTAAAGCTCACTCATCACAGTAATCACCCCTCGTTAGAGGGGGCGGAAGGAGGTCTTAGTGGATTTCTTGTCAGAATTCTTAACGAATTTTGGGGCTCAGTTGCAGTCCCCGACCCTTGGCTTTTTGATTGGCGGTATCGTTATTGCTGCCCTCGGTAGCGAACTGCAAATTCCCGATGCGATCTATAAGTTCATCGTTTTCATGCTGCTCATCAAAGTCGGCCTGACCGGCGGCATGGCAATTCGCAATGCTAGTCTGGCGGAGATGCTGCTGCCTGCGCTGTTCGCCGTGATAACGGGGATCGTGATTGTGCTCATCGCGCGTCACACGTTTGCCAAACTGCCGGGTATCAGAGTTGTGGATGCCGTTGCGACCGGGGGCTTGTTCGGTGCCGTGAGTGGCTCTACCATGGTCGCCGGCATAACGGTACTGGAAGGGCAAGGCATCGAATACGAGGCCTGGGCCGGCGCACTCTATCCCTTCATGGACATCCCGGCGCTCGTGACTGCGATCGTCGTAGCCAGCATTTATACCAACAAGCAGAAGCGCGACAAGTATCTCAAAAACGAGAAGTATCTCAGAAATGAAGATTATGTCGGCATGCAGCCGGTTGCCGCAGGCGGGGCTCCAATCGACCACCCAGTTGCCAGCGGGACTCCAATCGACCAGCGCAGCGGTAGTGCAAGCGGATATTCCGGCGAGTCAGGTGGTTCCGCAGGCGGGTATTCCAGTGGGCCGGGCGGTTCTCCAAGTGGGCGAGTCAAGATCTGGCCCATCGTGAAGGAAAGCATCCAGGGATCTGCCCTATCGGCACTGCTGCTCGGTCTTGCCCTAGGCATCCTAACCCGGCCGGAAAGTGTCTACGAGAGCTTCTACGATCCCCTCTTCCGCGGCCTGCTTTCGATCCTGATGCTGATCATGGGTATGGAGGCTTGGGCAAGACTCAACGAGCTGCGCAAGGTGGCTCAGTGGTACGCCCTATATGCCTTTGTGGCACCATTCCTGCATGGGTTTGTCGCCTTCGGTCTCGGCATGATTGCCCACTATGTAACGGGTTTCAGCGCTGGCGGTGTCGCGCTCCTGGCCGTCATTGCCGCCTCTAGTTCAGACATTTCAGGGCCGCCCACGCTACGAGCTGGTATCCCGACAGCCAATCCCTCTGCCTACATCGGCGCGTCCACAGCCATCGGCACGCCGGTTGCGATTGCATTGTGCATACCGCTCTTCGTCGGGCTCGCCCAGGCTCTGATAGGCAGCTAATCCCAAACGACTCCGGTCTGCCGGTGCGCTCCTGGCCCGGCGACCAAGTGGTTAAATGAATACATGTGTAGGGAGGTAATCAATATGTCCAAGCCAGCTAAAAAGCTCGTTATCATCACAGAGAAATTGCTGCTGAAAAGGGTCGCCCAGATCATCGACGAAGCCGGAGCTACCGGTTATACGGTGTTGGAAACTGGCGGTAAAGGTAGTCGCAGCGTGCGCTCGTCGGGACAACCCAGCGTTTCTGACACCACCTCGAATATAAAGTTCGAGGTGCTCACCGAAAATCAGGATATGGCCCTGAAGATTTCGGATAGGGTCGCATTGGAGTTTTTCGACAATTATGCGGGCATCGCCTATATCTGTGATGCGGAGGTATTGTACGCGCACAAGTTCTGTGGCCCAGGCGGCTGTTGAATCGAGATGACGCAGACCAAAAAGCCGGGGCATGCCCCGGCTTTTTGGGTTTGATCAGCTGGGTTTTGACAGCAATTCTCATTTTGGCAAGAAGCTGCTCAAGCACTGAGAATCCCGATATAGCAATGTCATTTGAAAGACCGAAGAGAGCTAGCAATTCTCATTTCTACAGGACGGGCTGATTGCTCCCAGTTCCCTGGGTGAGCCTCATCCACATAGGCAGCTGGGTGTCGCCCCCACCCTCAATCCGCTCTAGCGCTGCCATCATCTCGACCCGGACATCAAACTCAGCTTCCTGTTCTGCTGCCCGCCGCAACGGCTCAACTGCAGTTTGGTCGCCCAGCTCATTCAAGAACCGGGCAGCTCGCCAACGCACTAGCTTAGAAGCATCAGCCAGAGTCTCGATCAAGGTGGGCATGGCGCTAGGATTGCCCAGGTCGCTCAGGGCATCTCCTGCCGTTCGGCGCACAATGGCTGAGGAATCTTGCCGGACAACCCGGCACAGAGGCTCTACCGCAGCTTCTAGATTGCTGGCCCCCAGTAGCGCTGCAGCCCAACGACGAATCGTACTTTTCTCATCGTCAAGCAGTGCCTTAACGGCTGGGAAAGTTTCGGGAGTAACTTCTAGCTGTTGGAGTGCCTTGAGTCGATGCTTCCAGTCAAGGTGGCTCAACTGGGCAACTAGAGCCTGCTGCTGGGCCGTATGGTCAACGGGCTGTGCGTCTGATTGGTGGGCAGCAGCGGCTTCAATCTGGGCCAGTTCCTCGGCATCAATCAGGCTATCGATTTCATCGGCCACTAGCTGGGCCACCTCATCGGGAGCACCCGCCGGAGCCTGGTAGGGTTCCCAACGTCGCTCAGCTACATAGTCAGCGGCTGTAGCGCTGATGGCCCGCTGTAGCGCCTGACTAAAGCGCTCGGGCAGAGAAACTCGGGCCTGCTGCCCATCTGCTGCTGTAACCCGCACCTGCACCGGAATGCCTCGAAACGTCTGTACGGCCACCTCTAGCTGGCCCAAGTTTGAGGCAGGTGTGCTCTGATTGTTCTCGGCTGCCTGGGCAGGCTGCGATACCTGCGCCAGTAGCTTGGAATCGGCATTATCGGCGACCCCAATGACATTGGCGGCTTTCGCTAAAATGGGCTGCCAGTCTGAGTTTCCTTTGCGAGTCAGGGTAATAAAATCTTTGATGAGAAAGACGGACTGCACTCCCTCAATTGCCAGTAGTCGCTGAGCCACCTCAGGCGCATCGGGCGAGTTGCTGCCTTTCTGCAGAGTCAACGCTTTAGGGCTAATGGTTCCGTCTAGATTGAGCTTGATACAGTTGGGGCTAGGAGTGGTTTCGATGGAGAGCAGTTGCATGGCCTTGGCTAGTATCTAGGGTGGGTAGGCGGTCTGGCTGGATTGATGGGTGGTTATAAAGCTTTGCTTCTAGAGCAGGAATCGAAAGACAAATCAGCTGGGTGAAGGGCTACAGCATACAGCTTTGATCCTAACGATGTTTTGGCATAGGCTGCTGATGGAGCGTTGGGCAGTTTTTCACGCTGTCGCCCTCCGATTAAGTCTTCGCTGGCTGCTGGAGAGCACACCGCATGGATCTAACGACTATTCAAGGCCAACCAGCCAGCCGGTTAGGCCTGGCTGGGCAAAAGCGGATGGAGCCGGGCTGTGTAGATCTGGCCTGGCAGGCTGGCATTAATTACTTCTTCTCCTACGGCTTGGGTAAGGGGCCGCTGGTGGAAGAATTGCGATCGCACCTGCAAGTCCACCGAGATCACGTCATGGTCGCTACGGGAACTGAGAGCCGCAGCTTGAGTGAGACAGAGCGCCATTTTGATCAGGCGCGGCAGAAGTTGGCGGTTGACAGCCTTGATGTGTTTTTCCTGGAATACGTCTCGCCTACAGACGACTGGCATGAGCTCAGAGCCTTACTGGATCGGCTTTATGACTGGAAAGCCGCAGGGCAAATCCGCTACGTGGGCATCTCAACGCACAACCGACCCATTGCCCTACGGATTATTCAAGAAGGCCTGTGTGACGTGCTGATGCATCGCTATAACATGGCGCATCGGGGAGCAGAAGCCGCTGTTTTGCCAGCTGCAGAGGCTGCCGGAATGCCTGTGATAACCTTCACCAGTACCCGCTGGGGAACGCTCCTCAAGGGGCATCCCAGCTGGCCCCACTCACCTCCCTCAGCTGCTGACTGTTACCGCTTTTGCTTAAGCCAGCCTGCCGTTCGGCTAGCGCTAACGTCTCCCCAGACCCACGAACAGCTTCGGGCCAATCTGGCAGCACTTACGACTCCAGTAATGACTCAAGAGGAGCAAACTTACTGGCAAGCCTATGGGGACTTGATCTATGGGCAGGGCAACGATGCCTATGAGACAAGTTGGCCCTGATGAAGATGTTCGAAGACTCTTCGTCAGCACGTTTGCTGAGCAGAGGTCCCCCTAATTTTCTTCGGAAAAGGGAGTAGAAAGCTCTCGTTTCGAGCAAGGGGAAGCAAGTAGCTAAGATGGAGCGCAAACTAATTCTTTTTTCGCCAAATTTAGTTTTGTATCTAACTTTACTAGATTACCCACAAGGGGCATGGCAATAGAGAGAAGGCTTTTCATACTTAAAGACATACCTGATAGCAACAGCCACACTTTGTCTCTGAATTAGCAACATTAAACTAGCTCACTTTAACTTGATGGGTGAAGCTTTTTTGATTTGAGATAGAGTCACAAATTGCTGCTAAAAGGCTACTATCCTAAACCAGGAGAAACCTGTTATGTCTTTTGAACAGCCCAGTGCTCTAGCTAACTCGATCATGGCAAGTTTGTACGATGTCCTTACGAGCGGCGATAATAACGTGCCCGCTTCTGAGGATAATTTCTTTAGCTGGAGCGCCCCAGGAATACCCATTCAAGCCGAAGACTTTGACTTTCTAAGCCAAGGGCTAACCGGTGTTGTCAATAAAGATGCGCTTAATAACCTCACTACCGAAACAGAAACCCCAGAACTGACTCCAGAACTGCTTGATCAGCTGCGAGCTACCGACACGGCTCGGCTATATATGCAGGCTGAAAGTTTTGCTAGATTGGTTGATTTTGTCCCTGATTTGGCTAAGCTTGACAACCAGCAATATACTCGTCTGAGCGTGATGAACAATGAGGGAACTCTCTCAGAACGCTATGAATATATTTTGCGCATGAGCCAAGTCATGCAGTCTGAACTCCCTGAAGATATCAAACAAAAAATCGAGCGTTTTCGCGGCCTGTTAAACGTTACTCGAACAGAGACCGATCTATTGGGTAGAGAGCGTGAGGTCACAGAAGATGGCCCTATCGTCAAGCTTTACCAGGAGAAAATGGCTGCCTACGAATCTGCTGCGCTGGAGTATAACAACCGGCGCATCGCGGCCCTAGCAGCTAGCAGGCCCGAAGATGTGCACTACTGGGCAATGAACGCCAGTATTTTGCGGAACCGGGTCAAGGCGGCTTTAGGCGATTGGGTTTCTAATGGCTACAAAAATGACTACGAAGCCATTAACGCCTTTATTGATCAGGTCATGCAGCGAGACATGTCTCTGCTCAAAGCCCAGTATCAAGACGATCTGGTTAAGGCGAAGCTCACTAGTCTGGCCTCGGGCAGCGATTTTTACTTTACCTCTGTGGTACCGGGTAACTTTACTCGGGCCTCTGGGTGGACGGAGTTTAGCTTTAACTCGGTGCGCCACAACCGATATAAAAACTCTCAGTATGCCTCGCGGGCCTCTTCTACCCGAGGTGGGGGTGGGTTTAGTCTAGGATTTCTCTCCGTTGGTGGCAGAGGTGGGGCTAGCAACTCCAGCACATCCTATGAATCGAAGGTAAGCTTCGACACCAGCCGGTTCCGGCTGTCTTTCAAAATCGCTCAGGTTTTAGTGGCCCGTCCCTGGCTCAAAACTGCGTATTTGAACAGCAAAACCTGGCGCTTTGACCAAAACAACCCCGAAGCCAAATCTCAAATGGTGAGCGATGGCGGCAACCCGGCCAAAGGCCTGATTCCTGCCTATCCCACGGCTATGGTGGTGATTAAGGATCTAGTGCTATCCCTGGGCCAGAGCAGCGGCTTCTCGGAATATCTCTCGGAGTATGAACGGTCATCCGCTAGCGGCGGCGGCGTGCTGTCTTTTGGGCCCTTTAATTTGGGTGGCTCTCACACTCGGGCGACCAGCCTGGGTGAGACTACTTCAACCCAGGGCTACAGCTTTGATGGCCAAACCATGCGAGTGCCGGGTATGCAGGTGATTGGCTTTAAGTGCCATGTGTTGCCCAAGTCTCCTAATCCGCTGCCCGATATCGAAAAGTGGATTTAGGCCACTGAGTCAAAAACATAGGTTTCTAAATTAGATCCCCTCAGCTTCCCCTGTTGCAGCTCAATTTTACCCCTCAGCAGGGGGTGAGGGGGTTTCTGCGATGGTCCCTTGATCGAGGATTTTACGATGGATGCTATTGCCCAACTGGCCTTAATGCACAAAGCCCAAAAAGTCTTTGGGAGCGACAGTACATTTCTCAGCTTCCCGGTAACGCCGCTGCAATATACCCAGGCAGAGCTGAGTTTTGTTCAAGATCTTAACGTGCCGCGTTTGAAGGAGTTTTCTCTGCTGGTCAACCTCATTCCGACGGGAGACGCCTGGCAACCGACAGAGGCAGAGTATCTCTGGGATGTTTATGGCGATGTTTTAGGCGGGCACGACACTGAATTGGCCCAGTCAACCCGTAGCCCTCAGGAGGAAGCCCAGTACCAGGCTGCGGTGCAGTTTTTAAACAGCAAGCGGGATGATGGCTGGCTTGAACCTAGCCCTGCTCTCAGGCTGTATAGCCAGTTTCGCGATCAGTGGTTTGTGCTGCAGGAACGCTACGCTACTGCTAAGTTAACGGGTGAAACCGCTACGA
This sequence comes from Pseudanabaena sp. FACHB-2040, assembly GCF_014696715.1. NCBI lineage: Bacteria > Bacillati > Cyanobacteriota > Cyanophyceae > Pseudanabaenales > Pseudanabaenaceae > Pseudanabaena > Pseudanabaena sp. FACHB-2040. The sequence goes on from NZ_JACJQO010000010.1 coordinate 192,918, forward strand.
ACCTTGAGATTAAGACCCATTGGCAAACGCTGGAAGAGCCTCAGCTGCGCCAGCAAATCAGTGACCTGGAGACGCGATGGGTGAATGAGGGCTTTAAACAGGAGGTTGAACAGGCTCAGCAGGTGAGGAACCGCTTAGGGGGAAAAAACCCCAACAAGACCTGGGGCGAATGGAATGAGAAATTTAACCCCGATATCAATGCCCTTACGGATGTGGATAATGTCCAGTTTTATCCCAGCAGTTTTTCTCCCATTAATGCTTTGGAGTCCGGATCTTGGCAGCCGTTTACCTTAGCTAAGGATGAAGTTGAGGCGATGGTGAGGGCGGCCCCGGCGGAGTTGCGATCGCGACTAGCCGCCGACCGCCAAGACTCAGATATTGCCTCCATCTCTTTGGAGTTTAGCTCTGCTGCCATTTTGCGTACCTGGCTCGACTCTGACCTGTTCAAAGCCCGGTTCTGGCGCTTTTCCGATGGCTCAAAGCAGCTTTCTGATGGTAAGATGCCCGCCTCTGGGCGCTGCCCCGCCTACGTTACTGCCGTTGTTTTTGCCCGCAATATCACTATTAAGCGAGCTACCCCCCCGGCCAACTCAGGAACACCCCAAGGGCCAGGCAGGGTGCTTCCCAACAAGTTACCCCTCACAGCTGAAAGGTTAGAGTTCTCCAAGGCTGTACAAGTCCTCAAGGTTCGGCCCAACCCGCAGGTGGTTAGCACAAAACCCCTGACTCATCAGCTAGGGCAGCCTGCCCTGGGCCAGCCAGCACCCGCAGTCAGGCAAAATTTTCAGGTAGCCTCGATTAAGCCCAATTTGACTCAAGTGAATTTTGTGCAGGCTGCCCCTGCTAGCTCCTTCAAAACTGCCCAAATTAGCGCTTTGCAGGGGATAAACATATCCAAGCCGCTCCGGGTGAACCCTAACCCACCAATAGCTATCAACCAACTCGCTACGCCAACGGCTCAGATCTTGCAACAGGAAGCTACGTCTAAAGCCTTTCGGCGTCTTCAACAGGAGGCGATTTTCCGCCCCACCCTGCCCCAGGCTCCAGACTCTAGCCAAACCCCAGATGCCTCGGTTAAACCCTCTGAAACCACTACAGCACCGGATCAGATTTACGTTCTCGCGTTTATTTGTAAGGCTCTACCGCCTAGCCCTAACCCTGATCTGACTTTGCCTTGGTGAGAGGCTAAATAATAATGGCGGCCAGTCTGGTTAAGATAGCACCGTCGGCACAGTAAGGACTATGAACGGCATCTTGAGATAGGCGAGGCTTTGCTCTAGGTAATATGGGTAGGGACTATTCCTGCCCTAGACACCGGCTTTTGCACACCGAGGCTGTATCAGAGCGTACAGGGCATTTAAACCTTCTCCTTATCAAAGAAGATCTTTACGCTGAGATTTTCGGACAGATAAGCCAGCAGGGCATAGATAAATATGCTGATTGCAATCATCTCAAGGAACTCCTCTAGGGTTGTGAACGCACCATATAGAGGCGTGGCGGCGTTGGCGCTCTCCCAAAGTAGGCCGTTGATCATTTCTACCCCGATTGCGCCCGAAATGTACATTCCGGAGGCCAGGAGAAACAGACGGCGCGATCGCAAAGATAAATCGAGCAAAAATCTCAGATAGAAAAACGCCAAAATGCCCAGAAATCCAATCATGGGCAAGACCCAGCTAAAGTAAAATATGCCGCCAAGATCAAAGGCGGCCCGCAGGGGTTCAATCAGTTTTTCGTGGAGACTGATAGCCTCATCTAGAGACAGACCCATGAAAATAATGGATAAAAATGTCCAATGATGTTTGTAAGGATCGTCGCTTTTATTTTTGATTAGGGCAATGAGGGCCAAAAGCACTGCGCAAATCAGCAAGAGTCCCGAGGAATACCAAGCGGGAATATTTTGCTCAGAATCTATATCAAATAGCTGGTAGCCGGCCGGATAATCCCCGAGCAGATGCCTTACTAGCTTCATTCCAGAGCTTGCCAGCGTCAGCCCTAAAATAAAGGAGAAAATCAGTCTGAAAATTCTCCTAGGGGAAAGTATCAGTTCCATAGAGTTCACCTAAGCTCCTACAAATGGGGCTATCTGCAACAAAGACTTATTAACCTAAAGTTAATCTTGTTTTAATAGAAGGTTAACACCGCAGGTTGCCTTTGTAGCTCTTAGCCGCTTGAGAGGGGCCTCGATTCATTTCTCTATGAAGCATTTATGAATTGCCTGATTGCCCCCGATGCTTGAAGGAGTTGTGAGCTAAACCTTGTCTAGGTTGAGACTCGTAGTTCTTCTTTTGGCACCAGAAGAAGGGAACTTTTTTCAATCAGGCGAACTGAAGGGAGTAAAGCGATCGCAATTCACTCACGCTTCCTAGCACTCACCAGCCAAACGCCACGTTTGTCTTGGTTCCCGCCGACTTCAGCCTCAATTGGCAAGGATCTGGGATATCTGTCGTGAGTGCTCCCAATGTCTTGGGGTTGGCTAATCTCAGCGCTCCAGCCGTAGTCTGCTAGCAGATGGTTTGGGTCGTCATGGCCAAACTCCCAGTGGCGCACTACTCGGCCTCGATCTGCTTTTTGGGCGCGTTGGGCAGCGGCAATTGAGCCAACGGTGACGCCATCCATCCCCAGTACACTGCCAGCCGAGCTTAGTAGAGACAGTCGTTTGAGAAGGGCATGGGCTGATGGCTCGGGTAGGTACATTACCACCCCTTCGAGCAGCCAAATTGTTGGGTTAGTGGACTGAAAACCTTGATCTAGTAGAGCCTTAACCCAGCTTGCCTGAGCATCAGTCAGGTCGCCAGGGATGAGGTGATGCTGACAGGTTGGAGCGTGGTTTTGAAGAGCATGTACTTTGTAGTTCAAAACTTCTGGGTGATCTACCTCGTACACGTGAGTTGCTAGGGGCCAACCAAACCGAAACGCTCTGGTATCGAGTCCTGCTCCCAGGATGACTATTTGTGAGTTGTCTGTTTCACTAAGGGCAGACCGCAAAAGATCGTCAAAGAAGCGAGTGCGGATAGCGATGTAGCGAGTGCGTTTGACAATCACATCTTCTAAGGGCCGATCCTGCCTGCGTGCGACTTCTCGCCATTTGACCAGCAGGTTCTCTACCTCGTCGCCTGCCAGTAGAGCCGCATAGGGGTCTTCAAACAGTCGGCCTGGGTGAGATTGCTCAATGGCTCGCTTCGCCGCTACGATGCGAGCGGTATAAGAAATAGGGTCGGAAGCGGCAGACGACACAGGATAATGCCCTGAACGGATGAGTGGTTAGGCTGCGATCGCAATCGCGCCCACAGTAGGAAGCGGGTGCCCTTCTCGAACAAATTGCTCCACTAGCGCCCGCTCACGGTGATATTCAGCGTTTTGCTGTATCTGCTCTAGTCCATCTCGAATTAAACCCAACACCTCAGGGAATTGCAGCATGGCTTCAATGACTTCTTTCCCATAGTGCTGGCGAACGAGATCGTTCATGTAGCCAGGAGAAACCAGGTAGCCGACGATTTGGTAGGGCTCTAGGTAGCTCTGAGACACGCCTTGGGCGGCCATCCACACAGCCGCTTGTTTCCAGGTAGCGTGTCGCCGCAGGTCGCCAAAGCGTTTACGAATTTCGTTTTTGAAGGCGGTGTTGGTGATGGGCAGTTGTTCGGCCCTGATTGGGGGAAGGCCGATGGAATCTGGAGCAGGGTTATAAACTCCTCGCTCAATGCAGATGACTTCCCAGTTTTGGTAGGCGTCTTGCCTGAGTTGCTTGAGTGTCAGCATGGTTTTCCCGGTTCACGGAAAGGGTCGCTTGGTGCGAGTCAACTTTTTCCGGCTTGCCTTGATTATAGGCTTGTGCCTTCGGGCAGCAGCTTTATGAATTGCGTAAAGAGCTGCTCCAACTGCGCGGGGGCTTTGAGTGCTCAGCGGCTGAAATTCCTTTAAGGCAGTGCATTCAGAACATTGCCGTAGGCGAAGCCGCGCCTCTGGCGTTATGTACTCTCCGCTAATGCACTCTGCTAATAAATGGCAGCTACTTAAACAGTGGAATAATCCAGGCAGCAACCAGACTGATTAAGATAGCCACTTCCAAAAAAACTAGCGTACGCGAAGATTGAAACCAGTTTGACCAAGCGCCTTGCTGAACGCTCAACCACCACTGAGCGAGATGGGCAGACCAATAAGTAGGACTATCTTTATCACGAAATTGCCGGTTGAGCATGGATAGCAATAATGGAGCGCCGCCAACTTTGGCATTTATCAACAGGTGAAGTGCGATCGCAATCACCATAATCAACCATGAAATTAAATGGGCATAGTACCAAGCATGATTTAATTCCCCTTTTGGCAACCAGGTTTCATCCATCATCTTGCCGCTAAATAGCGCAAACGTTAGGGCAAGGAGGACAGCCGTGTTGGTAAAACGGTTTAGCGTGTACCACCAAATAGGTTTGTTGACCTGAGTTAATTTAGTAAACGAATCGGGTTGAATCAGCCGCTTTTGCCCTCTGTGAAATGCGTAGATCACAAACGCGGGAAATATCAGTAAGGTATACAATCCAAAAGTTCCATGTATCCCTTCAATGTCTTTATAGGAGGGCAGTGGAATTCTTCCCCAGCGCCCATCATAGGTATCGTAGGTCCAGAAAGCTGTTAGGATTGCAGCCACTAGAAACAGACCAGTAAGCCCGTGTAAGATGCGAAGAAGTAGTGGCTGATAAGGTTGAGCCAGTTTCATAGACGGCAACCAGTAGCGAGTTGCTTAAACAGTAGCCTTGCACTAAAAAAGTATCAGAATCAGCTAAGGAGTTCAATCGTATTGAGGACGCTGAGCAATTCTCCTGAGATGGCTGGGTTCTGCGCCTGTCAGCACTCCAACTCATCGAGGCCAGGCCCTCGCTAGGCCCTCGCTAGAACGGTGAAAACTGCGTAAAGGGCTAACCGAATGCGGCTAGCTAGGTATTGCTCTTTATCTTGCTTGCTCAATTCGCTCACTTATGAGAGAATTTCGAGCTTTAACTGCATTTTTGCAACTGGAGGCTGTTGTGAAGACTATTCCCACCGTTGATGACATCTTTGAGTTGGCCCATCAAATTGGGGTGCCTCTGCCGGACTGGTTTCGAGCAGGCAATAATTGGGCCACCACGCTCCACGAGCTCTCCCACTGGGCCGTTAAACCAGACAGCTACATTCAGCGCTACTTGGATAAGGTGCAGCCTTATGCTCCCTCCGTGCCGCTCAACTCGGTGCCTGATGCCGATGAAGTCATGCGTTGGCAAACCGGGCCTACCGTGCGCTGGTTTGATGGTTCAGAGCAACAGCTATCGCCTAACTACATCTGGGTGTATGAGCTAGATCCTACCCCTAATGAATTTGGGGCCAGAGCTTGGGGGCTGCAGGTGATTGAAAAGATGGGATGGTGCCATCCGTTGGAGTGCCCAGAACTGAATACTTCTCTTAAGGAAGAGTTTGGCTACCCACAGTTTGATGCCAGTCTGCTTTCTGGCGATTCTCATCCGATTAGCCTCTATGGCCCAGAACAGCTGCAGTTTATGGGTATTGACATCGCCAACGGCATCTTTCGGCCTCAGGTCGATGTGGATTGCGATGGCCAGTGGATTCGAGTGTATCGGGAGGGGGCTGTTGTCTGGGAAATAGACGTATTGGCAGGACTAGAGGTATTAGCCTGGGAAACCCCTAGGGTTATCTCTCAGTTTGACAAGCCTATCTTGCTAGAAGAACTGCTGGCCTTGGCAGAGAAGCATCAACCCTGAATCTGTTTTCTTTAAGTACACGTGGGCCGCGTGGGATGCAGTATTGACGAGTCGTGTCGTTCTGCCTTTCTCTGCTGTAATCCCTCAGCTGTGTATCAGACAGGCTGATCGAGTAGCTTATGAGCTGGGGGATGGTGGGGGATGGGTTGCGATCGCAACCCATCCCTCAAACCATCCTGCCTGCTAGTGCCTAAAAAAGCCCTGCCGTTGGGCAGGGCAAGGCGTATATGTTTTGACTAGTAAGAAGTACTGCCGAGTGAAGTACCCGATTTAGCTATTAGTCGCTCCCCGAGCGATCTGGTTAAGGATAGAGTTAACGTTGCTGATAAACTTAGCATCTTGAAGGGCGCTCTCTGGCAAGCGACCACCGGCAACGGCCGCTTCAACTACGGATTGACCTGTGACTTCACGAGATAAGACGCCTTGGACAAGGCTGCTGTAGCCGTTAATGCCCTGAGTTCTGAGCTGACCTTGATAGGCCAGATTTGATACTTGAGTCGCATTTAGAGTTTCTGCGGCATTAGCTGGAAGGGCTAGGCCAACCAAGAGAAGTAAAGAAATGCCGCCTAGGATTGAGTTTTTCATAAATTTAGTCCTTGTTTAGGCCGTAAGCTTTGTCGCTTACAGGACATAGAATTGCAAGCCAATCTGAGAACGCGTTGATGTTCAGATGAGTGGAGAGTAAAACTTAGCTGAGAATTGCCGAAGGTGTGAGCAGGTCAGTCCCCAGCCGTCTTTAGAACAAACGCAACCCCCACTGTCTCGACGGTGGGGGTTGCAAAATAAGGTACACCTGTCCTGACTCTATATGCGTAACCGAGAAGCGGCATCCCATTTGCCTACTGCGTTGGAAAGCTAGAGGCCTTCACGGCATAGCCTTTACTGCCAAGCAGATTCTTCACAATGTCATAACCATAACGTCTGGAACTGTGGCGGTCAAAACCAGTCATAGAAAAGTAACTACATCTATTTCTATGCCCATTTAAGCGGTGGCTGATCTGCCTTTGTGGGAATTTTAGAAAGGTAGTGGTAGTTAGAGAGTCATTGAGTTCCCTTGCAGCTAAAGCTGCAAGGGATTTCCCTTTACTAATTTCCGTATTAGTAAAGGTTGGCTAGGTTTGCGATCGCACTAAAAATATGCATTAACGTAGGCTTCATAAAGCCAGAGATAAGGCTTTGCATAGCGATCTGAAATCTCTAAAATTTTATAATATGGCGCTGCCATTGCGAACGAAGCACTAATGTAGTCATGATCGAAGTGGCAGAGTAATGGCGAACGCAGTACTTAATGTCTTATCAAACAGCTTTCAAACCTGGCTGTTACGTGGCTATAAATCTGCCAGCACAAAGGGCAGGGACGCCATTGTGTTGGCGTCCCTAATTAGCGGCTACTGATCGTCTTAAATGTTCGCATGATTAGCCCTTTAGCAATTAGCGTAGGAAGTACAAAAGAGCTAGGCTGACCTGATTTTCACATATGGGTAAGAGCCGCCACTTTAGTCAGTTTATCGGCCTCTAGCCCATCTAACTCGCTGAGATGTAGCCACCCCTCTTTGACCAATCTAGCAAAGGTAAAGATAAGAACTGAATAGCTATAGTCGTACTTGCCGTCTATGTCATGTCGCCTAGCACTTAAAAAATCGTGCAAACGCCAAATTTCATCAAGCTCTGAAATCCTACCTGCTCTTTCATGAACTTCTTCTATCAAAGCTTTGATCTCACGTTCATAAGCTTTATCGAAAGCGGCTTGAGCTGCTTTTTTCTCTGTCTGAGACCATTGAACGTCACTTGCTTGCATACTAAAGCCGGAATCTATATTGAGCTGGGCACGATTGTCATATGTAACATTATAATAAGTTCTGTCTCATAATTTTATAACTTAACCTGATATTTCGCGATTTTTGGAATTGTCAACTCACAAGAATGAGGGATAGTTTCACTTGTTTATTGCTTTTCTTATGCCAACTCTCTAAATAGCCGCTACTCATCCACTCTCTCACCCTCTTATCTGCAGCACTTTTTTCTGGAATTGGTATTAGAAGTTAGCTGCTTACTCCTTAAGGCGGCAGGAGGAGAAGGCTCAAAGCAATAGGCGTCCTCCCTAAGAGAGAACGCCTATTGCTAGATCGAGCAATCGCTTTTATCTAGCGTTTACTCATCTATTAATTTAGCGGGCAAGATTTAACAGTTCTTTGGGAGATGCCAGCAAATCAATAGCAACAAAGAAAATTTTATCGTTAGGGCTAAGCAAGAATCTCCAGGCCATATTCATGCCCACACCTGCACCAAACCAAGGAGTTTGCACTTTGCCGGTGACTTTTATCTGGGTATAACCATCGGCAGCGGGTTCAGCAATTCCCTTCTCGGGGATGAGCTTCAGATTTTGGCACTCTTCTCTGAAAAACCGAAGCACAGATTCTTTGCCGACGATGGGTCTTTGGAAGGGGGGTTGGAGAGCGCCATCTGGCTCGAACATCTCAATTAGCGCATCAAAGTCATTCGCATTGAGATTGTTCATGTAGCTCAAGATAATTGGATTATCTACACCATCAATGGTGACTTGAGTTCGTTGATCAATCTCTGCAGGAACAACAACGGGTTCAGAAATCTTGGTGTAGGTTCCTAACTTGCTTGAGTCAAACCCCAAGTCAACCACGGTATTTCGTAGAACCGTAATTTGCTGACCTGGCTCTAAACCTCTGATGGTTTGCAAGACAGCTGCAGCATTGGCTGAGAGCTTGTAAGCGGCTGGAATAGGAGCTACTAGGCCCTGATCCATCCATTGCCCAAGCTGATACCAGAAGCCTAGTTTGATGTTGGCAGACCAAGTCGCATAGGTTCGCCCGATGGGTGTATCGGCGTGGTTTGTGAGGTCACACATGACCTGCGACTGCTCTTGAAACGACATTTGTCGAATCTGATTTAAGGTTGTTTCAGCAAACTGCATACTAGCTGCTCCTGGAGCAGCAATAGTAATCGTTTTACCCATTTCAAGGTAAGCAAACCAAATTAATGCAAGCTGATCTTCAGCACTCAGTTGGTTAAAGCGGGCGATAGTGGCAGGCACTACATCGGCAGCTAACGTGCTAGGAAAAATTCCACGTGCAGAATCGACTGTAAATGACATATTGCGGATCTACCTGTGAAATTTTTAGTTCAGCAGAAGGTGGAAATCGAAAGCTTCTAGAGAGGAAAACTGAACTCTTTACACCTCCACAATAACACGAACACAAAATTTTACAAAAATTAACAAGTTTGTTTTGCTAAGGGGAACCTGAAGCTGCAGGAAGTGAAAACCCTGGCAGGATAACGCTCCCCTGCAACAGCGGTAAGTGATTTAAACTCAGCGCTAGCAGTTTGCGGCAGTTCTATGCAATTGCAAAAAGATTGTTAGAGCGAAATCCTAGAGTATGTATTGAAGCTTTTCAATATCTTGGAATAGTGATGTAGGCTCAAGACTTTTAAGACAGTAATAACTTAGTAAGTAGCCTAAATTAAACATGCTTGTTGCTGCAAACAAAGCGAAGCAGCCTCAGGGATTGCTTCGCTTTGCTCGCAATGAATATTTCTGGCTACCTATCAGCAACCGCAGGCAAAAGGACACGATCCTGGCAGGCCGAATTGTCTGTGAGGGTTATCCACTTTAGTGCTGACCAGTAATTTGGGGTAGGGTTAAGCGGGCTGCAAAAAAGCGGCTGCTTCCACAGCAGTGGTAAAAATAGTGCTGCCTACCTGGAATTGCTCCATGTTTAGGATGGTTTGGCTCCAGCCCACTGGCTTACCAGCCACTTCTACAGCGCCAGTAATCTGCAAACCCTTATTGCCTTGGGCCATGATGGTCATGGTGGCTGCATCAAAGAAATCTAGGAAGATTAGGTCTTTGCCCGCGCCACCGTCTATAGTGCCGTCGCCCCTGCCAGTGTTAAAGACATCGTTGCCTTTGCCTCCATAGATCAGCGCATCATCAAGGGCCAGGGTGGTACCGCTGATAGTAATCACATCATTACCATCGCCGCCGTTGACCTTTGACTGGGACACTCCATAGCCCAGCAAAAAGCTATCCCCAACCTGAGCCGAAATTCTAATCAAGTCATCTCCTCGACCGCCGTCAACCTGGGACTTGCTCACCCCAGAGGCTGTGCCGAGAATGGGGTTGCTTGACTTTGCGATCGCAGTAATGGCAATAACATCGTTGCCATCGCCGCCCCGCACGGTTGACTCGTTCACGGCAGTACTGCCGAGCCCAAGGCTCCCAAACGCAGAGCTAGAGATGGTAATAGTATCGTTGCCTTCGCCCATATCGATCGAGCCTCGGGAGAGGCCGATGCCTGATCCTCCGTTGCCACCACTACCGGTGCCAGAAATAGTGACCCGGTCGTTACCGCTACCGCCACTCACAGAGCCGCCATCAACTCCGGTACCGTTGGCTCCCCTGCCACTACCAAAGCCTGAAATGGTGATGACATCGTTGCCGCTGCCGCCGCTGACAGTCCCCCCCTGCAGGCCAAAACCATTGCCGCTAAAAACACCCCGGCTGTCCCCTAAAATGCGAATAGTGTCATTACCCCGACCTCCCTCGATAGAGGCTGCATAGACCCCTACGCTGGAGGCAGTATTGACGCCAGTGCTGATGCTCTTAACGGCAAGGGTGTCATTGCCGTTGCCGCCACTGACTTGGCCTCCATAAACCCCATAGACTTGGCCTGCTAGGCTGCCATTACCAGTGCTGCTAACGGTGATAGTATCGTTGCCGTTTTCTCCAAAGATTGCAGCCTTGTAGGTTCCATAACTTTCGGGCTGCTCTCCGCCTGCCACGCTGGTAATTTTTATGGCATCTCTGCCGTTACCGCCGAAAACCGAGGCTTGGTAAAGCCCATAGCTTTTAGCTAAGTTGGGGCTGGTTGCCTCGGCAAAAATAGAGAACGTATCGATCCCTGATCCGCCGCGAAGGGAGGCCCAGCGTACCCCATAGGCGAGGGCTTGCTCTGCCCCAGTGGCGTTGGCCTTAACTGTGAATACGTCATTGCCAGAACCCGCATCTAGCGAGCTGGACTTTATACCATCTGCCTTAGCGCTGCCCTCACTGGAGACTACAGTGGCCGTGCCTTTGATGGTGTCGTCACCACTAAAGGTAACAATCGAGGCGTTGACGATCGCGGCTTCAGCCAGGTCTGTTAAACCAGAAAGCTCGACTATACCGGACAACAAATCTGCTCGGGGAGTTCCCTCTTGTCTTCCTGTTAGCTGGCTCATAATCAACTCCCCTTCCCAAAAATCGGTAGAACTACTTGAACCCTGTGAACCTTAGTCATAACGCTAGATATCGAGAATGCCTATGCCCATTGCGATCGCAACACAAAACGTTATTGCTGTTGCATGGAGACGTTTCGGGCTGGAGTGAGCGGGCCAACCACTCCTAGATAGGGCTAAATCGATAAGACTGCAAAAACTTTTTATACCGCCAGATAACTTCAACTTCTAGGTGGAAACGTTAGCCTAAAACAGCAAAATCCCAATCAGCAAAGAGATTTAGCTCCATGACACCCCTCTTTCAGCCCCTCCAAATGCGAGGTGTGACCTTCCGAAATCGGATCGGCATGTCTCCCATGTGTCAGTATTCCAGTCAAGATGGGTTTGCTCATGAATGGCATCTCGTTCACCTGGTTAGCCGAGCGGTGGGGGGAGTGGGTCTAGTGTTTACAGAAGCAGCGGCTGTAGAGCCTAAGGGTAGAATTACGCCTGCTGACTTGGGCATTTGGTCGGATGAGCATATCGAGATGCTTTCAAAAATTACAGCTCTGCTGAAAGGAACGGGAGCAGTCGCAGGTATCCAGCTAGCCCATGCAGGGAGAAAAGCGAGCTGCGCTAAGCCTTGGGAGGGAGGAAAGCCCCTTGCTGAAGACGAAAGTGGCTGGCGACCTGTCTTTGCACCCAGTGCCATTCCCTTTAATGAGAGCAGCCCTACACCTGAAGCACTTGATGCAGCCGGGATTGAGCAAGTCAAGCAGTCTTTTGTCAATGCAGCCCAAAGATCACTAGAGGCCGGTTTTCAGGTAATTGAGATCCATGCTGCCCACGGTTATCTGCTGCATGAATTTCTCTCTCCCCTAAGCAATCAGCGCAGTGATGCGTATGGAGGAACCTTTGACAATCGGATTCGGCTCCTGATTGAGGTGGTGCAGTCTGTCAGAAAGACCATTCCCGACAGTACTCCGCTTTGGGTGCGCATCTCAGCCACTGATTGGGCAGAAGGCGGTTGGGACATTGAACAGAGCGTACTGTTGAGCCAGAAGCTCAAGACGCTGGGAGTAGATGTTGTCGATTGCTCATCAGGAGGGCTGGTTCCTGGGGTGCGAGTACCTACAGGGCCAGGGTATCAAACTCCTTTTTGCGATCGCATTCGGCGAGAAGCAGATATTGACACTGCAGCGGTAGGCATGATCACTTCACCAGAGCAGGCAGACCATATTCTGCGAACTGGGCAGGCTGATATGGTGCTGCTAGGCAGAGAACTGCTGCGAGATCCCTACTGGGCGCATAGAGCCGCTAAAGTTCTTCAAGTAGATAGCCATAGCTATCCGGTACAGTACCAGAGAGCCTGGTAGCGCAGGAACTCGCCCATCAGAGCGATAAGTTTCCAGACCTGGCTTGTCGGATTATTTAAGCCGCTACCTCTTCCCCAATACCAGAATTTACAGGATTGCTGTCTCATAATCCCGACGGTCGAGCTTTGTAGTCGATCTCTTCTACCGGTACGTCTTCGCTGTCCCAATCGTCATACCGAAGCTGTAATCGCTTTTCTCCGGCATATTCCACCAGCTTGCCGCTGTACCGTTTGGCCTCGGTGCCCATGCTCTGAATTCGCACTTTGCCGTTAAACACTGTGGCGCGGGCAAGATAAACCACCAGGTCATCTCGCGAAGGGCGATTGACCGTCATACTGGCCGTAAGGTGCCCTAGTCCCCGCTCATCCATCTCTTGCGACAGGGCCATTGCAGTATTACGAATGCCCCGAATGGCGACAATGGCGGCTGCCACCGCCATCGTGATATCGACCCCCTCTTCAGTCAAGATTTGCTGGCTCGACAGATATTGAAAATTTCGCTCTCCCAGGTCGTTGCGAATGCGGCGATGAATAAAATTTTCGGGGTGGTAATGGCTCAGCGCTCCGACAATGGCACCACAGGCCGCACGCGGTTCGCGCCAGGGAGACTCTCGCGTTTTTCCGTAGACCTGTTTGCCATTCTCTCGCAATCGCCCTACATGGGTTTTGAGATCAATCGCGACCAGCGAAATAGACTGGGGGTTGCCTTCGTAAACGAGCTGTTTTAGGTGCTCATCTAACTCGTGGGCGACGGTTACGTGGGCCAGGGTGGCTCCATTATCGGTGCCGCCGCCAGCGGGGAAAAAGGCTTCTAGCTTCAGTTCACCGATTTCTGAGAGGGTGGCAAACCGGGAGGCTACCACATCACGGTAGCGTTTGGTGGCTTCGCCTTGGTGGATGCGATCGCCGCAGTTTGTATAGGCCAGGGTTGTCACTACACTGGGCAGGCTCATATCTGCCCCGCAGGCTTTCATGTCTGTAGGGCTGTCTGCCGCAAGCTGCAGTTCGTCTCGTAGGATCTGAAGACCGTTGATTAGGGCATAGCGATCGCTAACGATCTCGTTGAGATAATTGTGATAAGCATTGCGCTCCATGCCAAAACTAGCGGAGAGCTGCCAAAACCGATCAACCCGCTTTTGGGTGGAGGCCGCATCAAAGGGCAGAGGCATCGGTATCAAATCCTGGTGAAATGGCACGCCTTAAATGATGCCATTCTAGGCACAGGCCTAGCCTTTGCCCAGATGAAAAATTGCCAGCCTAAACCCTACTAGCCGGGTATAGCGTTAGCAGAATCTTGTAAAACCTCTGGGAAAATATTCTGTTTACCTGCGAAATGTAGGTAGCCGCTTTTCTGCATCTGAGTCTGAGAAACAAGCTGTCCTCATCCTCAAGGGGAGAACGGGGTTGCGATCGCACACCCCAATTGCGAAAGGTTGCAATTTTCTGGCGATGCCATTTCCTCTGCTAGAACCAGAGTACAAATCATCGGCCACAAGGAGATCGGGATGGCTGGCATTCCTCAGCAAAGGCTTTTTTTCATCATGGGCCTCGTAAGTTTAAGCCTTGCAAGCTGTCAAACACCTCCAGAAGCAAATTTTCCTGAGCCTTCTACGAGTCCTGTATCAGTGGGTGCTGCCCCCGAAACTCCCGGATCTAATGCTGCAGCCAGCACACGGCCAACTCTGGATGATCGGCTATTGCAGGCGGTTCATGACAACGATCTAGCAGGAGCAGAAGCTGCCCTGTCAGAAGGCGCTAATCCTAATGCTGGAGGCTACATTGACGGTCATGCGCTGATGCACGCTGCCGCTAGAGGTCGTAGTGAGATGGTCAAGCTCTTGGTAGAGAGAGGCGCGAACGTCAACTTATATGGGGATGAAGGATATACCCCACTGGTAGAAGCTGTAAATCGAGGCTTTTACGAAATAGCTGAACATCTTTTGCAGCATGGAGCCGATCCCAATCAGCTTGCCGCTGGTAGAACCCCCCTGATGGATGCTGCTGCTGCAGGTCGTTCCGATTTGGTGAGGCTGTTGTTACAGCATGGCGCTAATCCAAATCTTCAATCCAGTGGGTCTGTGCTGGAGGAAGCTCGAACTCAGCGGCAGGAAACTCGAACTGGACAGCAAGCATACGATGAGATTATTCAAATGCTGGTTGAGGCAGGTGCTCAGTAGCTGACTTAGTGCGATCGCACTTCGCATTTTTTATTTGCCTATTTTGCCCTAGCTTTCAAGACTTTTTTGAATACGGTTGAACTCACTGAACTGTTCTGATACCGTTTTAGATGCAGGGAGAGCCTAGACGGGAGAAAGGAAAGCTTGGACCCTTTCCAATCCCCCTAACGCTCCCAATCTAATGCAGGTAGAAAGGAAGCGCTAGGCTCATTTTAGCCCTAGTGCCCATCTTCATACCTTCTTGGAGCCCTAGAGGTCTCCCTGTTTTCTTTTAGAAGGTAGGAACATGATCACTAGCAAAACTGAATTACTGCGCTCCATTCCGGTTCTCTCTAGCCAGGAAACGCTTAAGCACATCCTCATTGGGGATTACGGAGCGATCATTGCAACGCAAAAACTGCTGGCTACTTTGAATTACGCTGACAAGACTTTTTGGACTCAGCCACAACCCATAGGAACGACTGGCGAGTACATCAGTGTCTTGATTAAACGGAGCGCTCCAAACCAAGACATCAAAAGCTAAAACCGCGCCCTAATTCCAGAAATCGAAGCCCTTCTCATGATTTGAGAGGGGTTTCCTTTTAGAAGGATTGGGGAACTTTGTTTAGAAGGGATTATTACGTATCGATATTGAGGAAATGGTAGTAATGAATAGTAATGGCGAGTTGATATGCTAGGAGCATCAAGCATTGCAGCCAAATCGATGAACTGTCCTAAGTGCCAATCTCCTCAAATCATCAAATACGGACATACCCATTACGGCAAACTCCGATTCCGGTGCCAGGATTGTGGACGGCAATTTGTTGAGGGGGCAACCCGGCAACCGATTGATGAGACGACTCGCCAATTGATTGATAAGTTGTTGCTCGAACGCCTAGCACTGGCAGCGATTGCACGGGTGACAGGTGTTTCTCAACGGTGGTTGCAAATGTATGTCAATCAGAAGTTCTACCAAACGCCGAGAACCATCGAAGTCACCCAAAAAAACCGGGACGGCTGACGATTCAGCTCGATGAGATGTGGTCTTTTGTTGGCTCTAAAGCGAACAAGCAGTGGATTTGGTTAGCCATGGATGCCGATAGCCGTGAAATTGTTGGGGTATTTGTCGGTGCACGTTCTCGGCAAGGCGCAAAAGGACTCTGGCAATCCTTACCACCGGTTTATCGTCAGTGCGCGATCTGCTACACCGATTTCTGGGAGGCTTATGAGGGGGTACTTCCCAGCAAGCGGCATCGAGCAGTTGGCAAAGAAACGGAAAAACCAGTTACATTGAGCGATTCAACAACACCTTGCGACAGCGAGTAGGACGCTTAGTTCGTAAGACCTTGTCGTTCTCCAAAAAGTTGAGTAATCACGTTGGTGCAATTTGGTATTTTGTGCATCATTACAATGCCTCTTTGCGTTCTTAACCATTACTATTCTTTACTACCCAAAAAGGATTATGTCTCGGCTGATCAGTATGAGCAAATAGGTCAATGCTTAGCCGCTAGTTAACCACTATGGGGGCAGGGTTAATCATTCATCCTGCCCCTTTCCCTTTGCTTAATTTATTTCATGAAACCAAAGAAGACTTCACCATGCTGTTTGACCTACAACAATGCACCGCCACACCAGCCGCTCTAGATGTTTTAGAACAAGCGGGTATTTCCCCTAACGATCTACTCAAACGCCATGTTTCAGGCGATTTTGGTAAGGCTGGGCACTATAACGACATTTTGCCAGAGCTGACCAAAGAAGAAATTTCTCTGCAAGCGCTAGCCACTAGCGACGATGGCAAACTCAATGCGATCGCCATCAAAACTGGCGACGGTCAGATCATGTCTTACTACTGCATCAATGGTGAAGATGTTTGGGTAAGTACTTACTTGGATGAGGAAGGTTATACAACCATCCTGCTACCCAGTGATTACTAAATAATTTCCATAGGGCGATTCTTTATAGCTGCTCTGTTGATACTTTTAGGTTTCTATGGTTGAAACCAAATTTTGAGCTTTTCCCTAGCTTGATCGACGTGCTCCTGCTTAATATGAACTGCAACCATAGCAAAGGCAGAAGCAAGCATTCCAAAGTCGTCGGTATAACCAGCAACTGGGGTAATGTCAGGAATTGCATCTAGGGGAAGGATGAAATACCCTAGGGCACCAACAATTACAGTTTTAGCCCAGGCTGGGGTATCGCGATCGCAAAAACAGTAATAAAGGGTTAAGACCTTTTCTGTAATCGGTAGTCCTAAAGAGGTAAGGATGCGTTGTAGTGGTGGATAAAGAACCAGATAGCACCAATGTGATTCTCCAGTTTCTTGGAAAATGAAAGGGTCTTGCGAACCAACCTTGAAACTCGCTGCCGCAGGGTGCAGTTAAAGCGCTCAATATGATTTGTTTGCCCACTGTCTTTGCCTACAGCACGATGCCGCTTACTCGGTAAGACCGCTTGATAGGCCTGCCAGAAGTCGCTGTAGCAGACGGCGCACTGACGATAGACCGGGGGCAAAGAAGAGCAGAGGGCTTTGGCTCCCTCCTGGCTGCGATCACCGATGTGAACGCCCACAATCTCACGTGTGCTGCGGTCGAGGGCCAGCCAAATCCACTGTTTGTTCGCTTTGTTAGCCACAAACGACCAGGCCTCGTCGCACTCAAGCGTCAAGCGCCCCTTTTTTTGGCGCTGACCTCCAGTTGTCGGGGCACCTGCCCATATTTAGCATTGACGTATTGCTGGAGCCACACTTCTGAGACCTCGGCTACTCTAGCGATGCCGGCAAGCGGGATCTTCTCAAGCAGGAGCTTGTCAATCAGTCGTTTGGTGGCTTCATCGATAATCTTATTCTGGGGGTCTTGAACGAACTGGCGACCACAGTCGTTGCACTTATGGTTTTGCTTGCCATTATGGATCTTGCCGTTTTTGACAGTGTTTTTGGAGGAGCAACTGGGGCAGTGGAGGAGTCTTAATGACATTGGTAACTTTAAGTGGCACCATCCCAGCATTACGGCTTCAACAGCTATTGCCGCATCCGACCTCAGCTAGAGTTTGGCTATCCTTACCTCTTTGGCACTACCCTGTAATCTCCTTCCCTGCAGAGGCAGCAACAGCCTTTATCTTCTTCCAGAAGGAATTATCTGAATAATGACGGTTATATTCTTCCATATGCTGGTTAACGCCTTGCCTTGCATAGCTCTCTATACCTATAGAAAGCCAACTAACAGGAGGCTGATCAGCATTAATTGCTAAACCACATCAAATCTTCACCAACAGAGCAATTGTGCTCATAAATTTTATGAAACTGCCAAGTTCCGTTTATAACCCTTTTCGGAACTTTCCGCCTATTTAGCCACAACACTATAGGAGTTTGAGGGATGTCTAGCGAAGTGCTTCAATCACCAAAAACGGAACTTTTGAAGATTGTCTCTGAAGAGCTGCAAATCAAGGGCGTTCGCACCTCAGTACTAGAGCCAGCTAGAAAACGAAAAGCCGATCCCTATGGTGGGCATCGACAGCACCTATTTGAGAGTGAGCTAACCCAGTTCCTCAACACGATCAAGCAGGGCAAGGGCAAACATGCTTACCGTAACTGGCTCATGCTTTACATGGCATATCGCTACGGTCTACGTCGCGAAGAGATCGGGTTGCTGCGATGGGTAGATGTCAACTTCGATCAGGGCGAGATCTACATTCACCGCCTCAAGGGGTCAAAATCAAACACTCACCCGCTGGACGGTCAGGAGCTTAGGAAATTGAGGAGATTAAAGCGAGAATACCCAGCCGCCCCTTTCATCTTTGCTGGCTATGGGGGCAAGGGTATCAGTGGTAAGGCTGTATCTAAGGTTTTTAAGGCTGCTGCTGCTGCGATCGCCTTACCAGAGGAGCTAAGCCACCCTCACGTTCTACGGCATACCAGAGGTTATCTGATGGTTGAGAAGGGATATCCTCTGAGAATTATTCAGGAATGGCTAGGCCATAAGCAGATTCAGCATACGGTACGCTATACAGCCCTTAGCGCTGCCCAGTTTCGGGATGTGGTGGATTAATTTCAGCGATTAGTTGTAGTCAGTGAATGTTAGAACATCTGTTTTTTCTTATTCATAATAGATAGAAAAAACAACCAAAGAAATAATTCAGTCAATTCCATTGCTTGTTTAGAAGCAACCTAATCATAGGATCTACGGATTAAAGCTTCAAAGTCATCACAAAGTTTGTTGACGAGATCTTCCATTTCTTTGAAAAAATACTCTCCCACAGTTCTTCGATTCAGAACTTTGTATTTGCGGTAGATTTTAGCGAAGTCTTCATAGATTTCGTCTTCTGGTACATCAGAGTTGATTTTGATGATCAAGCGTTTACCTTCATCAGAGCCTCTGACATATTTGAACAAGTCTTGAATCTTACCTTCAAACTCTTTGATACGTTCTGCCTTGAGTTCTTCCTGCTCATTGCGAGCTTCGATAACTGCCAAAATATCAAATTGGTAAACTGTATCTCCTGGTGGTTTACCTTTTGCAATTTTAGTTTCTCGCTTTTTCTTAGGTTCAGTTTCTTGAGGCTCAACTTCAACGATGCCGATTTGGTTGTCAAAGTAGACTTCAATGGGGTCTTTGACATCATCGGTGCGATGCAGTTGGTTATAGAGTCGGTTGAACAGTCGTAGGAAGGCGAGAAAGCTAGGTTCTTTATATTTGTCATCGAGGGTGATCACATACTCGATGCGGTTAAAGATGGTGAAGTATTGCGCTGCTTTGGCTTTGGCATCAGCCGTATGCTCAGGGTTGGCTGAGATATGCTTCTCAATGCTACTTTCTAAATCCAGATATCTTTCTGGATCGTTACATTTGGCTTCGTCATTAAAGATTTGCAGGAATAGGTCAAAAAACTGGTTGTAAATCGCAGTTTTTTTAAGTTCTGAAAAGAGGAAGTCTAACACCTGCCGATCGCTAAACGGGTCAGAATCACTCACCACCACATCAGAGAAATGCTCGAAGGCATCGGTGATGTTTTGAACGTTGACGTTGTTATAGGAGAAGTCAACGATCTTACAGTCGTTTTTGTATTTGGCGGTACGGTCAACCCTGGAAATGGCTTGAATGGCAGCAATGCCCCTAATTTCTTTATCGAGGAATAGGGTGTGTAATCGCCGCTCATCAAATCCGGTTTGCAGTTTGGCAACGACGATGATTAAGCCGTTTTTTCTGAGGGCAAAGTTTTCTAAGACTTTTTCTTCGCTGAGTCCATCATTTAACCCGGTAGCGCTTTGCTGGTCTTGACTGCTGGAATACACCACATAGATGGGGGCATCCGCATACTTCTCATATTTGCGTTGTTGGGTGATGGTCTGAAAGTGACGTTTAACGACCTGAGCATATAGTCGAGCGGCTTTGATGGAGTACACCGCTAGCATGGCTTTGCCTGTGCCCCTGATTTGTCGATAGACATCTTTGACGAGCAAATCAGCGATGTATTTGGCGATCGCGTCTATCCGTTCGGGTTCTTCGTAGATTTGCTTCTTATCCGCGTCTTTATAGTTGGGTTCCTCAAAGCCCTCTAGGTCATTGCTGGGTTTGTCAAACAGCATCTTTAACGCAACGGGAACAATGTTCTTGATGGGGTTGAGGATGAAGCCGTCTTTGATGGCCTCATTCATGGTGTAGGCATCGAAGGGCACCCATAGCTTTTCGCTTTCGGCATAGCCGCTGAATTCTCCGAACCTTGCCAGGGTGTTATCGTCGGGGGTGGCGGTGAAGCCGATGATCAGGTTTTTCTTAGTGCGGATTTGGTTATAAGTGGCGTTGGCATCAAAGGGGGTTTGCAACACATTGAAGATATTGACCATTTCTTCGTGTTGGCTGCCACTGTTGGAGCGGTGAATCTCGTCAATGAGGAAGACAATACGGAGGTCAGCCAGTCTTTGCAGGGTGTCAGCATCGAGGATTTTCCGCACGTCCTGAAACTTTTGCAGGTTGATGATGACTAAGCGCTTATCGGAAGTGAGGGCTTCGAGAAAGGTCTTTTTATCGTGAGCCTCAAGGAACATGGAGTTTTCAATGTTCATGTTCCGCATTTTGGCGTCAATCTGACTGCGGAGTTGCAGACGATCGACCACGATCATGACCTTATCGTAGACATACTCATCATTGCGGCGTAGGTCTTTGAGCTGTAGGGCTGTCCAGCCGATAATGTTGGATTTGCCAAACCCAGCGGCATATTGCAACAACAGGGAATAGACGTTTTTGTTGTTAGCGTATGACCTACGTTTTTCGATGAGTTCGGCGCGTTTAGTGGGGGCAACGTGGGCAAGCTGTTGCTCTAGCTGGTGAATGAAATAATCGTCTTCGGTTTCGTGTTCTAGGAACTCGTCAATTTTTGCCAGGATCTTATCGGTGCCAAATTTTTGTTTGGGACGGGGGCAAATGAGTTGCCCTTTTTCGTCTTTGAGTTCTTTGCGACCGTTGATGGTTTGAACTTCCCGCTCAATGAAGTTGTAGTAGAGAATTTCTTTCTCCATGAAGCTTTTGCCGTAGTGGAAGGTGAACAGCTCTTTCAGCTTATCTTTTTTGTCGGCATCGGGGTTGAGCAGAGGATAGGGCTTAAAGACTTCAGTGACTTTTTTCTTGAATTCCTCAAGGTCATATTTTCCGGTTTTACAGGTGGCTAGAGCCTCGTCAAAGAATTGATCGATGGTGCGGATAACATAGGTTTCGGCAATATCGGTGGTGGTGATGTGAATTGCCTTCTCAAAAATTTTCAGGAAGTCTCTGCGGTAGCGTTCTTTTTCGGCATCGCTGAGGTGAGGATTTTGGTCAAAGACTTCGTAATATTTTCTGACGGCTTCAAAGTAGTCTTTGGTGACTTTGCCCCGTCCATTTTTCTTGGCGGTCTGGTTGCTAAAGTTGGCTTTGAGTTCGCTATAGCCTAGATAGAGACCGTTGACAAAGAAGGTGAGGTCAGGACGAAAAGAAATAACTTTTTTGTTGTTATAGCTGCATTGATAGGGCAGTTCTTGAATAACGGAAAATATATTTTGCTGAAATAGGTCGCTACCGTGAATCACGCTGTCATCGGTATAGAACAGATGGAGCTTAACGCCTCGCAGAGTAACGGATTTATTGGCATTGATGAACAGTGCCATATTCCGACTGCTGGCGATCCGCTCTTGGATGAGTTCGATCAATTCATCTCGTAGGGCTTTGGCGTCGCCGTTGTATTTCCTCAGCAGGGTTTCGTAGGGCTTTTGGTTGAGGGTGGTGGTAGAAATAAACTCTTGCAGGTCTTCCTCAATGATGAGGGAGTTGGTGACGGTGTTGGGTTTGACTTCTCGGTAGCCTAACTCTGACTTGATGAAGGGAACGAGGAATTTGTCTTGCAGGTGTAGTTCACTCATGGGTTAAGCCACCTTGATTTTACCTGTAACGACATCGTTGATCAGGGTTTTACGGAGTTCTTTCTGTATATCAATCTGGGAATTAATGTTTGCTATTACTCGATCAATATGCGCTGTCTTTTTATCTAAATAATCAGCGATCGTTTTTTGTTCATCAAGCGGTGGCAAGCCAAAACCATGTGTTGACATATATAAACTTGTAATTCTTTTTTGACCCGCAGTGCCCTTCATAAAAGGTTCAGCATTTTTTCTGAATAGGATGTTGTGAAAGAAATAATGCAAATATTTTGGAAATAGTTCTTTGCGAGATCTAAAGACCATAAATTCAGTGCTTCCGAAGCCTATTCCATATCTCAGATCTTTCACTAAAGCTACATTTCCGTTCTCCATACAAGGTGTTATCTTGGCAAAAATTACATCGTCGTTTTTGAATTTTGTATAGCCACTAGAAACACTATCAAGTTCTACAAAACTGTATTCCTTGATTGCCCCAAGGCTTTCATCAACATTACTCATAGGAACGAACTCAATTAAATCTGCACCCTTTAATTGAGATGGCGTTTTTACTGAAACATCTGATATAGTAATATCCTTAATCCGCCTGATTTCCCAATGCTCAGGAATTTCGTCTATCCATTCGATCTCGCTATCTTTCATCGGCACAGACTTATCAAGACCGCGTGTGACGGTTTCGTTGATGAGCGATCGCTTCAATTCCTCATAGCGTTGGGCTTTTTGGGTTAGCAGGTCAATTTTGCGATCTATCTGGACAGTTTTGGTGTCGAGGTAGTGGGCGATCGCTTCTTGTTCTTGTAAAGACGGTAAAACTATCTCTATCTGAAAAAAGTCTTTTGCATACAAACGCAGTCGAGACGAAACAATCCCTTTGGAATTTCTCGTCATTTCCATGACTGCATTAGGAATTCTAAACAGATAGTCAAAGTATCTGCGATTGTACGGAATCCCTTTTTGAGGCATATAGACGTTATAGGAAGGACTGCATATTCCAAGTTCGTTGCTAGTCCCTAAAGCCCCCATCCATGCCCACATGGTATTGATGATGAGATCACCCTCATGGCAGATTTTGTAACCCACCATTGTTTCTGCCATGAACATATTGACATTCTTCTCGCTGCGAGGAGTTACCCCCGTGATGTGAGAAACAGTTAATAATGTTTCCTGTCCAGTATTGCTAACACTTCCCCGCTCTTTGAAAATTTCTTTGTTTCGGACGATAGGCCAATCTGAGGGGATACTGCCCAACCAAGCAAGCCCACTGTCTTTATATTCTTCATAAGTCTGTAGTGTCTCTCTCATAGCGTTAGTCCCTCCTCTAACGTTTTCAGCTCATCATTCAAAGCGTCTATCTCATCTAAAATTTCTTCTACACTTCGCAACTGCTCAGGCTGATAAAACACCTTGTTAAAGTTGATCTCTACCCCCACCACATTTTCCAAATACTCAAACGGCTTCGTGATGTATTTCTCCATAAATGCTGCGATCGCAGCCTGATTCTCATCCGGGTCACGATGATAAGGAATAATCTCATAATCCTTCTGATAATCCGGCGTTAGCTCCACCGTGATCACAATGCTTTCCGGCTTCGTTTTCGTCCTTTTCTTAAACGCCGACTTCACCACAATCTTTCCACAGCCCAACGCTTCCCGCTTGCCCAACACCTCTCTAATCAGCGTTTCTTGGTCAGTGTCAAAGCTGTATTGTGCTTTCTCCGTCGTCACTACCAACGGCTGTTCCTTGTAGTCCAAAGAACTCACAAAGGGCTTAATATCCAGTTCGTGATACACCGCTAAGACTTTCTCGTTATCTATCCCCTCTTCAAGTTCAGGATTGGGAGGACTCAAAATTGTAAATTCCGTTAATGTCCGTTTCCCGTTGTCTAGCTTTACAGGGTTCAGCTTCAGGCTCTTTTTCCCTTCCTTCAGACGACTAGCAAACGTTCTGCCCTGCTCATCCACATTCGTGAGCATGATCGCCTGCTTATTGAAATAGAAAAACTCCTTGTCAAACACCTTGGCATAGTCGTTATCCGCCCACTGCTCCAACGTCGCCACAATCTCTAAGCGGTTGGCTTCATCCACCTCTTTCCGCTTCGAGCCTTTATTTTTCTTCAGGGGCTTAAACTTCTCACTGGCATTAATCAACATCACCCGATCCTTCCGCTTATCGGGTTTCCGCTTATTTAGCACCCACAGATAGGTGTAAATGTTGGTGTTAAAAAACTCATCTGTTGGTAACTGGATCACCGCTTCCACCAAATCGTTATCCAGCATCCATTTACGAATGTTGCTTTCCCCCGATCCTGCATCCCCGCTGAACAGGGTTGAGCCATTGTGAACCACCACCCCCATACCTGTGGCATTCATCTTTGAAATCAGGTGTTGCATAAACAACAACTGCCCATCCCCCACCGAGGGTAAGTGGTGAAACCGTTGAGTCTTATCATTGCGGATGTCTTTCTGAAAGCCCTTCCAGTCCACCCCATAGGGCGGGTTCGCCACCACCACATCAAACTCATCCGCAAAAAACTTGTCATCGGTTAGGGTGTTACCATGCTCGATTTTAGAATCCACCCGAAACCGACTTTCAATCTTGGCTAGGGCGTATAGGGCATCATTCCAGTCTTGCCCAAAGGTCTGAGTCAGGCGGTTCACCTTCTCCTTAATCCGATCTTCCACCCCAAACAGCAGGTTCCCGCCCCCACAGGTACAGTCATAGATTTTCAGCAGGCGGTTAGAGTCCTCAATCTTAGACGCGATAATCTCTGCAATCAGGGCGATTACATCATCCGGCGTGTACTGTTCCCCCGCTGTATCTGCTGAGATATCCGCCCAACGGCGTTTGATGTGTTCTTCTAGGGTGGTGATGTCAGAGTTGTTAAACGTCTTCAGGTTAATGCTGCTCCACGCTTTGACATAGCTAAACAGCACCCGCTTTTTCTTGAGACTGGCAACCACCCCTTTGATGTCGAGAAACTTTTCCCCCTCAAAGGCATCCACCCCCAACAGGTCTTTTGTCTCCCCGTCAAATCCCCTCAAGTAAGCATCAAAGTCCACATCAAAGGATTTATCGTTCTGGCAGATGTCCTTTAGGGTCTGGTGTTTCTCAAAGATGTAGGCGTTGTAGCCTTGCCCCTTGTCCTGAATCAGCTCGATCAGGTCATCCTGCTCAATCTCATCAAGGGTGTCTTCCCCCAGTTCCGCCTTTAGCTCATCAAACATCCGCAGCAAACGGCTCTCAATCATCACCAGGGCAAAGAATGGCATCATGTATTGCGGCCATTCAGACTCTTTGATGCCACACCCCCGCAACAGGTCAGCCGTTGACCAAATCGTTGATTCGTATTGCAGGATGTTTTGCTTAGGGGTGGTGTCAGGCATAAGGGGCGATCTGTCGTCAGGTGGAGAATCTATTTTAGAGATCGCTGTCGGTGTTGAACTACCCGGACAACGAAACACAATCAAGGCGTTTTCACCTAGGCTGCCCAAGTCTTACAGGCAGGTTCCCATCCCTTACCTGATCGCCAATAATTTCCAGCAACTCTTGAAAGGCGCTGGGAGACAATCTCCCCACCAGATACCCCACAAACTCATCACTAATCAGCCATCTTCTGGTCAGCCAAGTCCTGTTTCGACTACTCCAGGCCATGCAAGCGCTGTCTCAGCTCACTATTGCGGTGCATTGCCGTAGTGAGCTTAACCAACTTATCGATATCGGTACAGCCCTCAGCCTCCCTGGAGAGACGTTGCCAAACGCCCTCAAGCCGCTCATGTTCGATTGTATGAATTAGGACAGAGTAATTGGCGGTGTTGGTGCTCCATACCCCTTGCTAGGTAGCTATGGTCATGCCCACCCCATAAGCAAGGGCGATTCAGAAGGCAGACAGGTACTGTGCCACCTAAAAAATGGCGGCAAAATGACGGTGGACTTTTTTGCTGATTAGTACAGCGATCTTAGATCAAGCTCTAAAACGCTTGTCAGAGATGCTTTTCAGGGTATGGACATAACTGGACTCGAACCAGTGACCCCCACGATGTCAACGTGGTGCTCTAACCAACTGAGCTATATGTCCTTGCAGAGAACTAAATTAACGCATGGAATGTAGCCCTGTCAATGTGCTGCCCAAAAAATCCTGAGAGCGTAAGGTGGCAGCACTGCCGTTCGCTCCGCTGAAGCCTTCTGGCAGACCTATTAGGATAAAGAAAGACGCAAGCAGGGACTGGTATGGACTGGCAGGAGGTATCGGGCAACTGGATTTTGGTGCCGCGCAATCCCCGAGGGATTATTCACTTTTTGGGAGGGGCTTTTGTGGCGGCTGCCCCTCACCTCACCTACCGCTGGCTGCTGGAAAACCTGGGGCGAGCCGGTTACGTAATCATTGCGACTCCATTCGTAAACACGTTTGACCACGAAGCCATTGCCAAAGAGGTGTTGCTCACCTTTGACCAAGGGCTGTATTACCTACAGGGCCGGGTCTTGGGGCCGCGATATTTGCCCGTATATGGCTTGGGGCACAGCATGGGCTGTAAGGTGCATCTGCTGATCAACACCTTGTGGCAGGTCGAGCGGGCGGGTAACATTCTGCTGAGCTTCAATAACTACCCAGCCAAGCGGTCGATTCCTTTTCTAGAGCAGTTCATCCAGTTCAACCCAGCCTTTAACGTCGAATTTACCCCGTCGCCAGAGGAAACGCTGGCGCTGGTGGCTGAGCAATACATGATTCGGCGCAACCTGCTGGTCAAGTTCCGCAACGACGACATTGACCAAACTCGGCCCCTGTCGGAAGTGCTGGTGCGGCGCTTCCCCGATCTGACTGCGATACAGATTTTGCCGGGCAGCCATACCACTCCCATCGCCCAAGATATTGCCTGGGAACCGGGCAGCTCTTTTACGCCACTAGATGCCCTGGGCCAGTTCATGAAGCAGGAGCTTTACCGGGACTTGAACCGGCTGAAAGAGGTGATGCTGACCTGGCTAGACCCACTGCCCTAGCTGCAGGGTTGCCAAGTGCCATGAAAGCTAGGAGGGATGACCTGAGGCAACCCTAGCCGACAGACGGGAGGCTGATCTAACCTGTCGCTGTCGTAAATCCAGACTTCGCTGCTGTGGGTGTTGCCGTCGTAGACCACCGTGAGAATCCAACCCTGCTGAGGGTCGGTGGCATCGGATGCATAGATGGGTTCGGCCGGATAGCGATGGGTGCCAGCATCAGCGACAGTCAGGGTGCCGGTGGCTGGGTCGAGGCGTGCGATCGCACCAAATATTTCTCCTTGACCCTCATCTTCTGGGCGATTTATCGAGAGAAAGATAGGAGCCGTCTCTGGATCGGCGTCGGCAGGGACAACCGGAAACTCACAGTGGCGGTCAACCAGCAGCTGGCGTTCCAGAATTTCAGCCGTTTGAGGAGCAATTCGCAGCCGCCAAAGCTGGCTAGGAGCAGAGGTTTTGATCTGCCCGCTAGCAATCTCCTTGAGGTTTTGGTTAGTGGCAAAGTCAGGATAGGCCACCACATCCAGCACGATATCGCCGTCTTGGTTCAGGTAGCCGTTGCCAAAATGCCACTGATACCACGGATCGACCTGATTCCAGCCAACCACTTCGCCACTGTCGGCATCGATCACCACGATCTGAGTGCCGCGTTTGGGTTGCCACATCAGCGAATCGCTGAAGCTTTGCAGGGCCAGCACAGCAGGCAGAGCATTCAGGCGCACCGGAGGTACGCAAAAAACTAGATAGCGATCGGCCAGCACAAAGTCGTGAATCAGCGGAATGCCGTTGAGATCAAGGCTGTGCTTGGTCTGAATGCGGCCATCGGCCCCGCTGCGATACACATTGAGAGTGGCATTGGCTCCAGCCACTAGGCCAAAGTTAAAGATGTCGCCTGTGCGCGGGTGGCGCTTGGGGTGGGCCGAATAGGGTTCACCGCCACTGAGGCTATCTAAACTGTCTGACCCTAGCGTGGCTAGGGTCTCTGGGTCGAGGGCATGGGGCAAGCCGCCTTCCCACAGCGCCAGCAGCCGATCTGGCAGCGCCAGCACCGAAGTATTGGCCGGATTTTTGAGTTGAGATTTTAGCCGCTTCAGGAAACCCTGGGCAGGCAACGTGCCATATCCCCGATAAAGCAGGCAGTCTTGTTCTGCCTCAGCTTCGTAACCCGCAGAGCGAACATAGCGGTAAGTGCCCGTTGGCGTCTCTCCCGTAAGCCGCACGGCCAGCACGGCCCCGTCGCCATCAAACCAGTGGCCCACCCGATCACCGCCGCGCTCTAGCCGAGCAGGCCCGTTGCGATAGAGCACCCCCCGCAACCCCGAGGGCACCTGGCCTGCCAATACCGGCAGTGTCGTCGTCGCAAATTCGACCGCTGGAGATGCGATCGCACCCGCCCACGCTTTCTTGCCTGCAGTCCCTTGCCTAGGAGGTGACTTCAAAACCATAGAACCCCTACTCAATCAAGCCCATAGCATCCGGCACAATCCCAAAACCGCGCCTCAACTACACTCTAGATCACTCACCCCAACTCTGCTTTCAAAGCAAGGCACCCCTACCCGCAAGAAATCCTCCCCATCTCCCAGCCCAAAACCTTAATCCCCCAATAAACCCCCTTTAATCGGGAGGCTGCCTGACTGGAGTATTCTGCTGTCGAAAGCAGCCGTTGGCCCTCAGCCTATGCCCAAGTTTATTGTGTACGCTTGCCCCACCGGGGAGTTGGCGAGTCAGGTGCAGCGGTTTTTTGAAGAGAGCCGCCGGGTTTTTGGCCCCAATGCAGCCCATGCCTATATGCCTCATTGCACCCTGCTTAGCTTTTTTGAAGAAACTCCAAACTCGGTGCCGCTCTATACTCAGTCGCTAACGCGGGCCTATAAGCGGGCGTTGCGATCGCAACCTACACCTGCGATCGCTGTGACAGGATTTGCCTTTCGGCCTGACTGGCACGGGCTGGAGCTAGCATCGCCCTGGCTTAGGCAGCTAATGGTCAATTTTGCCTCCACCACACACTCTCCCACCCGTAAAGGCGGACTCCGGTTGAAAGACTGGCTGCACCTGAGCTTAGCCTACGAGTTCTCGCCCGATCAGGCCAAAGGTCTATCTCAAATGGCTACCGAGCTGATCGACCCCGCCGCTGCTGTTACTTGGGAGCTCCGCTACTACCAGAGAAATCAAGACGACCACTGGATCTGTCATCAGGTTTTGCCGCTGACCTAAAGGAGCGTTTACCTGATCCGGGGTTTCTGAATCGCTCGACAGATTTTGAAGGAGCTTTCGCAGCAGCTTTTTATCCTAAAAGACAGATACCGGAGCAATGAGTTTCCTCCGCACAACTCGTCATCCGAGAGATTTCGCTTAGGCAGCCCGTTGTTAAGTTAAAGCCAATCGGCTGTTGAATTCGGTCTGTTGTTGGTGAACCAATACTAAGTTTTCTTAGAAGCTCCCTAAGACAGGCTATAAATCGTAAAAATCACCAAGACTTATCCCCAAGCCTTGGGCAACAGCTCAAGCCCCCAATGCTCGACTCCGTTGCTTCCACACACAGGTACTCACCCATGCAAAGCGATCTCTGTTGGCTGGCGGTTTTAGTTCCAGCTATTGTGCTTAGTCCCGCTGTGGCTCAAGCTAACACTGCAACCGAAGGGGCCAGCAGCCTGATGCCCCTGGAACTGAGAGCTGTTTCAGCCGAGCCCGATACCAACAATCTCACTACGGCAGCTGATCAAATCAATCAATCACTCACCCCTGCAGATACTGGCATAGTGAGTGTCACCGACGAGATGCCATTTCTTAATGATCTGCTGGATGAGAATGGAGACATCGCCCTGCCAATGGGCCTTACTGTCTTCACTACATTGGGAGATCCCTCCATTGGTTTTGGCTCAAACTTCTAATAGCTTGTTAAGACTGTGGTATGAGCAAAATACCGCATTCCCCATCGGCAGCTTTTAGGGACCGGGTAGAGGCTGGGCAACACCTCGCCAAAGCGCTCCTAAAGTACGAACGCCAGCCTCAGACCTGGGTGTTGGCGCTGCCGCGAGGCGGTGTCCCGGTGGGAGCAGAAATTGCTAAGGCCCTCTCTCTGCCGCTAGACGTGTGCCTAGTGCGGAAACTGGGGGTGCCAGGGCAGGCGGAACTGGCAATGGGAGCCATTGCCTCCCACGGGGTGCAAATTCTTAATCACGACATCATCCGGCGCATGAACATTGCTACAGAGGATATCCAGCGTGTAGCAACCGCCGAAGCTGAGGAACTTCAAAGACGCGATCGCACCTACCGCCCCAACAAGCCGCCGCTCGATATCCAGGGTCAGGCCATAATCTTAGTAGACGACGGCATTGCTACAGGCTCTACTCTAAAAGCCGCTATTAGTGTGCTGCGGCAGCAGCAGCCTCAGCGCATCGTGGTGGCCGTGCCGGTCGCGCCTCCCAGCACTGTTGAAGAACTGCGCCAGGAGGTTGACGAAGTTGTTTGTCTAGCCCAGCCTGACCCGCTCTACTCCATCAGCCTGTGGTATGGGCACTTCGACCAAACCAGCGATGAAACCGTCTGTAAACTCCTACAGCAAAACCGCAATAGCCAGCTCAACTAACACCAATTCTTTGAAGTCTAGCTACGGATGGTCTGCACTGGAGGGGCAGGGGCCTGCACCTAGTGCAACGCCTACGGCTCCAACAGAGAGAACTGCTGTGAGCGCAACGATCACACCAACAAATGACCGAAGCTGCTGCCGCTGAGCTGCAGTCCCAAAAACAGCAGAAACAGCGCAAACGCTACCTTGAGCTGTTGTCCGGGCAGCACGTGGGATAGGTGTGTTCCTAACGGTGCTCCCAGCACCGTGAAGGGCGCAACAATCCCCACCGCAGGCCAGTAGACATAACCAGTCGCCAGGGGGATAGCGTCAGTCTGCCCCGCCGTCAGCAAACAGGCCAGCGTGCCAATCAGCGCAATAGGCAGCGTAAAAGAGGCCGAGGTGCCGCTAGCCTGACTGATGGGTAGTCCAGCTAGCAGCAAAAACGGCACGCTAATTGCGCCGCCGCCAATACCCAAAATGCCTGACTTAAAACCGATTGCTATCCCCACTAGAGCCGTCAGCCAGGGCCGAGGGGTGCTCGCTTCCCGAGGCATGACTCGCCAATCTAGCAGCATTTTCAGCGAGACAAACAGCAGAAACAGGCCAAAGACCAGCTCTAGCCAGTCTGTAGAGAGGTGGTTAGCCATCAGGCCGCCCAGGATTACCCCAATCCCGATGAAGCCCATGATGGCGCGAAAAATATGCCAATGCACGTCCCCCCGGCGGTGATGAAACCAGGTCGAAGAGGCGGCAGTAAAAATCATGATGCACATGGAGGTGCCGCCAGCCAAATGCATCAAGGCTGTGTGCGGCAGATCCATCAGGCTGAACAGATAGAACAACCCTGGCACAATCACCATCCCGCCACCAATCCCAAACAGTCCCGACAGCGTTCCTGCAATCAGTCCTAGCCCAGCAAACAAAAGCAGATTCAAGGCGCTATCTATAGCCACTGCGCGCACTCCAAAAGGCTGTTCGCGTTTCTAGCCCATCTGCCCAGAAAAGGGGTATTAAGCCATCTGCCTCTTTGCATTCAAATGCCCATAATTGACGCATTTCTAATTATTAGAAATTGGTCAGAGGTAATACAAATAACATTTGTGAAGAATTGCAACTGTTGCTGTCGCCGCCTTTTTGAGGTGACCGTTTGATAAGCTGAAACGATTGTCAACAGCGCACAGGAGACGCTCATGGGACAGCCGACCCAGGGAGTGATAGCCGCCGGGCACCCACTTACAGCCGCAGCCGGTGCAGACATGCTGCGGCAGGGCGGCAACGCCTTTGATGCCGCTGTTGCTGCCGTATTTACAGCTTGCGTCACAGAGTCGACCTTGACTTCGGTGGCAGGTGGCGGCTTTCTGCTGGCCCATACTGCGGAGGGGGAAGACGTTCTCTTTGACTTTTTTTGCCAGACCCCTGCTGCCAAAAACATTGGCAAACCGCCTGACTTCTACCCCATTCAGGCCAATTTTGGCGATGCAGTGCAGGAGTTTCATGTGGGGCTGGGGTCGATGGCGGTTCCTGGCAACCTGGCCGGACTGCTGACAGTGCATCGTCGCTTGGGCCGACTGCCCTTAGCAGCTGTGGTAGAACCAGCTGTGCACTGGGCCAAACAGGGGGTTGAAATTGACGAATTCCGAGCCTACTGCTTTGAGCTGCTGGCCCCTATTTTGACGGCGACTGCTGGGGCTCGTGCATTCTATGCGCCTCAGGGGCACCTGCTGCGGCAGGGGGATTGTTTGGCCATGCCAGAGTTTGCCGACTTTTTGACTCGGCTGATCAAAGCTGGGCCAGAGGACTTTTACCAGGGTGAACTGGCTCAGCAGATTGTCTATGACTGTCAGCAGGCAGGCGGCTATCTAAGCCTGACAGACCTGCAGAACTATCGAGTGATTGAACGCAAACCCCTAAGCATTCGGTACCGGGGCACGACTCTGCTGACCAACCCGCCTCCCAGTACCGGGGGCACGCTGATTGCCTTTGCCCTGAAGGTGCTGGAGCAGGCTCCTGTAAACTCGCTGCAGCCTGGCAGTCCGGCCTATTTGGCCCTGCTGCGAGAGGCCATGAGCCTGACCAACCAGGCCCGCCGGGATGGGTACGACGCTAATCTTTATCAGGCCAATATTGCCGAGTGGTTCTTAGGAGAATCGCACCTGGCCTACTACCATGACTCCTACCGGGGGGCTGTGAATAAGTGGGGCAGCACTACCCACGTCAGCGTTGTCGATGGGGAGGGCAATGCGGCTAGCGTCACAACCTCTAACGGGGAAGGATCGTCTTACGTTATTCCTGGCACGGGCATTATGGTGAACAATATGTTGGGGGAAGAAGACCTCAACCCGCAGGGATTTCACCAGTGGCAGCCCAACCAGCGAATCTCTTCCATGATGGCTCCGACAATGGTGCTGCAGGGTAATCGACCTCAGCTAGTGATGGGGTCAGGCGGCTCCAACCGCATTCGGACGGCAATTTTGCAGGTTATTCTCAATACCGTTGATTTCGGGATGTCTTTGGAAGAAGCCGTTAGTGCCCCCCGTGTCCATTGGGAGCGCGATACCTTCCACCTAGAGCCGGGGTTTGATCGCGCAGCGCTGGAGGCTGCGAGCGTGGGAATGGCTGACAAAAAGATTTGGTGGCAGCAGCCCAATATGTTCTTTGGCGGTGTTCATTCAGTGGCAATTCAGTCTGACGGTTCGCTTATGGGAGCAGGCGATGCCCGACGTGCGGGTGCGATCGCACAGCCCTAATCGCACAGCCCTGATCGCAATAGCCTCGAACCCATTACCTCAATCACCCCCCTAGCGCTGAAGCTGAAAATGACCGAGCCAGGTATTATCTAGACAGCTTTTTCTGAGTCAAGCCTCATGAATGTTCTGGGTACCGTCATCGGTATTATTGCCTTAGCAATTGCCCCCATCGCCTTTTTGCTCTGGTTCTTCTATACCCGCGACAAGCTCAACCCCGAACCGCGCGGTTTGATTCTCAAAATCTTTCTGCTGGGGATGCTGGCAGCTATTCCCGTCGTGCTGATTCAGTGGTTGCTGCCCCTTCCTCGGTTTTGGGTTGCGATCGCAATTGTGCCAATCGTGGCCGAGATTGCAAAATACTGCATGGTGCGCTGGGGAGCCTACGACTCAGCAGAATTTGACGAACCTGTAGACGGCATCATTTTTGCTGCTGTTGTGGGCTTGGGGTTTGCCACTTTAGAAAATATTGTCGTCTTGCTGCTGACCTACTTCACTGTCACCAGCGTCACCGTTCCTGGATCCGGGCTGCCCTTCTCACCGCTGCAGGCCGTGCTCGATCTTTTTGCCGTCAGAGGACTGCTAGGTGCACTCGGCCACGCCCTCTGGTCTAGCTTCTGGGGCTACGGGTTAGGCTTCACTAAGTTTCCAGATGGCCACTCCAAAGGTCTAGTCGGCAAAGGCCTGCTAGCCGCGATCTTGTCCTACGCCCTCTTCAACGCGCTGGCCCTATCCCCCGGTCTGCTGCCCCGACTGGCCATGGTGCTGCTGCTGGCAATCTCCTGGTTCGCCGTCATGCGAGGCATGGGGCGGGCGCTGGAGATGTCGCCGTTGAGAGAGTGAGGCGGAGAGTAGGAGCAGGGAATCAAGATGGCGTTACTATTTCCCCCGCTTCCCCGCCCCTAATCCACCCTCCCACCCATCCACCCTCCCACCTATCCACCCCTTCACCCATCCACCCCTCACCCCATGCCCCACCCCACCCTAAAACCTGGCCTCCTTCGACGAGTCCACCATATTGCTCTTAATGTGCGCAGCTTAGAGGCATCCCGCCGCTTCTATGGCACGCTGCTGGGCCTTCATGAGCTGACGGGAGAGGACGTTCCCAGCACCTTGAAGGAGCTGGTGGCTAGTGGTAAGGTGGCTAACTTTGTCACGCCTGATGGGACGGTGCTGGACCTGTTTTGCACCCCAGACTTGCTGCCACCTCACCCTGACCCTGAGAAAGCCTTTACTCGGGCGAATCATTTGGCCTTTGACATTGCCCCAGAAGATTTCGATGCTGCCGTAGAGGTGCTGCATCAGCATCAGGTGCCCATTGATCATGGGCCAGTCAGTCGACCGACTGGGCGAGGAATTTACTTCTATGACCCAGACGGTTTTTTGGTTGAGATTCGCTGTGATCCGGCGATGGCAGGGTAGAGCCAGTGGGGAACAGGCCGCATTTTGAGGAACAGAGTCAGGCTCCGCTACTGGAGGCGCTGGCCCAAAGTATTCGGCGGGATCATGCGCCGTTTTATGCGCCGGGGCATAAGCGGGGGCAGGGCACTCCCGCGCCGCTAAAAGCATTGCTGGGGGAATCGGTCTTTAGGGCAGATTTGCCGGAGCTGCCTGAACTGGACAATCTGTTTGCGCCCGAGGGTGCGATCGCACAAGCCCAATCTCTAGCAGCAGCAGCCTTTGGCGCTGAGCAGACCTGGTTTCTAGCCAATGGCTCAACTTGCGGCATCGAGGCAGCGCTGCTGGCGGTCTGTCGGCCTGGTGACAAGATTATTGTGCCTCGCAATGCCCATCAGTCCGTGGTCTCGGCCCTGATTTTGACGGGAGCGGTGCCGGTCTGGGTGCAGCCCTGGGTGGACCCGGACTGGGATTTGGTGCAGGGAGTGGAGGTGGATGCGATCGCACAAGCCCTAGCGGCTCATCCCGACTGCTGCGCTGTTCTTTTAGTTTCGCCGACCTACCAGGGGATCTGCTCCGACATAGCAGCGATTGCGGGTCTGTGCCACGAGCGGCGAATTCCTCTGCTGGTAGACGAAGCTCACGGGCCACATTTTGCCTTTCATCCCGATTTGCCCACCCCGGCCCTGGCTGCCGGCGCTGATTTGGTAGTGCAGTCTACCCACAAGGTGCTATCGGCTTTGACCCAAGCCTCAATGCTGCATGTCCGGTGCGATCGCATTGATCGATCCCGGCTGCAAAAGGCGCTGCAGCTCACCCAGTCCACCAGCCCCAGCTACCTGCTTTTGGCCTCATTAGATGCAGCGCGGCAACAGATGGCCTTGGAGGGTAGAGAGCAAATGGCGGCAGTATTGTCCCTAGCGCAAACTGTGCGAGAGCGGCTGAAAGCGCTGCCCGGTCTGCGTGTGTTTGAGCAGCCGGTAGCAGATAGGGGCTGCTACCAGCTTGATTTGACTCGGCTGACGGTTGAGGTATCTGGTTTGGGTCTTAGCGGGTTTGCTGCCGATGCCCTGCTGCATGAAGAGTTAGGGGTCACCGCCGAGCTGCCAACCCTAAGGCACCTGACCTTCATTCTTAGCCTGGGCAACTCGCCAGCCGATGGCGAGCGGCTGGTGCAGGCGTTGAAAGAACTCAGCCAGCGCTATGACGGCCCGCCATCGGCAGATCACACAGAGGTGCTGGCTGAGTCAAGAGTGGCTGCGGCCATCCAAGTGCCTGACCTGCTGCCTAGAGATGCCTTCTTTGCGGCAGCCGAAACGGTGCCTGCCGCTGAAGCTATTGGTCGCCTGAGTGGCGAGACGCTCTGCCCTTATCCACCAGGCATTCCTCTGGTGCTGCCGGGAGAAGCCATCACAGCACAAGCGCTACAATCCCTACAGTGTATTCGCCAGGCTGGTGGGTATGTGACCGGCTGCGCTGACTCAACGCTCGCTACCCTAACGGTAATTAGGGGTTGAAAAACCTCCCGTCCCAATACTCTTTTCGGCTTGTTTGTATGACTTCCCTGTGGCCCTACGTGACGCCCGGCATTCCCGATGAACTGTTTGAGCAGCTGCCCGGCATTCCACTCACCAGTCGGGAGGTGCGGCTGCTGCTGCTGGGCTACCTGCGGCTCAAGGCCCGGTCTGTGCTGTGGGACGTTGGCGCAGGCACTGGCACCGTGGCTATCGAGGCGGCTCTGCTCTGTCCTCAAGGCCAGGTAGTAGCGGTGGAGCGTGATGAAGAAGTGGCCAGCCTGATCCGCAGAAATTGCGATCTCTTTGGCCTCAAAAATCTAGAGGTCATCGAAGGCATCGCCCCCGACTGCCTGCCCGAGCTGCCCTACGAGCCCG
Organism: Pseudanabaena sp. FACHB-2040; assembly: GCF_014696715.1. Lineage (NCBI taxonomy): Bacteria > Bacillati > Cyanobacteriota > Cyanophyceae > Pseudanabaenales > Pseudanabaenaceae > Pseudanabaena > Pseudanabaena sp. FACHB-2040. Next base: position 229,424 of record NZ_JACJQO010000010.1, read on the forward strand.
ACTGCATCTTAGTAGAGGGGGGTCGGCCCTTAAAAGAAACGCTGCTAGAGTCCTGGCAATACCTGGCTACAGCAGGCCGTCTGGCTGTCACTGCCACCAACCTCGAAACCCTCTATACGGTCTCTGAGACTTTTGCAGCCCTTCGGGTCCGAAATGTAGAAGCTGTCCAGCCTGCCGTCAATCGCCTGGAGTCCCGGGGAAATCATCAAGTGTTTGCAGCTGTGGATCCTATTTTTATTTTGAGTGGGGAAAAGGGGGAATAGGGTGGTGGGCGGAAGGTGACAGAGTAGGCGGGTGATGCGGTAGGAGAGAGACGAGGTAGCAGGGTGAGGAGGGTGAACTTTCTCCACCTATACTAAATAGAGAGCAACACGAAACAGGATTCATTTCTAATCTAAACGCCCTACAGAGCTCAATTCAATGCTCAGCAGGACAGAGATCCCATGGTTCAGCTAACTGTTGCCATCCGGGCCTACAATGCCGCTAGTAGGCTGCCTAAAATTCTTGATTGCCTTCAACGGCAAGTTGTTCCCGCTCATTTAAGCTGGGAAGTGTTGGTAGTAGACAACAACAGCACCGACGACACGCCTCAAATCATTGATCGGGCTAAGCGAGCTGAGCCCCTTCCTTTTACGTTGAAGTATGTTTTGGAAGATCGTCAGGGTGCTGCCTTTGCTCGCCAGCGAGCTTTACTAGAGGCAGGTGCTGACCTGGTTGGCTTTCTAGATGACGATAACTATCCTGCTCCTAACTGGGTCGCTGAGATTTGGGAATTTGGCCAGCAGCACCCAGGGGCAGGCGCGTTTAGCGGCAAGATCTTTGGTGATTTTGAGGTGCCGCCGCCGCCCAATTTTGCCCATATAGCCAGCTATATGGCCTTGATTGATCGAGGAGATCAGCCTTTTTCCTACAGCCTGCGCAAGGACCGAGTTTTACCCCCCGGTGCGGGGCTCGTCATTCGCAAATCTGCCTGGCTCAAAAGTGTGCCCAAGGACTTTTCAATTTCTGGCCCTGTCGGCCATGTCTTGGCCCTCAAAGGCGAAGATATCGAGCTTTTGGGCTGGCTGCGAAAGGCGGGCTGGGAAATTTTGTACAACCCCAACCTGGTGATTTTGCACCATATTCCAGCTTGGCGGCTAGAGCGAGACTACTTGCTGGCGCTAGTTCGCAGTATTGGGTTAGCGCAGCACCTGATTCGCATGCAGCGGCTTCATCAGTGGCAGCGGCCTTTTTTCCTGGCTGGCTATATGACTCACGATTTTCTAAGGATGGTGATTCACTACGCCAAGTACTACCCTGTCTTGAGCAGCGATGTGGTGGCGGCCTGTCAGCTAGAAAAGCTTAGAAGTGCCCTTGTGAGCCCGTTCTATCGCCGGGCGCTGCCCCATCGTCCTGCCTCAGGGCTAGGCTCCCCGCTGCTATGACCCGGCCCATCTTGATCTACCGAGACCAGCTGCTGCCTTACTCCGAAACCTTTATTCAGACTCAGGTTGACAGTCTGCAGCAGTATCAGGGCATCTACGTTGGCACATCGCGGCTAGGCCAGGGCCAGATCTCTATCCCACCGGAGCGCAGCCTTTGCCTGAGTGATGGGGTAGCCCATGCTGGAGTTTGGAAGACGGCCTTGAAGCTGGGTGGCATTATTCACCCCGGTTGGCTGCGGCGCGTGCGGGCAACCTCTGCGCTGCTGGTACACGCTCATTTTGGTCTAGACGCTCTCTGGGCGGCGCGGCTAGCCAGACAGCTGCACCTGCCGCTGATGATTACCTTTCGCGGCAGCGACATCACCGGCATGCAGTTCAGCCGACCCAATAGGCGCGCGCCCCGGCCCCTAGATTTCATTCACCACCGGGGGCAATTTTACCGAGATTTTTACCTGCAGCGACGGCCTGCTTTGTTTCAGGAGGCCAAGATTTGCATTGGGGTTTCTGGCTTTATTTGCGATCGCATGATTCAGGCAGGCTGCCCCGAACAAAAAGCTGTGGTCGTCTACAACGGCATTGACCTGGCAAAGTTTACAGCTCGGCCCGACTGCTCTCGTCAGCCAGTGGTTCTCTTTGTCGGTCGCCTAGTAGAAAAAAAGGGCTGTGAGTATCTGCTGCCAGCGGTGGCTAAACTTCAGGCGACGTGCCCAGAGGCAACGCTGGTGGTGATTGGAGACGGGCCGCGCCGCACCGCGCTAGAGCAAAGGGCACAACAGCTGCTCTCGTCCTACCGCTTTTTAGGGGCACAGCCTCACAGCGTCGTTAGAGACTGGATGAACCGGGCGACTGTGCTGGCTGCCCCTAGCATTACCGCCAGCACCGGCGATTCTGAGGGTTTGCCCAACGTCGTGGTCGAAGCCCAGGCGATGGGTCTGCCGGTAGTGGGCTTTATTCACGCGGGTATCCCAGAAGCCGTGGTAGAGGGCAAAACCGGATTTTTGGTGCCCGAAAAAGCTGTCGAAGCCCTGGCCGATCGCCTCCTGACCCTATTCTCCCAACCTGGCCTCTGGCAGCAGTTTTCTGGCGCTGCTCGCCAGCACGTCGAGCAAAACTTCGACCTGAAGCGCAGCATTGAAAAGCTAGAAGGCCTCTACACCCAGGTCATTGAGGAAGGCAGCCGGGTATGACCAGTCAGGAAGCTCTAAAAACGCCTGTGGTGCTGCTGATCTTCAAGCGCCCCCAAACCACCCAGTTAGTGTTTGAGGCGATCCGGCAGGCGCGGCCCCAAACGCTGCTGATTGTCTCTAACCTGCCCCCTGCAGACAAAGCCGATCAGCTGCAGCAATGCCAGCAGGCTAGGGCCATTGTGGAAGCAGTAGACTGGCCCTGTGAGGTCTTCAGGAACTATGCAGAGACCTACATGAGCTGCAAAGACCGCATAGTCAGCGGCTTGAATTGGGTATTTGCGACCGTGGAGCAGGCCATCATCCTAGAGGACGACTGCGTTCCTGAACCTAGCTTTTTTGGCTACTGTCAGGAGCTGCTGCAGCGCTACGCTAGCGATCAGCGGGTCATGGCCATTACCGGCGACAACTTCAATATCCCGCCCCGGCAAGCCGAGTACAGCTACTCTTTTTCGCGCTACACCCACTTTTGGGGCTGGGCAACTTGGCGGCGGGCCTGGCAGCACTACGATGCTGACATGGCGCTCTGGCCTGAGTTCCGTCAGGCGGGCTGGCTGAGCGATATCTTGCCCGATTCGGCGGCAGTGCGCTGGTGGGACAAGACACTGCAGCAGACCTATGCTGGGCAAAAAGATACTTGGGACTATCAGTGGATTTTTAGCACCTGGGTGCAGGGAGCGCACTGCATTGTGCCCTGCGTGAATTTGGTCACTAACCTGGGCTTTGGAGCCGATGCTGCCCACAACCGAGATCAGTTTGACTGGCGAGCAAAGCTACTCACCCAGCCAATCGCACTGCCGCTGCGCCATCCACCTGTGTTGCGGGCCGATGTATGGTGCGATCGCATTCTTCAAAGCCGCTACTACGGCTACATCGCCCAAAAACAAAGCCGCCCCCTGCCCTACCGCATCCGCCGCAAGCTCCACAGAGCCAGAATGCTAATTCAGCAGCACCAAGCGCAGGGTGCCACAGAGCCTTTGTCAGAGCTGCTCAGGCGGATTCTTAAAGAGTAAATTGGCTCAATAGACTGGCTTTAGCATTTTGGCCCTAAGGTGTCTGGAGAAACGCCAGCAGCCGCTGCGGCGAAGACAAATCTCCGGCAATCCGTCGCCGAGGCTCGGGCCACACCCGCACCAGCGTAGGCGTGACTGAGATTTGGTCAGCCTCAGCCTGTTCAGGGTGCTGGGTAACGTCGATGAGTTTCAGCGTGTAGGGCTGCTTGAGCACGCTCTCAAACGTGGTGTAGAGCACCCGCAGCAAATTCTCGGCAGAGGCCGCTGCCGAACCGCTGACAAAAAGGCGAAAGGCTAGCGGCTCAGCCGAAGTGGGTGCATTAGTCAAAGACTGGTCTATGACGGGCATTGCCAGCGATGGCGGCTCCAACCTGCCCCGATCGGCTTGAACAATTAGATCGTGGCACTCCCAAAGCTGGGGAAACTGGGCTCGATGCGTCTCCAGCAGCACTGGAGAGCCAGTTTCGGGTGAAGTATAGACCGGCTGCCACTGAGCTTCTACCGCAAACACTGCGTTGAGCAGGGCTCTAAAGCGCAAGACTCGGGGATACGCTTCGGCCACCATCACCAGTTGCCCTGAGGTCGGATCAATCCAGCGATCGACGGTGGCTGTGTAGGACGGCAGCAAAAAGTAAGGTGGATCAGACAGGGCCAGCTGATCCTGCAGCGTTGCACAGAGATCTAGATGCCAGCGGGTTCGCTTTTGCTTATCTAGGCAATAAACTAGGTCGCCCCCAGGGGTAAACAGGGCAATGCCCTTGAATACCTGGGGGCTAGTAGAGGTCACAGGAGAATCAGTCAACCTTAGACACGCCCGCGCAGAATCTGAGCCATCTCATTCTGCTTGGGCGACATTTCTAGAGCGGTTTCTTCAGTGATACGTCCGGCTTCATAAAGGGCATAAAGCGACTGGTTCATGGTGCACATACCGTCAAAGGTACACTTCGGAATCAGCGCCTCGACTTCATCGAGCTGACCCCGCAAAATGTAGTCCTTGATCGCGTCTGTGTTGAGCAAGATGTCGTGGAATGCCGCTCGCTTACCGTCGGTCGTTCGGCACAACCCCTGGGCAATAACGGCGACTAGAGACTCTGCCAGCGACACCCGCACTGGGGCCTGCTGCTCTGGCTCATACAGGTTGAGAATCCGCTCCACCGTCTTGACAGCGCTGTTGGTGTGTAGGGTGCCCATGACTAGGTGTCCGGTCTGAGCCGCTTTAAGCGCCGTATTGACCGTCTCCTTGTCCCGCATTTCACCCACCAGAATGATGTCTGGGTCTTCCCGCAGAGATGCCTTCAGCGCGTTGTCAAACTTCAGGGTGTGCATGCCCACTTCCCGCTGTTTGATTAGCGATCGCTTACTGCTGTGGACAAATTCCACCGGGTCTTCAATGGTGATGATGTTTTTAGGCATCTCTGCATTGATGTAGTCAATCATCGCTGCCAGGGTGGTGGACTTACCCGAACCCGTTGGCCCTGTCACCAGCACCAGACCCTTGTGGTAGTGGCACACATCGCGGAAAACCGGCGGAAAGCCGAGCTGATCCAGCGTCAAAATCTTCACCGGAATCAGACGGAGCACCAGCGCGGGTCCCCGCAGGGTGTCAAAGACGTTGATCCGGATCCGGGTGAAGTCGTATTGGGCGGCCCCGTCAAAGTCCATCGTCTGCTTGAATTCCTGAATTTGCTCAGGCTTCATGATTTCAGAGAGCCAGCCATAAAAGGTGGCTTCGTCGGTCACAGGATAGTCTGTGGTGGAGATCTCCCCTCGCTCTCTAAAGCGGGGCACCTCACCCACCCCTAAGTGAACGTCTGAAAACCCTTTGTCAAAGGCTTCCCGTACAATCCGCTCCAGCGTTAGCCCAGAGCCGACCTTAATGTTGCTCGGCCCTTTGGGCATCGGTGGCGGGGCAGCAGGCCGATGTCCGGCAGGCGCTCCGGGATTGGCGCTGGCGCGAGGGGGCGGTGGTGGCGGGGGAGCGGGATGGGGAGCAGGGTTACGGGGTAACTCACTCATAGAGCGCCTCTGTATAAGAAGTATGCTGGCAGGTCGGCTAACCGGTGACTCAAAAGAATTATTGACCGGGTTGTCCTTTAATGATCCATAGATTGCCCAAATCTTCAAGATAGGCTATCGCTAAATTGTCAGAATCTCACCCAACAAATTCTATTCAAGCGAATTGAGCAGGCTTTTTGCGAGAGATGTGAGGAGTAATTCTTGCGGGGCTCGATTGGGGTGCTCGATGGGGCGCTGGAAGGAAACAAAAACCCCTGCTCGGTTGTTCCTATTGCTTGTGTGGGGGTGCGATCGCAACTCAAAGACTGCCCTAGGTAGAGGACTCGTTTGTGCTAGATTAGAAAAGTTGTCTAAATCGCACATCCGGAGTTTCGGGTGTCTCTGACAGAGATACTTCCGGATGGAGGATAAACCCGAAAGGAGCTAAATATGCCTGTTGTTACTCTGCCCGAACTGCTAGAGTCTGGGGTCCACTTTGGGCACCAAACCCGCCGCTGGAATCCTAAGATGGCTCCGTACATCTTTACCTCGCGGAACGGGGTTCACATCATTGACCTGGTACAAACCGCCAAGCTAATCGAAGAAGCTTATGGCTTCGTTCGTAGATCTGCTGAGCAAGGCCAGAAATTTCTGTTTGTCGGCACCAAGCGACAGGCGGCTGGTATTGTTGCACAAGAAGCGAGCCGTTGCGGTTCCCACTATATCAACCAGCGATGGCTGGGAGGTATGCTCACCAACTGGACGACAATCAAGTCCCGCGTGGAGCGCCTCAAAGAACTAGAGCGCATGGAAGAAACGGGAGCCATTGCCCTGCGCCCCAAGAAAGAGGCGGCGGTGCTGCGGCGGGAAATGGAGAAGCTGCAAAAATACCTAGGCGGCATCAAAGCGATGCGCGGGGTTCCTGATGTAGCCATCATTGTTGATATCCGCCGGGAGTACAACGCGGTGCAGGAATGCCACAAGCTAGGCATTCCGATCATCTCGCTGCTAGACACCAACTGCGACCCTGATCTGGTTGATGTGCCCATTCCCGGTAACGACGATGCCATTCGCTCCATCAAGCTAATTCTCGGCAAGCTAGCAGATGCCATCTACGAAGGTTCTGGTGGCCAAGGTCGAGGTGACGGCGATGACATCTATGATGAGTACGATGGGGCCGATGATGACTTCGATTACGATGAGGTCGATTATCCCGCTGACAATGAGGATGGAGATAACGGCTAAGCGTCGGCCCCTTCAGGTCACTAGCTAAAGCTCTGTATTGTCCGCTTTGAAGGTTAGCGCGTTAGGAAGTTAAGTCATCATGGCAGAGATTTCTGCAAAATTAGTTAAGGAGCTGCGCGAGGCGACTGGCGCAGGCATGATGGATTGCAAAAAAGCACTCCTGGAAAACGACGGTGACAAGGAAAAAGCCAGTGAGTGGCTGCGCCAGAAAGGTATCTCTTCGGCCTCTAAAAAAGAAGGTCGAGTAGCTGCTGAAGGTCTGGTGGAGAGCTACATTCACACGGGTGGACGCGTAGGTGTGCTGGTCGAAATCAACTGTGAAACAGACTTCGTAGCTCGCCGTGACGAGTTCAAAGCTCTAGTGAAGGATGTGGCTATGCAGATTGCTGCCTGTCCTAACGTTGAGTACGTGAAGACCAGCGACATCCCTGCCGACATGGTGGAAAAGGAAAAAGCAATCGAAATGGGCCGCGATGATCTGTCTAACAAGCCAGAAAACATCCGGGCCAAAATCGTTGAGGGCCGCATTGAAAAGCGCCTCAAAGAGCTTTCTCTGATGGATCAGCCCTTCATCAAAGACCAGAACATCACCGTTGAAGAACTGGTCAAGCAAAGCGTTTCTCAGTTGGGTGAAAACATCCAGGTTCGTCGCTTCTCCCGGTTTGTCCTCGGTGAAGGCATTGAGAAGGAAGAGAGCAACTTTGCAGAGGAAGTTGCTGCTCAAACAGGTCAAAAGTAGGGAAACCTACAGGCCAAACGGCAATCTTAGGTTGCTGCTTGGGGACAGTTAGATAAAGAGGCTCTTTTTTCTAACTTGCAGGTGTTGGGGCAGGCTTCCAAAAAGCCTGCCCTTCACTTTTATAGCGTTGCTTAAAAAGAAGACCCAGTCAGCAAAAGAAGACCCAGTCAGCTTCCCATAACTGACAAACTCGCTCAAGAACGGGATAGAACCCGCTATCCTGTAGGGAGGCCGAGGCTAGGAAATGGATGCAAGCAATGGCCTCAAGGCTTCTTCAGATTTCTCTGATCGTCATACAGCAAACGGCTTATGGTAGGCACGGTCGAACAAATCCGCAAAGATCTGGCAGTACTGGAAACAGCTACTGCAACTTTAGCTGAGGAGTTCAAAACGCTCTACGAAAACTACCTGAAGATGTTGGGCAAGGCGGCCCGGCGGCAGCTAATCTTAGCTGGCTATCATCTTTGTACCCAGGCATACCCTGAGGCGTTTCTGCGGCTTTCTTTAAGTCAGCGGCAAAAGCTGCAGGAGGCGCTGCGAACGTTGGCCAACGACGTGCAAAACCGCCTATCTACTCTGATGGAGACAAATTTAGAGAGCCTGCAAAGTGCCTTAGCTGTAGCCGAATCGGCTCAAGCTCTCTCTGGCGGCAGCAACAAAGTAGGGATAGCTGAAATGTCCTTGGCCCCAGCAGAGGATGCTCCTGAGGGGACCAATGCGGCTTTGCCCGAGGCAGAGGCTAGTCAGACTGGGGGCACCGCTTTAAACGAGTCGGTTAGCGCTGAAGACAACCCCGAGGACAATACTGAAGACAACCCCGAGGATGACACCGAGATCTCGGATATGCCAATGGTGCGAGCCCTGCTGATGAATGCCGTTTTGGAGGCGATGGACCCAGACTTGGCTGAGGCAGATGAGTCGGATCAACCCATGACGCCCGCTCGATTGATGAAGCGGCACTTCTTGCTGGAGCAGCGCCTGCGGATGGTGCTGCAGCGGGTGTCGAATGGCACTAATCGACTGCTGCAAAGGGCTCAGATGCTGCCCGATCTGCCTGAGGCGTTGTTAGCAGCGGCAACAGAGGCAGATATTCCCTTAGAAAAAGCAGCCTCTGCTCCTAACCTGCTCAATGTGCTGGTGGAGATAGCTCGCGATGGCGGTTCAGAAACAGCAGATGAGGACGATGAGGACGAAGACGATAGAAGCGTCTTGTCAGAAGAGGAGTTAGACGAAGCTGGCAACGAACGCGACGTAACCCATCTAGTAGCGATACACCTGCGGCTGTCTGATATTGAATTTGCCGATGCTCAGGCATCTCTGTGGCGCAGTAAGCTGCGAGAGGCCGTTGGTAAGCTAAAGCAGCTCGGCAGCCGTTACCAGAAAAAGCAGCGGGAACTTGCGATCGCAGAAGCCGAACTAGCCTGGCGCTCTACCTGGTACGATGAAGCGCCCCGAGAGGAGCCGCAAGAGGAGCCGTCTGGGGGAGAATGAGCTTCTATGACAGACAGCCCTACGCCTACCCCTGACTGGCTGCGCCTGCAAAAAGCTCTCTCTCTGGAAGCCGATCGGGGCTTCAACAATCTGGAGGGCAAACAGCAGCGCTTTAATGAGTTTTTGCAGGACAATCTGCGCTGCCCTCCCGCTCAGCTGCCAGGGACTGAGCAAGCGCGGTGGACCGGCTTGGCCGAAAAATTTACTCAGTACAGCGAGCTGAGCTTTGCCCAGCGCCAGCACCTAGTTGCAGACGCCCGCCGAACCCTCTACGAAACCCGGCGAACTCTGGAAAGCCAGCTAGAAAAAGCAAGCAGTGGTGCTCCTGGGGCTGCAAAAAAGACTCAGGCCGAAGGCCGCACTCGCTCCCCCAAGACGACAGAGCTCACAGCTGCGGCTGCCGCAGCTAACGGCCGCAAGCCCACTTTAGAACAGGCGGTAACTTACCTTAAAGGAATTGGGCCCAAAAACGGGGAACGACTGGCTAAGCTCGGCCTGTGGACTGTGCAGGATATCCTTTACTACTACCCCCGCGACCACATTGACTACGCCAAACAGGTCAAAATCGCGGCCCTAGAGCCAGGGGAAACGGTCACGGTCGTAGGTAACGTCAAGCGCATCAACTGTTTTACCAGTCCCCGCAACGCCAAGCTGACCATCTTTGAACTAATGCTAGAGGATGGCAGCGGTCGCCTAAAGCTGAGCCGCTTTTATGCCGGTAGCCGCTATAGCAACGTATCTTGGCAGCAGCGCCAAAAGCGAGAGTTTCCGATGGGCGCAGTGGTGGCGGCCTCGGGGTTGGTGAAGGAGAGCAAGTTTGGCCTGACGCTAGAAGACCCAGATCTGGAAGTTTTAGAAGGCTCTGGCGGTGCCATTGAGTCGTTGACTATTGGCCGGGTAGTGCCGGTTTATCCGCTTACCGAAGGGGTGTCGGCAGATTTGATTCGGCGGGCGGTAGTGGCCGCTCTGCCTGCGGTGGCTGAGCTAAAGGAGCCGCTGCCGGTGGACCTGCGCCAGCAGTATGGCCTGACGGGGTTGGGGGATGCGATCGCACAAATCCATTTCCCTGATGATGCCGACAAACTGGCCGCTGCTCGCCGCCGCCTCGTGTTCGACGAATTTTTCTATTTGCAGCTGGGTCTGCTGCGCCGCCGGTTAGAACAGCAGCAGCAGCAAACCACCGTTGCCCTAGCTCCCACTGGGGCGCTGATCGACACCTTTTACGAAGTGCTTCCCTTTGATCTGACTGGGGCGCAGCAGCGAGTAGTCAACGACATTCTGGCCGACCTGCAGCGATCCATTCCGATGAATCGTTTGGTGCAGGGCGATGTCGGTTCCGGTAAAACGGTGGTGGCCGTGATCGCCATTCTGGCAGCGATTCAGGCGGGCTATCAGGGGGCGTTGATGGCTCCTACGGAGGTACTGGCAGAGCAGCACTACCGTAAGCTGGTGAGCTGGTTTACCCAGCTGCACCTGCCGGTGGAGCTGCTGACGGGGTCAACCAAGGCTGCTAAGCGGCGAGCTATTTTCTCAGAACTGGCTACTGGGCAGCTGCCCGTCCTAGTCGGCACCCATGCTCTGATTGAAGATCCGGTGCAGTTTCAGAGCTTGGGCTTAGTGGTGATTGACGAGCAGCACCGCTTTGGCGTGCAGCAGCGGGCTAGACTCCAGCAGAAAGGCCCCAACCCTCACGTGCTCACGCTGACGGCAACCCCCATTCCCCGCACCCTGGCTCTGACCCTACACGGCGATCTAGACGTGAGCCAGATCGATGAACTGCCGCCAGGCCGTAAGGCAATTCAGACGACGCTGCTAACGGGGCGCGATCGCAACCATGCCTACGACCTAGTGCGCCGAGAAGTGGCCCAGGGCCGCCAGGTCTACGTGGTGCTGCCCCTAGTCGAAGAGTCAGAAAAGCTCGACCTCAAATCTGCCACCGAAGAACACCAGCGGCTGTCCGAAGTGATCTTTCCAGAGTTCAAGGTGGGCCTGCTGCACGGGCGCATGTCTTCGGCTGAAAAAGATCGGGCCATTACTGAATTTCGCGATGGCAAAACCCACATCCTAGTCTCTACCACTGTGGTAGAGGTCGGCGTCGATGTGCCCAACGCTTCTGTAATGCTGATTGAACACGCCGAGCGCTTTGGCCTTTCCCAACTGCACCAGCTGCGCGGTCGAGTGGGCCGAGGCGCAGCCCAGTCCTACTGTTTGCTGATGAGCGCCAGCCGCAGCGAAGTGTCTCTGCAGCGGCTTAAAGTGCTAGAGCAGTCCCAGGATGGCTTTTTCATTGCTGAGATGGATCTACGCTTTCGAGGCCCAGGGGAAGTGCTCGGCACCCGCCAATCGGGTCTGCCCGACTTTGCCCTGGCCAGCTTAGTAGAAGACCAGGACGTGCTAGAACAGGCCCGCACCGCTGCAGAAGCCCTGCTCAAAGAAGACAAAACCCTTGAACTCTGGCCCCGCCTCAAAGCAGAACTCGATCGCCGCTATCAAAAGCTCATGGGCGGCACAATTTTGACCTGACCCGACTACGCATCCAACCTAGAAACGTTGGGCTCTGCTTCTGCCCTCTGCCCACCTTACTTCAACCGCCGACCAGCAGCTCCCAACCGCTCACTCCCCGTAAATACAGGCAAAACTAACGCTGTCCCGATCATGCTAGCTGCAGCAAAAAAAGCTAACGTCATCCCTAGAGGCAGCTGAATCGAGCGGAGGCCGAAGAACTGTAAGGAGATAGGCGTACCGTTCTGGGCTGAGAAAATGGCAATGGCAGCAACCCAGACAGCTAGGAGCAGGGCAGCGATAAGTTTAGCCATGATTTTAAGGAGGTGTTGCGATCGCGCGTTTCCTTTCGGTAGTATAGACGACTGGGCAGTAACTAAAAAATCATGGCTAAACGGATACAGGTAGTTCTCAATCAAGATGTGCGCAAGCTGGGCAGAAATGGCGACCTCGTAGAAGTTGCTCCTGGCTATGCTCGCAATTTCCTCATTCCTCAGGGGATGGCGGTTCGCACCACGCCTGGCGTGTTGAAGCAGGTAGAGCGGCGGCGCGAAAAAGAGCGTCAGCGGCTGCTAGAACTCAAGCAAGAAGCTGAGTCTGTTAAAAAGGCTTTGGAAACCATTGGTCTATTCACTGTGCAGAAGCCAGTGGGCGAAAAAGAAGCGATTTTCGGGACCGTTACGGCAGCAGACGTGGCTGAGGTCATTCAATCCACTGCTGGTAAAGAGGTAGATCGCCGCGAGATCACCCTGCCCGATATCAACAAGCTGGGCGATTATCGGGTGGATGTCAAGCTGCATCCTGAAGTCACCGTCACCATCAACCTGCGGGTTGCGGCTGAGTAGCGTTAGCTGACAAAGTAATACATTTGCTCTATAGGCAGAAACAGTTGTTGGATAATAAGTTTATCCAGACAGGGTTTCTGCCTCATTTTTTGATGAGATGCTGGGCTGCTGGCCTTAGCATTAGCCTGCTGGTTAGGTGACGACACTCCCTGCTCCTTTCTCCGGATAACTCTTTGCAAGGGCTTGACTATGGTGCAAAATCTCAATTTTGAGCAGGTTAGCGATCGGCTGCCCCCCCAGAACATCGAGGCCGAAGAGGCAATCTTGGGCGGCATCTTACTAGATCCCGAAGCCATTAGCCGAGTCATGGAAGTCATGGTGCCCGAAGCGTTTTATATCGGGGCCCACAAAGATATCTACCGGGCGGCGCTCGATCTCTACGCCAAAGGTCGCCCTACTGACCTCATGAGCATTACCGCCTGGCTCAAGGACAATGAAAAGCTAGAGAAGATTGGGGGCCAAAGCCGCCTAGCTCAGCTGATTGACCGCACTATCAGCGCCGCCAATATCGACCAGTATGCGGCTCTGGTAATGGACAAGTACACTCGGCGACGTCTGATCCAGGCAGGGGGCGAGATTTCCCAGCTAGGCTACGAAGCGGGTTCGCTGTTGGAGCAGGTGCTTGATCAAGCAGAGCAAAAGTTGTTTGGCATCACCCAAGATCGCCCCCAGAGCGGATTGACGGCCGCTTCCGATATTTTGATCGATACCTTTGCTGAGATCGAACAGCGATCGCTCGGTATCGTCATGCCAGGCGTTCCCTGCGGCTTTTATGACTTAGACGCAATGACCCAGGGTTTTCAGCGCTCTGACCTGATTATTGCTGCTGGGCGTCCGGCAATGGGCAAGTGTCTCAGCGCTGAGGCAGAGATTTTGCTGGCTGATGGCAGTATTGCCAGTATTGGGGAGATCTATCGTCAACGAGCTGCCCAACTACTCACTTTAGGGCCGGACTGGCGTTTTAAGCTGGCTGAACCCAGCGCCTATGTCGATGATGGGTTAAAGCCAGTCTTTCGGGTAACAACTCGGTTAGGCCGCACCCTTGAAACAACCCTCTCCCATCCTTTTTTAACGATTCAAGGTTGGAAACCGTTGGCTGAGTTGGCGGTAGGGGCTAGAGTGGCTGTTCCTCGCTGCCTTCCTATCTTTGGCACGCAAAGGCTGCCAGAACATCAGGTAAAGCTGCTAGCCTATTTCATTGGCGATGGCTGCCTTACTGGGCTTTCCCCTCAGTTCACGAACTCAAACCCTTGCCTGCAGGAGGATTTCACTGAAGCTGCGCTTCAGTTTTCTGGCGTTAAAGTGCGAATTGAAACCGGTCAGGGGCAGCGAACCCCCTCTTTATACGTCACGGCCAATGCTGAACTGGTGAAAACTCAACGCCAAGCTTTTGGAGAAGTCCTTAAATTGCTGCTCCAGAAGCACCCAGTCTCCGATCGTCAGCTTGCCCATCAGCTAAATGTTAGCCCTTCGTTAATTTGTCAGTGGAAGGAGGGTACCTGCGCGCCGGATCTGGCAACTTTTGAAAGACTAATCGAGGCGCTTAGTGTTTCCACAGAGACGTTAGCTCCTCACGGATTTTCCAGTATTCGTTGGACTAGTCAGAATGCTGTAACCCTTTGGCTTCAAACGCACCAGCTGTGGGGTAAGTCGGCCCATGAAAAGAGTGTTCCAGAGGCGGTGTTTAGGTTAGTGAGACCGCAACTCGCCCTTTTTCTTAACCGGCTCTTTGCTACGGATGGCTGGGTTAGCGTCCTTAGCAGTGGCCAGGTTCAACTGGGATTTGCGACTGTTAGCGAAAAGCTAGCTCGACAAACTCAGCATCTTCTTCTTAGATTTGGTGTTATCGCTCGTCTCAAGCGGCGCACCATGAAATACCAGAACGATCGTCGGGTTGTCTGGCAGTTAGACATTACTGATGCCCTCTCCATCAAAACTTTCATTCAGGATATTGGTATTTTTGGCAAGGAAGATGCGATCGCAAAAGCCGAGGCAGCCTTATCAAAACGTCAGTACCAGACCAATCGAGACTTGATTCCGACTGAAGTTTGGCAATCCCTGAGCGCAGCCAAAGGGGCGGAAACCTGGAAGTCTTTAGCGACTCGGGCTGGGCTTAAAGGCACAAGCAATATTCATGTTGGTAAACGGGCACCCACCCGTGAGCGATTATTTGCCTTAGCAACAGCACTAGAGCAGACGGAACTACAGCAACTTGCAACCAGTGATGTCTATTGGGACGAAATCATTTCAATCGAGGCTGTGGGGAGCAAGCAGGTTTATGACTTGACTATCCCGGAAACCCACAACTTTGTGGCTAATGATATCTGTGTTCATAACACTAGCTTTGTATTAAACATTGCGCGCCACATTGCTGCGGTTAACAAAATGCCGGTGGCAGTCTTTAGTTTGGAGATGTCAAAGCTGCAGCTAGTCTACCGCTTACTCTCTAGCGAAGTTGAAATAGAGAGTAGCCGTCTGCGCAGTGGCCGCATTGGCCAGCAGGAGTGGGAAAAACTCGGTCATGCGATCAGCATTTTGTCGCAAATGCCGGTCTTCATTGATGACACGCCCAACATTTCAGTTACCGAAATGCGCTCCAAAGCCCGCCGACTTCAGGCTGAGCAAGGGGGAGCTTTGGGCCTAATTCTTATTGACTATCTTCAGCTGATGGAAGGCGGCAGCGACAACCGGGTACAGGAACTTTCTAAAATCACTCGTTCTTTGAAAGGGCTAGCCCGCGAACTCAATACTCCAATTATTGCGCTTTCTCAGCTCAGCCGAGGCGTGGAGTCGCGTACTAACAAGCGCCCCATGATGTCTGATTTGCGGGAATCTGGCTGTTTGACAGGGGATACATTAGTGACGCTAGCAGAGAGTGGAGCACAGGTACCGATTCAAGAGTTAGTCGGCCAGCAAGGTTTCAAAGTGTGGGCATTGGATGAAGCGGCAATGCAGTTGAAGGCAGCTGCTGTCAGCCATGCCTTTTCAACAGGATTCAAGCCTATTTTACGGCTCAATACGGCCTTAGGAAGAAGTATTCGAGCCACAGAAAACCATAAATTTCTCACCATTCATGGCTGGAAGCGGTTAGATGAACTTAGAACGGGTGATCGAATCGCTTTACCTCGTAGGCTCGAAAGTTCATCATCTCAGACAATGAGCAATGCTGAACTTGCCCTATTAGGGCATTTGATAGGGGATGGTTGCACGTTACCTCGCCACACAATTCAATACACTACCAGAGAAGACGATTTAGCTAATTTAGTAGCATCATTAGCAACTCAAGCGTTTGGTGAACGAATTACCCCAAGAGTTGTAAAAGAGCGGAATTGGTATCAGGTTTACCTTGTCTCGACTCAACGATTAACACATAAAACAAGAAATCCGATTGCAGCATGGCTGGACTCGTTAGGCGTTTTTGGCCTTCGATCCCATGAGAAATTTGTGCCTGATCTAGTTTTCGAGCAATCTCGCGACGCGATTTCAGTTTTCCTCAGGCACCTTTGGAGTACTGACGGCTCTATTAAATTAGTTCAAGGCAAATCACCTCGACCTATAGCTTACTATGCAAGCAGCAGCCGGAAGTTGGCAGAGGATGTTCAATCACTATTGCTACGTCTCGGAATTAATGCTCGGCTCTCTACTCGTTCACAACACGGGAAAGGGCGAGACCAACACCATGTCGTTGTGACAGGCAAGATTGACATTCAACTTTTCGTCGAGCTTGTTGGGGCTGTCGGGTCCTACAAGCAAAAGTCCGTTGTCGAAATTCGAGAACACATAAAGGGTCGCAGGGGAAATACGAACCGAGATGTGATTCCTTTTGATGTTTGGAGACTGTATGCAGTTCCAGCTATGCAAGCAAATGGATTAACTACACGCCAGATGCAGTATCAACTAGGCGTCCCCTACTGCGGTACAACGTTTTATAAGCAGAACGTTAGCCGGGAGCGAGCACTGCGGCTGGCGCAGGTTGTTCAATCAGAGCATCTTCTTCAGTTAGCCAATAGTGATGTTTATTGGGATGCTATTGTCTCTATTGAACCGGATGGAGAAGAGGAAGTCTTTGATCTTACGGTTCCAGGTTTGCACAATTTTATTGCAAATAATGTAGTAGTTCACAACTCAATTGAGCAGGATGCGGACCTGATTATGATGCTGTATCGCGAGGAATATTACGAGCCGGATACGCCTGATCGCGGTATTGCTGAGGTAATTGTGGTGAAGCACCGAAACGGCCCAGTTGGGACAGTGAAGCTGCTGTTTGAGCCGCAGTTTACGCGCTTCCGCAACTTAGCTAATCCTAATGCTTAGCAGGGCGAGCTAGATGTTTGACGAGGGGGTGATCAAATTTAGCTGTGAGTGGCAAAAGACAGAGCCGCTGGCGTTTTCTGGGTTGGAAACGCTGATGGGATGGCGCGATCGCATCTTCGCCGCTGGCCTAATCGGCCTTTACCCCAATGGCATTGGCTACGGCAACATTAGCCTAAAGCTTACCGACAGTAGCTTCATCATTTCGGGCACTCAAACCGGCCACTTACTCCATACAGAACCTCAGCACTATACCTTGGTAGATCGCTGGGACATTGATCGCAACAGCCTGCACTGCACCGGCCCGATCAAAGCCTCTTCAGAATCTCTCACCCATGCCGCAGTGTATACCCTGGACTCTACGATTCAGGCGATTGTCCACGGGCACAGCGCCGCCCTTTGGCAACAGTATCTAAATGTTCTGCCTACCACCCGCGCCAGCGTTCCCTACGGCACGCCCGCGATGGCCTATGAAATGGGGCGACTCTTTCAGGAAGAGGGCTTGGCCCAGAAGCGGTGTCTGGTGATGGCGGGCCATGAAGATGGTCTGCTGGCTTTTGGCGAAACCTTAGAGCAGGCCGCCACGACTTTGCTGGCTCTGAAGCAGCTATGAGACGCCATTATCCTTTGCTCACCCTGGTCATTTCAATCCTGATGACTACTGGGGCTGGCTTCTAGCGGCTAGTGCCTCTTTTATCTGATCTAGAGTCTGCTCGAAAAAGGAGAGGGGAGCCCCTGGCGGCATCAGCAGGTCGTTGATCAAAAAAGTGGGGGTGATGCTCAGCTGCAGCCTTTGGGCTAGCTGCAGATCGCGCTGAATAGCGGTGAGGGAGGCTGTACTGGTGCGATCGCGATTGAACTGCTCCACATCTAGCCCGATCTGCTGCGCCAGTTCAACGTAGAGCCCTTCTCCCAAGCGGGCTTGATTGGCGAAAAGCCCGTCGTGGTAGATCCAGAACCGATCCTGCTGGCCCGCTGCCCAAGCGGCTCTGGCAGCAGGCATGGCTTCGGGGTGAATTTGGGTGAGCGGCAGGTGCTTGTAGACAAACAGGACATCGTTGTCATACTTGTCCAGCAAGATTTTCACGTCTAGAGAGGCTCTGGCACAGTAGGGGCACTGAAAGTCTGAGAACTCAAACAGGATAATCTCAGCTTCTGGCGCACCTTGGGTCGGGGAGGTGCCGATCAGCGCATTGCGGTCGGCTGACTGCATGACGCTACTGACCACCTGCTGCTGGGCCTGCCACTGCTCTCTGGGGTCGATCGCGACGGTTTGAGGCTGTCGTGGCATGAAAAACACCGCCAGGATTGCTCCCACTGCTCCCAGTCCTAGCAGAATGAGCAAGGGTTTCCAACGGAATTTTCGCGACACCTTTTTCATGGACAAGCAACGGCTGAAGGGCAATTCCCATTGTGGCGGATAGGGGCAAAGCCGGGGTGACTTAAGACAGCTTGACGCGCCGCAGCGGATTGCTCTGCTTCTCTAGCCACAACAGCAGTGCATTTAGGGCAAAGGCTAGCAGCGCCACCGCGATTGAACCAGCCCAGATCTTGTCGTAGCGATTGGTTTGAATGCCGTCAAAAAGCAGCTTGCCCAATCCTCCAGCGTTGAACTTTGCGCCGATGGTGGCAATGGCGATTGAGACAATCGTGGCGATGCGCACTCCGGCCACAAAAACAGGCAGTACCAGGGGTACCTGCACCCGCCACCACCGCTGCCAAGCGGTCATGCCCATACCTCGGGCAGCTTCTATCACCGCTAGATTAATTGAGTTCAACCCCACGGTTAGGTTACGCACCAGAATTACCTGGGTGTAGATCACCATTGCAACGACTACCGAGGTAGCATTGAGCCCAAAAAGCGGTACCAGGAAAATGATCAGAGCCAAGCTGGGAATTGTGTAGAGAACGCCCAAGGTGCCCATGACGGGAATGCCTAGCCAGCGAAAGCGGGAGATCAAAAGGGCAATGGGGACGGCAAGTGCGATCGCAACCAGCAGCGCCAGTCCCGTCATCCGCAGGTGCTGTAGCAGCAGGGTCCAAACCTCACTGAAGTTGTTGGTTAAATAGCTCATGGTCAAACCCCATCCCCAACTAGGGCTGACTCGCGAATATGATCGAGGGTCAGCAGTCCCACCGGCTGACCATCTTGAACAACCGATAGCTCCTGGGCTCCTGTTTTGAGAATCAGCGAGAGGGCATCGCGCAGGCTGTCGTCGGCGGAGAGACTGGGCTTGTTGCCATTGGTGTAGTTATCAGGGAGGCCAATCATAGCCGAGGAAACCCGCAATAGCCCTAGCTGACGCACCATGTCATCTGCGCCGAGCAGGCTGTAAACAAACGAGTCGGCAGGCTGGGTCAGCAGATTAAAGGGGGTATCGAACTGGACAATTTGCCCCTCCCGCATCACGATGATGCGATCGGCTAAGCGCAGCGCTTCTTCAACATCGTGGGAGACAAAGAGAATTGTTTTTTTCAGCTGCCGCTGTAGGCGCAAAATCTCATCTTGCAGCGCCGTGCGGGTAATGGCGTCAATGGCTCCAAAAGGTTCGTCCATCAGCAGGGTAGCTGGGTCACCAGCTAGGGCGCGGGCAATACCCACCCGCTGCTGTTGCCCCCCCGAGAGCTGCGCCGGGTAGCGATGCCGATATTCAGCAGGCGGTAGCCGAACCAGCTGTAGCAGCTCATCAATGCGCATTTGGATTTGGGGCTTTGACCAGCCCAGCAGCTTGGGCACGACAGCAATGTTGTCGGCCACTGTCATGTGGGGAAACAGCCCCGACTGCTGAATCACATAGCCAATCTGCTGCCGTAGCTTGGTGGCCTTGAGCTGGCGAATATTGGTACCGCCCAGGTAGATCGCGCCGCCGGTCGGCTCATAGAGGCGGTTGACCATCTTCAGCAGGGTCGTCTTGCCGCAGCCTGAAGGCCCTAAAATCACCACCAGCTCTCCAGCACTGACCTGGCAGGTCACCCGATCAACGGCAGGCCGAGGTGCCCTAGGAAACCGCAGTGAAACCTGATCAAACTGGATGGTGGCCATAGAGAACCTTTTCGGCGGATGTGCAGGGTCTACCTTTACCAGCCCTATTCTGACAGTAAACCCGCGTTAACCAAAAATTCGCGGGCGACTTCTGCAGGCTCCCGCTGATTGCCGCTGACTTCGTAGTTAAGCTGCTGCATCACCTCGTCGTTGAGCAGGGGCGAAAGCTGGTTCAGAGCATCGGCAATACCGGGGTTGGCATCGAGGGCTTCTTGGCGAACGACCGGAGCCACCTGGTACGGCGGAAACAGGTTCCTGTCGTCTTCGAGAAGAACCAGATTAAAGGCGCTAATCTCACCATCGGTGCCAAAGGCAACAGCGACATCCGCCTCTCCATCTACCAGCCCCCGATAGCGCAGACCTGGATCAACAGCCTTGTACTCTTGCACGGTGAAGTTGCCGTAGGCTTCCTGAATTCCTGGCAGCCCGTCTTCGCGCACTTCAAATTCAGGGGGACCAATCAGCACTAGCTGATCGGCCTTGCCTGCAAAGTCAGAGAGGCTGCGAATATCTAGAGCCTGGGCTTTTTCCTCGGTCATGGCCAACGCCTGAGTGTTGTTCATGGGAGAGGGATCGAGCCAGACCATGTTGAACTGCTCTCGATAGGCCTCTGAAACGGTGTTGTAGACCGCCTCTTGATCGCTGCTGGGGGGTAGCTTAAGCACTGTGAGTAAGCCAGTGCCGGTGTATTCAGGATAGAGATCGATCTCGCCGCTCTCCATTGCAGCTTGGGCTACAGGGGTGCCGCCCAAATTGAGCTTGCGCTCGACGGTCAACCCAGCCTCTTCCAGCATCAGGGCATACATCTCGCCGATGATTAGCTGTTCAGTGAAGTCTTTAGAGCCAACGCTGACGACCTCTTCACTGCTGCCGCCGCCGCAGGCTGCGATCGCAACCGCTGCCCCTGCCCCTAGCACCACTTGGGTAAACCATCGACGTGATCGTTTCATAGGGAAATGCTGCACCTGCCAATATCCACACTGCAATGTTCCATAGAGAATACCACCTAGATTTGGCCTGAGCTAGTCACCTCAAGCGCATTCTTTCAGGGATTGCTGCTACTCTTCTCACGCTGGATTCGAGAAAGTTAGGCGTATTAGCTTAAAGGCCCTGCCGAGTAGTCTTATCAATCGGCCAGCATTTTCTGATAAAAACACCTTGCTACAGACCTCTTCTCAAAAATCGCCTCTTATCAATACTTGCCATAGATTTTGAGCGGCTTAACCAGTCATTTTACAAATACGCTCTATTGCTGTGAGCGCCCTCTTTAGAAATAACCGAGCAAGCAAAACAATACTCCAAGAATCGTGTATTTCTAACTACTATTGACTGTTCAAAATACGCCTGCTGAGACAATTGCGTCCTTCCATTGGACGATGGAACAGAGGGGTTCGATTCCATAGTATCTAACAGGATGACAAATTTCAGAGGAGGCTATTTATGCCTTTACATCGGCTTAAAGATTATTACCCTAACTATCGCGAAACTCTGGCCAACGGTCAGATGGAAAACATCGACTCCTACTCTATTTATACTGAAGGCGGAGATCGTGTAGGAACTGCTAAGGATCTCCTAGTAGACGAGTCCGGTCGCTTCCGTTATCTAGTTGTTGATACGGGCCCCTGGATTTTCGGCAAAACTGTTTTGATGCCCATTGGGTTGGCTCAATTCGACTATGACAAGAGCCGCATCTACGTAAATGGACTGTCTAAATCTCAGGTTGAAAACCTTCCTGAGTATAAAGAAGATACAGTCGTAGACGACAAATACGAAGAGCAAGTGCGGAGCGGCTACCGACCCGTGGCTCAAGGTCGCTCTAGTCGTCAATTTTTGGGCAACAACTATGCAGCGCCCAATGATGCATCCGTAATGAACCCGCTAGACACAGACCGTGGTATGCAGCCCCTTGAGAGCAGCACTCGCGGCATCGAAGAGACTCGCCGGGTAACCGCTCGTCAAGAGATAGCACAGCCAACAGCTGGCCTCTACGACCAAGAGCCTAGCCTCTATGGTTACAGCGAAGAGGACAACCACGGTCCGCTGCGCCTGTATGAGGAGCGCCTAATTGCTCACCATCAGCGCAACAAAGTTGGTGAAGTTAGCGTTGGTAAGCGGGTTCTGACTGAAACCGCTGAAGTTGCTGAAACCGTGGATAAAGAGCGCGTTGTGATCGAACGGCACGCTGTAACGGGTCAAGCTGCTGTGCCTGGCGACCATGCCTTTGACAACCAAGAGGTTGCTCGCATGGAAGTTTACGAAGAGGAAATCAGCGTTGAGAAACAGCCCTTCGTTCGGGAAGAGGTCAATGTCCGTAAGGAAACTGACCACGAAACCGTGCGGGCCCGCGAGCAGGTGCGTCGTGAGGAACTGGATATTAAAACCGAGGGCAATCCTAGAATCAACCAAAACCCCTCAACTAACCAGAATCCCAGAATCAACCCGTAGTTCGGTGATGTGATTCCCTGATTGATTTGCTGACTTGAGTCGCTAGCGAGGGACGCAGCGATAGCTGTGTCCCTCGCACTAAACAATCCAAAATATTAATTGTTTATCTACAATGCCTGAACATCAGTTAATTGGAAGTTCCGTATACGATCGTGCGGGTTATCTATTAGGTCAAGTTGTAAGAGTACAGCCGCTGTCAGCTGGGGACTTTTCCTTGGTTGTACAGTTAGTTGGCAATGGCCAGGCTGGAACTGAAATTACTATTGGCAACAACCACTTAAAAGACATTGATACGGAGCAAAAAATCCTGCACGTTAACCTTGACCAGCAGGAGATTATTCCCAACGCAGGTAAAGGCATCCAGCTTGTAGAAGAGCGGCTAGTAGTTAACCGCAAGCGCAATAAGGTCGGTGAGATCAGTGTGCGCAAAGTGATAGAAACAGAAATCGTTGAAGTGCCCATCCGGCGAGAGAAGCTGGTTATTGAGAAGATTGGCGCTGGCGAGCCCCTGATGGAGATCGGCCTAGGAGAAACCCGAATTCAGGGAGCCGGCCTTGCGGACGGTCTTGTCTCTGTGGCCGGAACAGGGTCAGCCACGAGTACGGCTACAGCTACAGCATCTCAGGACTTAACCACAAGTGCTGATTTACCAAGTATTCGAGAGGCCATCACTTTTCTAGGATCCGTAGTTAAGCTGCCTGCTCATCACTGCGAAAAAGTTCGGGTCGTTATTTTCCTCACGCGAGCGGCTGGCCTTGAAGCCACTGCTCACCAGTTTGAGTCGCCTGAAACAGCCATCCAGGTGCTCTCAGTTTTGGACACTTCCCTGGCCCAGCAATGCAGCACTGTTCGCCTAGAACTGCTCTTGAACGATGAAGCAATGGTGCAAACTTACCAAAAGTGGTTTGCGGGGTACGCCACCCGCTAGCCCCTCAAACAGCCTCAATTACGCCATTAAATGCCTCACCTTAGAGCGTAGTTAGTACAGCCGCCTTAACAAAAGTAGTCTCTGATTCACTCCATTCCTAGCTTGGATTTGGATAATGGAGATCTAGTGTTTGGCACGGCTGCTCTAATGGGCAGAAGAACTATGGTGAGCAGGCGAAATATCCGGGGCTGGTTTTTGGGGTTGGTAACTTTGAGTTTGCTGTTGAGCTGCTATGTCAGCCGCCCCCAGCCTTTTGCCGCCCCAACTGATGCTTCTGCCGCTGAAGAGGTCAGTATGGCAGGTGAAAGCTCTGCCGCAGAGACTGAAGCAGATAATCCCATCAGTGCTGAGGCTCAAGCTCGGTGGGATAGCGCTGTGGTGCAGGCAACTCAGGCTGCTAGGCTAGCCCAAACTGCTAGAACGGCTCAGGACTGGGACGAGGTAACAGTAGCCTGGACTGAGGCAATCAACGAGCTACAGGCCATTCCGGTAGGTAGCCCGCAGCGGGTATTTGCCCAGCGCAAGGGACGTGAGTATGTGCAAAACCTTGCGATCGCACAGCAGCGAGCTGAACAAAGCAGTGCTCCCCAAATCTTTCCCACCTTTGGCAGCCCCATCTTAGACGAACAGATTGGTTTATATCTGTCGTACATTGCTACCATTGGTCCCCCCGACGTGCTGGTGATGGGCAGCTCGCGCGCCCTCCAGGGAGTTGATCCTCAGGCGCTGCAGCAGGGGTTGGCAGCCCAAGGCTACCCTGGCCTAAAAGTTTTCAATTTTAGTATTAATGGTGCGACGGCTCAGGTGATGAGCTTTGTGCTGCGGCAGGTGCTTAAGCCCGAACAACTTCCCCAACTAGTGATTTGGGCTGACGGCTCCCGCGCGTTTAACAGCGGTCGCTTTGATCGCACCTTTGCCGAGATTTTAAACTCCCCTGGCTATCAGGCCGTTCGAGCAGGTACGCTGCCTCAGCTAGCCGAGAAAGCCGCCGATCCCATGCCCAATGCCGTGACCTTACCCATTAGCGCGATCACGGCTCAGGGATTTTTGACGGTTGAAGATCGCTTTGACCCAGCTACGTACTACCGCCAGTTTCCTCGGGTTAGCGGTCGCTACGACGGGTTTTACAGCCCTTTTCAGCTGGAAGGGGTGCAGTCCTTGTCGTTAGAAGCGATCGCAACCTACTTGCGATCGCAACAGGTTCCGTTAGTTGTCGTCAACTTGCCCCTCAGTGACGACTATCTAGATGCGGTACGGCTACGCTACGAGCAGCAGTTTCAGCAGTACCTGCGCCAGCAGGGCAGCCAAAACAACTTTATCGTGATCGATTTGCTGCAGCAGTGGCGCAATCAAAACCAATTTTTTGCCGACCCCAGCCACGTAAACCGCTTCGGTGCGGCAGAGCTAGGCAAACAGCTAGCGGCTAACCCGCAGATTCCTTGGAACCTGTTTCGCACCCAGCCGGCTGCTAGCTAAAAAGCGTATCCATCGGTACGCTGTGTCATCGTACTGATTAATGCACCGAGGCCCTACACCGAAGCCTAGAGTTAAGCTGCCATTGTCATAGGACGGCCTGCTTAATAGAGGCATCTACTAAAAATGAAGTTGCAGCCCTGTTGCCTCACCTCTTAGCTCCAGAGGTGTTTATCTTGGAATACAGCTTATTTTTGTGATTTTAGGCAAATTTTGAACACTCTGGCCGAGACGATTCTGCTGGCCTACTTTATACCCTTTTTATCCAAAAGGTATTTTGCTTTACGTTAGCCCTCAATAATTATGGTTAAAATAACCATAATTGCTCATGAAAAGCGGCACTGATGGAAGACCCCTCACTCCTAATTAGCCAGGACGACTACGCCCTGCTAACCGATCTGTACCAGCTGACAATGGCGGCCTGCTATGTCGGGGAAGGGCTCGATCAGCGGCGGGCCAGCTTTGAGCTGTTTGCCCGTAGGTTGCCGAAGGGCTTTGGCTATCTAATTGCGATGGGATTGACTCAGGCTCTAGAGTACTTGACTCATCTGCGCTTTACTGCGGCTCAAATTGAGTCACTCAAAGCGACGGGCCTGTTTGAGCAAGCCCCACCTCAGTTCTGGCAGCTGCTGGCAGAGGCCCACTTTAGCGGCGATGTCTGGGCAGTACCCGAAGGCACTGCTGTCTTTGCCCAGGAGCCTTTGCTGCGGGTAGAAGCTCCTCTATGGCAGGCCCAGATTGCCGAAACCTATCTGCTCAATACGATCAATTACCAAACGCTAGTGGCCACTCGTGCCGCTCGTTTGCGAGACGTGGCCGGGCCTAAAGCAGTTCTGCTAGAGTTCGGCACGCGCCGAGCCTTTAGCCCTCAAGGTTCGGTGTGGGCCGCACGAGCAGCCTTGGCAGCCGGGTTAAATGCGACTTCCAACGTGCTGGCAGCGGTAAAGCTGGGGCAGCAACCTGCTGGCACGATGGCCCATGCGCTGGTGATGGCGCTGACGGCAGTAGAGGGCAGTGAAGATGAAGCATTTACGGCCTTTCAACGGTATTTTCCCAATGCGCCCCTGCTGATTGATACCTACGATACGGTGGCTGCTGCTGAGCGACTGGGCCGCAAGGTGCAGCGCGGTGAGGTTCAAGTAACTGGCGTGCGGATTGACTCAGGCGATCTAGTGACGCTGTCGAAGCAGGTGCGATCGCATCTGCCCCACACTCAAATCTTCGCCAGCGGCGATCTCGATGAGTACGAAATTGCCCGCTTAAAACGGGCTGGAGCCGAGATTGACGGCTACGGCTTGGGGACTCGCCTAGTCACAGGAGAGCCGGTGAACGGAGTCTACAAGCTGGTGGATATCGACGGCATTCCAGTGATGAAATCGTCGGATGGCAAGGTCACGTATCCGGGCCGCAAGCAGATCTTCCGCCGCCTGCAAGACGGGCAGGTTGTAGGCGATCGCCTAGGGCTAATGAGCGATCCGGTAGAAAGTGACAGCTTTGGAATAGAGCAGCCTCTGCTGCAGTTGGTGATGCAAAATGGTCAGATGCTCCAACCTGCCCGTTCTCTAGAGCAAATCGCTCAGACCACAGCCGCATCGGTAGCTAGCCTGTCTGCGGCAGTCCGAGATATCGAGCAACCCGTTGCGGTTGCGGTTGAGATCTCGGCATCGCTCCAGCGGTTGACCGAAGCCACCCAGCGCCGTCTTTCGCCCGAAGCCTTGGTATAGTCCGATGGCCACTTCCCCCGCAATGCCTATGCAAATCGCTCTTTTTGGAACCAGCGCCGATCCTCCTCACCAGGGACACTGTGCCATTCTTTGCTGGCTGGCAACTCGGTTTGACCATGTTGCTGTCTGGACGGCCAACAACCCTTTCAAAGCTCACCAAACGGATTTAGCCGATCGGTTTCGTATGCTGGAGCTGCTGATTGCAGATCTTAATGTGCCGCCGGGAACGGTGCAGCTTCACCCAGAGCTGAGTCACATGCGATCGATCATCAGCATTGAGCGGGCCAGGCAGAAATGGCCTGAGGCAGAATTGACTCTGGTAATCGGGGCTGATCTGGTGCATCAGCTGCCCCACTGGTACCAGGCCCAAGAGATTTTTGAAGCCGTCAAAATTCTGGTTGTGCCCCGTCCTGGCTATAGCCTGGCAGATTCAGACTTCAAGGAACTGCAGCGGCAGGGTGCGGTAGTTGAAGTGGCAGCCACTCCTAAACAGTACGATGTGTCATCTTCTCAGTACCGCGACGCTGAAGCCGCTGAGCTACCGCCTGCCGTTCGAGCTTACATTGAGCAAAACCACCTCTACTCATGCCCGGAAGACTCCAGAGAAAAACTATCAGTCAGGAAACCGTAGCCCTCGCAGACTTTAAAGTCGGGGTAGACAACGTTATCTTCTCCGTCGATACCGAGCAAAACCGTCTACTGGTGCTGCTAGTCATGCGCCACGACAGCCCCTTTGCCGGTACCTGGAGCTTGCCCGGAACTCTAGTCCGCCAAGGCGAATCTCTAGAGGATGCCGCCTACCGGGTGCTCTCTGAAAAGATCCGGGTCAACAACCTTTATCTAGAGCAGCTCTACACCTTTGGCGGCCCCCAGCGCGACCCCCGCGAAGCCAAAGACGCCTACGATATCCGCTATCTCTCGGTCAGCTACTTCGCCCTAGTAGGCTTTGCCGAAGCAGAGCTGATTGCCGATGGCGTCAGCGGCATTGCCTGGTACCCGCTTAGCCAGGTGCCTCCCCTAGCCTTTGACCACAGCGAAATTCTTAGGTATGGCTACCAGCGACTGCGAAACAAGCTAGAGTACAGCCCTATTGCTTTTGATGTCTTGCCAGAAGTCTTTACTCTGGGCGATCTCTACCAGCTCTATGTGACTGTCCTGGGTCCCGACTTCTCAGATTATTCTAATTTTCGCGCTCGCCTACTGAAACTGGGCTTTTTGCAAGATACAGGTGTCAAAACCTCTCGCGGTGCAGGTCGCCCGGCTAGTCTCTACCGCTTCGATGCCGCTGCCTTTGAGCCGCTGAAAAATAAACCTATGGTGTTTATCTAATAACTCTCGTAGGTTGACGTCAAGCGTAGCGTGAGCCAATACCCTAACAGTAAAATCCCATCTTATTTGCCTACACCCAACAGCTCTCTTACTGACTGACACGCTATGAAGATTGCGATCGCACAACTCAATCCCACCATTGGTGATCTCGCAGGCAATGCCCAGCAGGTGCTAGAAGCAGCGCGCCAGGCCGATCAGTTGGGGGCCAATTTACTGGTGACTACGGAACTGGTGCTGTGCGGCTACCCGCCGCGAGATCTGTTGCTGCGGCCCAGCTTTATTGACGAGATGGGGTTAACCGTAGAGCAGCTAGCGCAGAATCTGCCTGTGGATTTGCCGGTGCTGGTGGGGCTAGCGCTGCCCAATTCTCAGGCCCGAGATCATGGCGGCAAGGCACTATTTAACAGCACAGTGCTCCTACACCAAGGCAAAATTCAGCAGGTTTTTCATAAGCAGCTGCTGCCTACCTACGATGTGTTTGACGAGGCCCGCTACTTTGCCGAGGGCCAAGGCTTCTGCCAATTCGATTTGTGGGAGCGCAGCGACGCTGCCACCCGCAGCGGCACTCCAGTTCGCATCGGTGTCACCATCTGCGAAGACCTGTGGAATGATGAGGAATTTTGGGGCGGACGCAGCTACCCCCGCAACCCCATTGCCAATCTGGCCGAAACCGGAGTCGATTTGATCGTGAACCTGTCGGCGTCGCCCTACTCTGTCAACAAGCAAAAGCTGCGGGAGTCGATGCTGGGCCACAGCTCGACCCGCTTTCACTGCCCCATTGTCTATGCCAATCAAGTAGGCGCTAATGACGATCTGATTTTTGATGGCTCTAGCGTTGCCTTTAACCGTCAGGGAGAAGTCGTGGCGCGGGCGGCTTCCTTTGAGCGGAATTTGGTTCTCGTGGAGTACGATGCCCACCAGCGAGACCTGCAGTCGGGCCAAAAGGTGCCCCTGTTTACCAGCGAAGATGCCGAGATCTGGTCTGCCTTGGTGCTCGGCGTGCGTGACTATGCTCACAAGTGCGGCTTTTCCAAGGCTGTAATTGGCTTGAGTGGGGGAATTGACTCTGCGTTGGTGGCTGCGATCGCAACCGCCGCCCTCGGCCCAGACAACGTCTTTGGCGTGCTCATGCCCTCCCCCTATAGCTCTGACCATTCCGTTAAAGATGCCCTAGACCTTTGTCAAAACTTGGGCATCCGCTATGAAACCCTGCCCATCGGTACCCTCATGCAGGGCTACGATAAAACCTTGGAAGGCCTGTTTGCCGGAACCGAGTTTGGCATTGCCGAGGAAAACATTCAGTCGCGCATCCGAGGCAACTTGCTGATGGCGGTGGCTAACAAGTTTGGCTACCTGCTGCTTTCAACCGGCAACAAGTCGGAGATGGCTGTCGGCTACTGCACCCTCTATGGCGATATGAATGGGGGGCTAGCCGTGATTGCGGATGTGCCGAAGACACGGGTGTATTCGCTGTGTAATTGGTTGAATGAGAGAACAGGGGAGCAGGGGAGCCTGCTGCCTTCCGCTTCCTCCCCCATCCCCTCCAACATTCTTGCCAAGCCGCCCAGTGCTGAACTCAAGCCGGGTCAGGTCGATCAGGACTCGCTGCCACCCTATGAGGTACTAGATGACATTCTGGAGCGGCTAGTTCAAAGGCAGCAGTCTTTGGTCGAGATTGTCGAGGCAGGCCATGACCCAGAAACGGTAAAAAAAGTGGTGCGGCTGGTTTCGCGGGCTGAGTTTAAGCGGCGGCAGGCTCCACCTGTACTCAAGATTACCGACCGCGCCTTTGGCATGGGCTGGCGCATGCCCATTGCCAGCCGCTGGTCAATGCAGCTACCTGTGCCCAAAGCGCCATTAGACGTTAAGGCCTAGGGCCAGAGCAGAGGCTGTTCGGCAGAGCTGGGCACTTTGCTAGTTGTTAACGCTGTCGGGTAGGCACTCTAAAGGATATTTCTGGCTTTTGCAAAAGAAAAATTTCTATGTATTTTTAAGTGCTTGAAATTCAAATCCGGCTGTAAAGAATGATGGCTCTATCCCTCATAAACCTGTTCTGCCTTATAGGATAAAAGCGTAGAGAAGAAAATGTTGAGTTGAGACTAACCCAAGCATTAATAACAGCAACTCAACACCAAAAAGTTCGCTACTTATAAGCTTGAGGTGACAGGTATGAACGTCCCCAGAATGATTGATAGCGTCATTCAGTATTTTTCTGAGGCGGTTGTTCGAATTTTTGGCCCTAACAGCGATTCTTATCCAGCCACAGGTGTTCAGCCGTTTGATGGTGAGCCTTTCTCAGAGCGAGTAGACGAAAGATAGCTCTGAACTTGCTCACTACTCAACTCTCTGACAAGACTCATTGCTCGATCACACTGATAACCCCCATAAACCTTCGGCTTGCCGGAGGTTTTTCTAATGGGATAATACCCCTCTAATTTCGCAATCCTGCCCTTTGAAATAGCTGTTGGGGAATCACGCTTAAGCCAGGCAAATGGCTGTCGGTTAGGGTGCGATCGCTGCGATAGGTCATCGGCGAGGTATCGGAAGCAAACACAGTGATGCTCTGGGCTCTAGGGTCTACCACCCAAACTCGCAAGACTCCAGCGGTAAGATAGTCCGTAGCCTTTTCAGCCATAGCTCCAAAGGTCTGATCTGGAGAAATAATTTCAACTGCTAAGTCAACAGGAACCGGACAGGCTTCGTCGGCTAGTGCCTCCGGTAAGCGCTCGAAGTAAACAAAGGATAAATCTGGCACGGGCACCCAGTCTTGACCGTGCCGGACTAGCTGCACGGCCCATTCCACACCAATTTCGCCTTTGTCTTCTCCCCAATCTTCCAGCCACCGAAGTAAGGCCCGTTGAGTTTTGGAATGGAAGCGCTTGGGGGCCACTTTGGGTACCACCTGTCCATTAATCAGTTCGCAGCGCCCGCTGGCCTCTGGAGAGGTCAGAAAGTCTTGCAAAGTAATTTTAGGACGAGAGGTTTGAACCACAGAGCGTCTTTTGGGAAAACAGGCACAGGATGAACCTAGTTTAGCTCGTGGCTTAACAGCTATTCGCCTAGCAAGTTGCGTATAATCTCATTTTTCCTGACTTCAATCCCCTATGTCTTCTGCTTCTACCGTTGAGATTCAAGCGGCAACGCCTGCGGATGTGCCGGTGATTTTTGAACTAATCAAGGCTCTGGCTGAGTATGAAAAGTTAGCCGATGAAGTGGTCGGCAATGCTGAGGATCTGCATCAGCATTTGTTTGGCGAACGGCCCTACATTGAAGCCGTAGTGGCCCGAGTCGAGGGTGAGGCAGCGGGGTTTGCGCTGTTTTTTCACAACTACTCTACTTTTTTGACTCGCCCCGGTATTTATCTAGAAGATCTGTTTGTGCTGCCCCAGTATCGCCGCCAGGGGGTGGGTAAGGCGCTGCTGCTCTACCTAGGGAAACTGGCGCTAAGCCGTGGCTGCGGCCGACTTGAGTGGAACGTGCTGGACTGGAATGAGAGTGCGATCGCATTCTATGAGCGCATGGGAGCCGAACTGCAGCACGACTGGCGGCTGTGCCGGGTCAGCGAAAAAGCCCTAAAAGCCTTTGAAGAACCCTAACTTAGGTGGCAAATTTACCTTAGATGGGTATGATTTGTGCCAGGAATGTGGTGTTTAGCGGGTTAGCATGGCACAAATCTTTATTTCAGCGGCTCACGGAGGATTTGAGAACGGGGTGCTCGATCCGGGTGCAATCATTCCTGGCACCACCGAAGCAGCAGAGATGATCCGGCTTCGCGACCTGATCGTACCGGAGTTGCGATCGCGCGGGTTTACTGTCCTTTCGGTTCCCGATGACCTGAGCGCCGCTCAAACCCTCGGCTGGATCAACGCCCGCTGCCGCCTCACCGACGTCTCACTAGAGATTCAGGCCGGAGCCTTCAATGACCCAGCGGTGCGAGGGGCTGTGGCCTACCACATTGCCAACAACGAAACCCGTCGCACCCATGCTGAGCTGTTGATGCTGGCGCTGTTGCGTCGGGTGCCCCAACTCACTAGCCGGGGAGTGCGGCCCGATACCGCCTCTGGGTTTGGCAGTTTAGCATTCACCCGGAACATTGCTTGCCCTTCTCTCATCATGGAAGTTGGGTTCCTCTCTAACCCCCAAGACCTAGCCCTGATTCAAAATCGCCGCCGGGATATCGCTTTGGGGTTAGCCGACGGCCTAGCTGCCTGGAGTAGAGCGGTTAGCGGTACAGGACCCACTCCGGTAACGCCGACTATTCCAACTGTCAACATCACGATCAATGGAGGGGCTTAC
Organism: Pseudanabaena sp. FACHB-2040; assembly: GCF_014696715.1. NCBI lineage: Bacteria > Bacillati > Cyanobacteriota > Cyanophyceae > Pseudanabaenales > Pseudanabaenaceae > Pseudanabaena > Pseudanabaena sp. FACHB-2040. The sequence goes on from NZ_JACJQO010000010.1 coordinate 261,411, forward strand.
GAGGAAAAGGGCATTCTAATCAGCGACAATGCCTACATTCCTATCGACTTAACCGACCTGCTGGGCGTCAACCTCAGTCAAGACACCAACGTGCGCCGGGTCAGCTACAACAACATCGTCTACATCAAAGCCGTTGACCTGCGGAACTACAATGTTTCCGTTGGTTGGGATGCCGCCAGCCGCACTGTGCAGCTGCGGACGCTCAGCGGTTCTCAGATATGCCCCGGCACCCTAGACCGGATCATGGGGTTTGGTAAGACCTCAGAAATTCAAATGTTGATGTTTCTAAAAGCAAACAACGAGGCCGCTGTTAGCCAATATCCCGATCTGCCCAGGCTTTACCGGGAAGAGGCGGCCATTGAAGGGGTCAACCACGACATTGCCTTCAGCCAAATGTGCGTTGAAACTTCATTCTTGACTTTCAATGGCACGACGCTGCGGCCTGCTCAAAACAATTTTGGCGGCATCGGCTCGGCCACAGGGGGTACAGAGGGCGCTTCTTTTCCCAGTGCCCGCATTGGTGTGCGGGCTCAGATTCAGCACCTCAAAGCCTACGCCAGCACCGAACCATTGGTGCAGGTGCTGGTTGACCCCCGCTTCCGCTTTGTCAAGCGTGGGGTAGCGCCATTAGTCAATCAGCTGAGCGGACGCTGGAGTGCAGACCTACAGTACGGCCAAAAGATTATGGCAGTGCTGCGGCGGCTCTACGAATCCGCAGGGCTACTTTAGAGGCAGCAGGCACAGCAATGCCGGGATTTCTCAGCTTGGTTCATTTCCAGTAAGGGGTGGTATCTTTAATGGCGAGTCATCCAACCGCTGGGCCACGCCTGCTTGCAGTTTTTCCTTGAAAATCAACTCAGCAATCGTTGCAAAGCTTATGACACAGGTACAATGGCCTACTCGCCTAGCTCCCCTTAGCCGTCAGGTGCGGCGCTCCTTGATGCAGGTAGGCAGTGCTGCCCTGCTCTGGGGCTTGGTTGCGCTCCCTGGGCTAGCCGCTCCAGAACTGCGTGTGGCCATTCGTGAAAATACGGCAGCGCTGACAGTAGGCAGTTCGACGACTGCAGTAGTGCGCGATCGCAACGGTCAAGGGTTGGGCCAGCTGCCCGGGGGGCGCTCCATTAGCGTGGCCTCGGAAAATGGCAGAGTGCGGCTAGCTACCTGGCTAGGAGACGCCTTCTGGGTTGAACCCACCGAGGGCGGCTACATTTTTATTGGCGATCGCTGGTATCGAGGGCGGGTACTGGTCACGCCTGGGCCCAATGGCATCACTGCTGTTAACTTTGTCGATCTAGAAGCCTACCTCTACAGCGTTTTAGGCGGTGAAATGCCAGTCAGCTGGCCCCTAGAAGCGTTAAAGTCCCAGGCCGTTGCGGCCCGCTCCTATGCGCTCTATCATCGCAACCGAGCCCAGGCCCGCCCCTACGACGTAGCGAGCACCACGGCTTCCCAGGTGTATAAGGGGCTGGAGTCAGAAGCCCAAAGCACCCGCACCGCCGTTGATGCTACCCGAGGCCAGGTATTGACCCACGGCGGCCAGGTAATCGAAGCCGTCTTCCACTCTTCCTCGGGCGGCTACACCGAAAACGTAGAAGATGTCTGGCAGCGCCCCGTTCCCTACCTGCGAGCCGTACAGGATTATGATGTCGGCGCACCCGTTTACCAATGGTCTGTCTCGATGCCGATGGGAGATTTCCAGCGGCGCATCTCTGGGGTCGGCCAACTAGTCGCCGCTGTACCCGAACGCACCACTCCCCGTGGGCGCGTAGTTTCTCTACGTCTGCAGGGCAATGGTGGCAGCCGCGTCATGAGCGGCAACGAAGTGCGCCAAGCTCTGAGCCTACGCAGCACCCTGTTCTCCATCTCTGTAGCAGGCGACATGGTCAACATCTCTGGACGTGGCTACGGCCACGGCCTAGGCATGAGTCAGTGGGGAGCCCACAACATGGCCAGTCAGGGCCGTTCTTACCGAGATATTTTGACCCATTACTACATGGGGACAACGTTGGCTCAAATGCAGTAGGGAGCAAGGGGAGCAGGGAAGATGGGAGAGATGGAAGAGTAGGGGAGGTAGGGAAGAACTTTCAAACCACGCTGTCCCTCCTCACCTGCCCCACCCTTCTCACCTTCGCCTGCTCCCGCCGCCTTGCCTTCCGCCCCCCCTCAGCGGTAAGCTCAGGCCACTGAATTGGTTGGGATTAATCATGGTCATTGCAGAGCAGCGAATCAAGGTGGGCAAGCTAACTTGGTTCTATCGGGAGGCTGAGCCCGTAGGGACGAGCGATCGCCTGCCGGTGCTGCTGCTGCATGGGCTAGTGGCTCAGAGCTATAGCTGGCGCAAGGTCATGCCGGCTCTAGCGGAGCAGGGATTTCGTGCGATCGCACCTGACTGGATTGGCCACGGCTTTTCTGACAAGCCCGATCGGCGTGACTTTTCCTACACGGCAGAAGCTTTTGTGGAGGCGCTAGCGGAATTTGTGGAGGCGCTGGAGCTGGCTCGGTTTCACCTGGTCGTACAGGGGTTTTTAGGCAGTGTAGGGCTGCTATATGCGCTGCGCTACCCAGATCGGGTTGAGCGGTTGGCGATTCTCAATGCACCGATTAGTCCGGAGGCAAAGCTGCCCTGGAAGATTAAGCAGTTCGGCATTCCCTTGGTAGGCGATATGCTGACCCAAGATCCAATCCTGGTTGATCGCACGTTGGAAGGGGGTGGCCCTTATCAGGTAGATGATGCCGATCTCGACGTGTACCGCCGCCCTTTCTTGAAAAGCTCGGATGTAGGGCGGGCGCTGCTGGCCACGGTGCAGGGGCTAAATTTGGCCAAAGTCACGCCAGAAATTGCTGCCGGACTTCCCCAGAGAACCCATCCTACCTTGCTGCTTTGGGGCCTTGACGACCCCTGGCTGCCCCTTAGTTTGGCCGAAGCTTGTTTTGAGACTCTGCAGGACGGAGATCTGGTGAAGCTAGATCAGGTCGGCCATTATGCTCAGGAAGACTGGGCAGAAAAAGTAGCAGAGGCGATCAGTCCTTTTCTCAGAAAAATGGCCGTTTAAAGCATCTGAGTCGGTTGATTTTAGGAAGATGGGTAGAGATGGAGAAGCTGGTCAATCAGATCCGCCGCCGGAAGACCTAGTGTAAAGACGGGGGGCAAGGAGACGCGGGGATGCGGGGAACTCTCAACAGTGATTTATCTCCCTCATTTTCTCTATCTCCCTGCGTTTCAGGATCTGTCAAGCTGCGCTATTTGAGAGGCGGCGTTTTTTTGTAATTCTGGTGGGGAAAACTGGTATTACGTGTTGCTATATCAGGGGGTGGTCTACCGCCTGGGTAGCCTAAGCCATCCAACCCTTAAAACGATGCCAGTACTCAGCTCTACAAATCAGATTTACCATCTGCTTGAGTTCACCTGCGACGAAAAAGATGAGCTGATCGTTCTAGATAACGCAACCTACTCGATAGGTCGCGACCCGAGTAATTCAATTGTCATTAGCTCATCATCAGTCTCTAGGCAACATGCCATTTTGCTTAGGGTGGCTGTGCCCGATAGCCACCAGCACTTATTCCAAATTGTAGACGGCAGCTTATCTGGCAAAAAAAGCACAAACGGCATCTACATCAACGGTAAAAAACATACCTCCTACGTTCTCAAACATGGAGACGAAGTCGCTCTAGGGAGTGCGATTAGAGCTACCTACTACAACTTTTATGCTCCTGTCGGATTGGAAGATCCGCAGGAGCTTAAAGCGGCTCTAGTGGGCCAGTTTTCAGAAGGTAGTAGGGAACTCGAAACGGTGATCGTTTCACAGGAGGAACGCCGAGAATTTTCGGATTTAGCTCTTTTGCATCTAGCCACCTTCCCAGAGCTAATTCCTAACCCAATTATTGAAATCAATACAGAAGGTAATATTACTTACCTTAACCCCAAAGCAATCAGCCTCTTTCCAGACATTCGAGAGAGAAATATAGCCCACCCCGTCCTAGAGGGAATTATTCAAGCTACTCACAACCTACTAGAAAAATCATATACTCGAGAAATTGAATACAATTCAGCTATTTACGAAGAGACCATTCATCAAATTAAAGAGAATGACCTGATCCGAATCTTTTTGTTCGATATTACTGAGAAAAAGCAGGCAGAAGCTGCTCGACTTCAAGCTGAGAAGAAATATCGAAGCATTTTTGTTAATGCCGTTGAGGGTTTATTTCAAACTACTTTAGAAGGAGCATATCTCGCAGCAAATCCCAAGCTCGCTCACATCTGTGGCTACAGTTCGGCTGAAGATCTGATGAACCAGGTTTTGAATATTGGGGAATGCCTCTACGTAGATAAGACCCGTCGAAATAAGTTTGTCGAAACCGTCAAATTAACAGGCATAGTTTTCGATTTTGAATCTCAGATCTATCGTCAGGATGGTAGCATAATCTGGATTTCAGAAAATGCTCGAGCGATTTATGATAAGAGCCATCAGTGTATTGGGTTTGAAGGCTCTGTCCAAGACATTACGGAGCGCAAAATAGCTGAAGCAGAACTCCTAAAGCGAGATCGCCTTCTGGAAGCGGTTTCCCAGGCAGCAAATTGTCTTTTAATTAACCTTGATTTTCAAGCAGCAATGCTATCGGCGCTCTCCATTGTTGGAGAAGCTATTGAAGCTGATCAAATGCTGCTGTGCAGTCATGCTTCAGCAAAAAGCTTAGAGCGCTCAGCCGTCACTATTGAGTTTGAGTGGGTTAAAGAAGCCTCGAACTCTTCCAGCCAACTCAGCTGGCAAGAACAAACCCACAGCGAACAGGGTCTTTCTCACTGGCTTAGAAAACTATCTGATGGCCAGATCATTGTAGGAACAGCTAACGATCTGCCGCTTTCAGAAGAGCTTTTTTTGCAGACTAGTGGCTGTCAATCTATTTTGCTGGTGCCACTCATTTTAGCAGGGTCTTTCTGGGGGTTCCTTAGAGTGGCCAGTCGGCAGCCTCGCCTTTGGTCGTCTCATGAGGTAGCAACTTTGTCTACCATTGCTGCTAACATTGGGGGCGCAATTCAGCGTCAGCAGGTTGAAGATAGCATTCGTCATCGGGCTTTACACGATGTCTTAACAGGGCTGCCCAATCGTATGCTCTTTAATGAGCAGCTTAGTCTATGCCTCAAAAACGCTGACCGAACCCAAAAGAATCTAGCGGTAATGTTCCTTGATTTGGACCGCTTCAAAACGATTAACGACACTCTAGGTCATACCATCGGCGATCAGCTTCTACAGCTGGTTTCTCAACGGCTAGAAATTTCGGTTCGGGTTGGAGACGTGGTAGCGAGATGGGGAGGCGATGAGTTCATTATTCTGCTGCCTAGCCTTGAAACTTTTCAAGATGCCAACCACGTTGCAGCGAGGATCATTGCCAATCTGGACAATGTTTTTACCATTGAATCTCATGAACTTTATGTCACAGGCAGCATTGGCATTGCTTTATTAGAAAACGATACAGTGGATGCTGAAACTCTGATTAGAAGAGCAGATATTGCACTATATCAGGTTAAGGAGTTAGGCCGAAATGGCTATCAGATATACCATTCCTCAATGGATTCTAGGTCACCAGAAACATTGCTCCTAGAAAAGGATTTGCGTCACGCTCTAGAGCGAAATGAACTACGAGTGTTTTATCAACCTCGCATCAACATCAGCAGCGGGGAAATTGATGGGATGGAAGCTTTGGTTCGCTGGCAGCATCCCGAGATGGGGCTGGTAGGCCCCAATAAATTCATTCCTATTGCTGAGGAAAATGGGCTGATTATTCCGATTGGGGAATGGGTTTTGAGGCAAGCCTGTGATCAAAATAAACTTTGGCAGAGAGCGGGGCTGCGACCTATCCGAGTTTCTGTAAATCTCTCACCTAAGCAGTTTCGGCAGCCTAATCTAGTTAAGATAATTACGGGTATTTTAGCTGAAACCAATTTAGAGCCTCATTTTCTAGAGCTAGAGGTGACTGAATCAACAGCTATTAACGACATTCAATTTACAGAAGAACTATTTCAGCGTTTGGAAGAGATGGGCATTCAGCTGTCTATTGATGATTTTGGTACTGGGCACTCTTCCTTGAGTCGGCTGCAGTTTCTACCCTTCAATCACCTCAAGATTGACAAGTCTTTTGTTCAAGATCTCACGCACAACAAAAAAGTCTCTCATATCATCTCAACCATCGTGGCACTGGGTAAAAGCCTGGGCCTTAGTATTGTGGCAGAAGGCGTTGAGACGGTTCAGCAGCTTGATTTCTTAAAGTCTATTGATTGTGAAACAGCTCAGGGATTTTTCTTTTACCGACCAGTTCCTGCAGATGAGGCTACTCGATTATTAAGGGATTCTGATTAGCAGCGCTTAACCTAAATGGCGAGAATTTATGACTGTATATGCTACAGCAGTCAAGCTCTCCTGTGTCTTCAATCTTTCTGGGAACGTGGCAATAAACTAGATGGGGGAGGAGCGATTGCTAGACACTCTCGATAGACAGAATTAGCATCTTAAAAAGTGTCTGAAAAGTATTTCATTTGACAGTTTGGCTATATGAGAGGGTTCCTTAGACTTTGTTAAGTAGTTTGAAGAGGTGCCTCATGAATTTTATGAGCGCCTGATGAAAACGCCTGACGAAATTAGGAATTCTCTATGACTTACACCACCGACAATCAAGCAATCAACCAACCTCTAGAAAAATTTCAGCAGTTTGATGCTGACACTCAGCTAGCTCTGCTTTGGTTTGGCTACCTGGATATCAAAGATCAGCTAAATCCGGCTCCTGGCGCTGATGTAGAAACCCTGGGGCAGGCCCTAGTTGATCAAGTAAAAGCTATGCCTAAGGAGGAGCAGCTGCAGGCCCAGCGTGACGTTGCTACCGGTGCAGATACGCCTGTTAGTCGGGGATATGGTGCTCTGAGCTCCAGCGTGAAGCTCGAGTTTTGGCTGCTGCTGGCTCAATGTATGGAAGAAGGCTCTGTAATCAATGTCCCCAGTGACTATGAGCTGCCCGAGAATACTAGCGAATTTGTTGGCATGATCCAGCAACTCGATCTCGAAGACCGAGTTACTTTTACCCGCAGTGCAGTGTCTCACATGGGATTCAAGACAGGTCAGTAGCTGCTGCTGAGTACGGCCTTAGTCAAAAATTCGCTTAAAGCATAGCTCGTGTTTGCCAGGAGTAGACCTAGAAGTCTACTCCTGGTATTTGATTGGCAAAAAGCGTGAAAGAACAGCGTTTTTCTAACTCTTGTGGGGCGAGCAGCCTTAACCTAACTGTCCATTAACCCTAAGCCTAGCTCTTTGAGCAGCCGTACTAAGCATTAAGAAAGTCTGACTTTTTTCTGTCCGCAGGGAGGCCATTCTATTAGTTAAGATTGGGTTAAATAAGGGAGAAATGCACTCTCTCACAAGAACCAGCAACTAAATTTTGGAACTCTCCTCCTTCAGTGCTCGGGGGAGGAATTGTCATGTTTAAACGAAGGTGAATGCCATGGTTGGTGCTAAATATGAAACTCTGGGCAGTTTGGCTCAAGCTGCGATCGCAAAGTACCTAAAGCAGGCTACTCGTCGCGAAGATGCCGTCTTGGCCGATACCGACCCTGAAGAACTGCACCAGATGCGAGTGGCCATGCGGCGTTTGCGAACAGCCCTGCAGGTGTTCCAGCCCGGTATTACCATCCCAAAAGCTGGTAAGGAACCTCGCGTGGCAGATGTCGCCCGCCAGTTGGGAGAACTGCGTGACCTAGACGTGATTGAGGAAACACTGCGGCAGCGTTTCCTGCCAGAGTTGCCGCAGGCTGAGCAGACTGCTCTAGAAACTGCTTTCACAGCGCTGGCTCGTCGTCGCGTTCGCGTTTTTAAGCAGGTCAAGCAGCTGCTGGAGGGGGAAAAATACCGCCAACTCAAAAAGGGCCTGAAGGGTTGGCTGAAGCAGCCCGATTTAGATGCGATCGCAGCTCTACCGGCCGCAACTGCCATGCCCGATCTGGTGCTGCCTTTGGTTAGTCGGCTCTGGCTACATCCTGGTTGGTTGATCGGCACCACCGAAACCCTTGAGATCGACACCCAGCTTGATCCCGCCGCTGTTGATGAGTTGATTGATCAAAACAGCGAGCCCCTGCACAGCCTGCGCAAGCAAATCAAGCGCGTTCGCTACCAACTCAAGCTGATCGAAGACCTTTATGGCGATGCTCTCACAGCCGAGCTGGACAACTTAGAAGCCATGCAGGAAACTCTGGGCCAGCTCCAAGACAGCATGATCCTGGCCGATTTTCTAGAAGAGGCGATACCTGATGCCCGCAACCAAATTCCCTCTCTGTTTTCCCAACTGGCAGACAACCGCTATAAGGCTTGGCAGCAGTGGCAGTCTCTCCAGCAAACTTACCTCGACCCTGCTATGCGGCATCACCTACGGCTTGTCCTCCTGACACCAGAGGCCCCAGGCGCTGAACCGCCCGCCAAAGTAGAAAAAGATTCAAAAGTAGAAGCACCCCCAGAGACAGAAAATCCGGCAGCAGCGGTCCAAGAGCGGCCTGAACCCACTGAACAATCTAATACCGTTGCCCCACAGCGCCCCGTCACCGCAACTGCTCAGCCAACCCAGGCCAAAATAGATGCCAAAGGCGGCAAAACTACTTTCAAAACGATGCTCAAGGCAAAGGGCAAACGGCAGAAGACAAAAGGCATGGGGCAGCAGGGCTAGCCTCTGGGAGTGTAGCAAAATCACGATATTAGGCTGTTGAGCCAGTAGGCTAGTGCTGCGCTCCCTAGGGGAACCGTTAGGTTGTCGATGCCGAACTTCGAAAAAGCCTCTAGGCCAGTAGCGACCACAGCCACTAGAAAACTGATCAGGCCAATGGCTAGAGACCAGCCGTAGACCCCACCAAGAATGCTAAGGCAGACAACCAGGCTCGCTATAAACATTGCTAGGGAGCCTTCCCAACTTTTCTGCGTGTCCCACAGCTTGTAGGGATGGCGACCAAACCGCTGCCCTACAAGCGCTGCTAAGCCGTCACCCCAGGTCATTACTAGAATGCCAATGGCCGTGTAGTGGGGCAGCCCTTGGGGCCAGAACCCAGCAGTCAGCAAGCCAATGCTCGAAGCGTAGAAAAACGTGCCCAGGCTGTCTCGCCCAACGCCGTTAATCCCCGGCAGGATGGGCATACGGTAGGAGAGCAGTGCGATCGCACTGGCCGCCACCGAAGCTGCAATTCCCATCCAGGCAGGCGTTTGCAGCCACCAAGCCAACAGAATGACATGGCCCGCTCCGATGTGGACCACCTTACGGGTAATCTCTGGGCCAACCGCCGTGGTTCGACGCAGCCCCTCTGCTACCCCGCCGACAATAGCTAACCAGCCAACAACCAGGCCAACCTGAAGCAGTGGGGTAGGCATAAACCGGACTTTAATCCTCTCTAGCGACAGCGCCCCTGGGCGGCAGATCTAAACCCTATCAAACTACTTTAATCCCCCCATGAAGCTTCAGCGCCCCACTTCCCTACTTGAATTGAACGCGGATTAAGTAGGTATATTGGTGGGGAACCGTTATAGATACCCCTAAAGTGTGATTCATATGGGCACAGCCTATCGTCGGGTCTTACTCAAACTTAGTGGGGAGGCCCTTATGGGAGATCTGGCTTACGGCATTGATCCCAACATTGTTCAAACTATCGCCGAAGAAATTGCTGAGGTAATCAATACCGGCATTCAGCTCGCTATCGTGGTGGGGGGCGGCAATATTTTCCGAGGCATCAAAGGATCTGCCGCTGGCATGGACCGGGCCACTGCCGACTACATCGGCATGATTGCCACAGTGATGAACGCCATGACCCTGCAAGACGCCCTAGAGCGCATCGGGGTGCCAACGCGGGTTCAGACTGCTATTTCCATGCAGGAAGTTGCCGAACCCTATATCCGCCGCCGCGCGATTCGCCACCTGGAAAAAAACCGGGTGGTTATTTTTGGGGCCGGATCGGGCAATCCCTTTTTCACTACCGACACCACCGCTGCTCTTAGAGCTGCCGAAATCAATGCTGATGTCGTCTTCAAGGCCACCAAAGTAGATGGCGTTTACGATTCTGACCCCAAAATCAACCCCGAGGCTCGTCGCTATCAATCCCTTACCTATAGTCATGTGTTGACTCAGGATCTTAAGGTAATGGATAGCACCGCAATTGCGCTATGCAAAGATAACAGCATTCCGATTGTGGTATTTGACCTGTCCGTGCGCGGTAATATCTATCGCGCCGTGATGGGAGAGTCTATTGGCACAACTGTGGGAGAATCCTGTGAAGTTAGCTGACGTTGGCGATATCGAAGACGCCATGGAAAAAGCGGTTGAATCGACCCATCGGTCTTTCAACACCATTCGTACAGGTCGGGCAAATGCCTCTCTGCTCGACAAAATCTCGGTGGAGTACTATGGTACGCCCACCCCACTCAAGTCGCTGGCCAATATCAGTGTTCCTGAGGCCAGCACGCTGCTGATTCAGCCCTATGATCGCAGCACTCTATCACCGATCGAAAAAGCCATTTCCCTATCGGATGTTGGGCTCGTCCCCAACAACGATGGGCAGGTGATTCGGCTCAATATCCCGCCGCTAACCAGCGAACGCCGTCAGGAGTTCGTCAAGATAGCCCATAAATACGCTGAGGAAGGCCGGGTTTCTGTCCGCAATATCCGTCGGGATGGAATGGACTTTGTCAAGAAGCAAGAAAAGAGCGGAGACATTTCTGAAGATGAGTCTCGCGATCTTCAAGACACTATTCAAAAGCTGACCGATAAGTACATTGCCAAGGTTGACGAGGCCCTGGCAGAAAAGGAAAAAGACATCACCACCGTTTGAGGTCTGTTTGAAGTCTTTTCGGTTCTATGCCTCGGGGCATGGCTAAGCCATGCCCCGAGGCGTTTTAGTTTAGGCACTACAGGCCGGGCGCACCATATAGGCAATGTGCATAGGGTAGCCTTCGGCATAAATGCGGTCAACGCAGTTTAGAGCGGCTTCCAAGTCCTTGAAGACCTTTAGCACCTGCTCACTACCATTGGCATATTGAATGCAGAGTTCCCAGAACATAGTGCCCTCCTTCGCGTTGACAGACCTGTGGGCGTTACGATGGCGCTTTATGTAAGCTTTATTTAGCCAGCGTGACTTCATCCTAGAAGCTACATAGCGGCTTTGCACTCCGGGAGATCAACGATCTCTGCGATTCCGTGAAATCTCGGCTTTTCCCAGTTCCTACTAGTAGCTGCTCAAAATAGGTCTGCTCTACTCAAGGACAGGTCTGCTCTACCCGTTTACCTGTCGCCATACATTGGCTAATCCCTGCGCTATCGGTTGAGTGACAGCAGAGCTACGCCAGTATTCGTTGTGGGACAGGGTATTCCACCTGGTTAGGAGATTGCCTACGTTGACTTCGATGTCTTTGACAACTTGGCGGTATTCTTCATTAATGCCTTCGATGGGGTAGCCGAGCAGATCGTTGCGATCGTAGAAGTTGAGCCACTGGCCCTGCAGGTTGGGATAAATTTGAGGCAGTTGGGGGGAGGGCACCTGGATGGGGGTACCAAAGTTGCGAAATCTGAGGGACCAAAACGGGATTTGGCTGCCTAGGGTATAAAACAGGGTAAAGGTGTCGCCTCGCTCTAGGGGGTTATCGCGGGCGGTGGCGGGTCGCCTGCCCTGCTGCAAATCCCAGAGGAAGTTGCTGGCAATAGCACTGCCCAAACTGTGGGCAATAACGCATAGGGGGGCGCGTTCACCAGCCTGATCGGCTAGTCGCCTTAGGGTCTCTGCAAAGCGGGTGTGAATGTCTTCGTAGATCTGCTCTTCGGCTGCGGAGGCGGGCTGAATCGGCTGATAGGCAATGCTATCGGCCAAGGAGTGAAAAATAAAGTCGCGTAGGCCAAAGAAACGGCTCAGCCGCTGCCGGATTTGGAGCCGTTTAAACAGCTCATCCTGCGGATTTTGCACAACGGGGGACCAGTACACTGGCTCGATAATTAGCTGCAAATCAGGATCTGCCACCCCAGGGAGGGCCCGCACTATCTCCCGCTGTAGTCGGACTGCGATACCACTGACGTAGTTGGGGCTTTGCTTGTCGGCAAATTCAGGATTGGCCTGAGCAATGCCGTGAATGACTGCGATCGCAATCTTTTGAGTCATAGGGGGGCAATTCAATGCAAATCAGCACTTACCAGGCTGCCACAGCCACTCTCCAAGAACATGCCCCCTAAGGGTACTTTTAATGGGTCAGGGAGGCTTTGGGCTGATCCCAAGCAGGCGCAAGCCCAGCGGGTGAAACTAGCCTTTGATTGCCTCTAAGCTGGCTGATGGCTGCCATCTCATCATCAGAGAGTTGGAAGCTAAAGATGTGAAAGTTTCGCTGGCTTCCTGAGGGGGTTTCTTGAAAAGGTTAGCCTGATGCTAGCGATGCAGCCGAGACTGCCTCATCCCTCTTTTGCTGGATCGTGTCTAGGAAGGCATAGATTGGCGGGCTATGGATACCATCTGCTAAAACGGCCGCACCCAACTGCCGCTTCAGAGGCAGGGGCAGCGCCCGCACTCGCACCCCTAAAGGAATGGGAATGGCGGCAAAGTAGGGCAAGATTGTCATGCCTAGCCCCTCAGCCACCATGCTGACAATGGTCGAGTCTTCATTGAGTTCGTAGGCAATGTCTAGGTGTACGGGCAGCTGGGCTAAGTATTCACGCAGCAGAGTGTAGCTGTTGTCGTTGGGCACCGGCAGGATCAGGGGGTACTGGCGTAGCTGGGCCCAGGTTAGGGGGCCATCGGGCAGCACTGCCCGAGGCGGCAGCAGGGCGATGTAGTCGTCGGCAAATAGCTCGTAGACTTTTAGCCCAGCGGGATGGTAGATATCCATTAACCCGACATCGGCGGCTCCTGTTTGCAGCACGGTTTGCACTTCGCCGTGGTTGACGCAGCGGGTAATGGTAACGCCAATTTGCGGGTAGCGCTGCTTAAAGGCTGCGATCACCTGGGGCAGCCAGTGGGTTGCCAAACTGCGAATGGCGGCGACTCTGACTTGCCCTCCGGCTAGACCCCTAGCCTGCTGGGTGGTGCTGACCAGCTGATCGAGGTGGTGCAAAATCTGGCGAGCGTTGTCTATGACCTCGGTTCCAGTTGGGGTCAGCGCTGCGCCCCGTCGCCCTCGGGAAAACAGCACGACACCGAGCTCTGCTTCTAGGCTTGCGATCGCGTGGCTAATGGCCGACTGGGTTAGCTCTAGCTCGGCAGCGGCTTTGCCAAAGCTGCCATACTCAGCCACAGCGGCAAAAGCCCGCAGCTGAAACAGCTTAATTTTGGAGACATCAACAGTGCTCATGCATGGACATTAACACTGTCATTTGAATGGTTTGGCTGCACTTCATACAGTTGTTACAACACCTGAAGGAATTTGAGCCATGCGGATCGGACTGCCCAAGGAGATTAAGGATCAAGAGTTTCGAGCCGGCTTGACTCCGGCTAGCGTGCAGACGCTTTGCCAGCAAGGCCACCAGGTTGTCGTCGAGCGTGGGGCGGGCGCGGGTTCTGGCTTTACCGACCAGGAATATGTTGAAGCTGGCGCGACTCTGGTTTCCGATCCGACGATTATTTGGGCGCAGTCGATGGTGGTTAAGGTGAAAGAGCCTCAACCTTCTGAGTATCGCTTTTTTCGCAAAGATTTAATTCTGTTTACCTATCTCCACTTGGCTGCAGAGCGGGCTTTGACAGAGGCCTTGCTACAGAGCGGCTTGCACGCCATTGCCTACGAAACAGTAGCCACAGCCGACGGCAGACTGCCGCTGCTGACGCCTATGAGCATTATTGCTGGGCGGCTATCGGTGCAGTTTGGGGCTCGTTACCTGGAGCGGCAGCAGGGCGGGCGCGGCGTCTTGCTGGGCGGAGTGCCGGGTGTGCAGCCTGGCCGAGTCGTTATTTTGGGCGGTGGTGTAGTGGGTACTGAAGCGGCTCGGATTGCCGTAGGCATGGGTGCCCGAGTACAGATCATCGACATTAACGTAGATCGGTTAGCCTACCTGGAAACCCTCTTTGGCTCTCGCGTTGAGCTGCTCTACAGCACATCGAGCCAGATCGTAGCGGCAGTGCCTCAGGCCGATCTGTTGATTGGAGCTGTGCTGGTGCCCGGTCGCAAAGCCCCTATTTTGGTCAATCGAGATCTGGTGGCTCAAATGCGCCCCGGCTCCGTCATTATTGATGTGGCGGTAGACCAAGGCGGCTGTATCGAAACCCTACGGCCCACCTCCTACAGCCAGCCTACCTATGTAGAAGCGGGCGTTGTACATTTTGGGGTGCCCAACATGCCAGGAGCTACCCCCTGGACTGCGACGCAGGCTCTCAACAACGCTACCCTGCCTTACGTGCTGAAGCTGGCTGAGAAGGGGCTGGACGCGCTGCTGACCGATAGTGCTTTGGGCCAAGGCCTCAATGTCGCTAACGGTGAACTGGTTCACCCCGCCATTCGATCTGCTTTTCCGGATTTAACCGGACGGAGCACGTCTGATTTTGCATTGGTCTGACTTAAGCATTAGACCCGAGATTTGAGAGACGACCAACTCCAGAAGTTGGGCCACTGATAGACATCAGTGGCCTTTTTTTGCCTAGATATTGTGTTAAAGAATGGCGCTGAGGGCTCTGCTGCTTTGAGGGGGTAGAGCCCCTGCTGAGCATTCCAGCACAGAGCATTGGGACGAGGAAAATCAGTGGCTTTTTTGTTGAGACGCTGCGATCGCAAACCTCCCCTGCATCCTTTCTACTCTGTGAGAGACGAAATTACTGCCAAAACCCGTCAAGCTGTAGAGGAGTACTTGCACTGAGGGATGCCATTATGGCTGAGGCTGATCTCTCCCAGTCGAGTTTGGTCTTATTGTCGGGGTTGCTCAGTGTGCTGCTGGCGCTGGTGCATCTCTACTCTGGCAAACTGCTATTTCTTCAATGTATCCCCCGCAATATCTGGCTTTCCTTTGGCAGTGGCGTGTCTGTAGCCTACGTATTCGTCCACCTCATTCCTGATCTAAACGAGGCTCAGACAACCGTTCAGAAGAGCTTAGGGTCTGGGTTAGCGTTTTTAGAGCACCACGTTTATATAATGGCGCTGGTGGGATTAGCCGCTTTTTATGGATTAGAGCGGGCGGCAATAGTGTCGCGGCAACGCAATCAAGAGAGCGGCAATGGCGATGTGACTGAGGCCGGAGTTTTTTGGCTTCACATCGTGGCTTTTGCTCTTTACAACGCGCTGATTGGCTATCTGTTGCTGCACCAGGAAGAACCCGGATTCCTGGAGATGGTGTCTTTTGCTGTTGCGATCGCACTTCACTTTGCGGTGAATGACTACGGCTTACGAGTGCACCATAAAAAGAGCTATGACCAGGTAGGTCGCTGGATTTTGGCAGGCAGTGTGGTAGTGGGCTGGGTGATTGGTAGCGGTACGGAGGTTTCTGGGACTGCGATCGCCATACCCTTTTCTTTTCTAGCAGGCAGCATTGTGTTGAATGTCCTAAAGGAAGAACTGCCGGAGGAGCGCGAAAGTCGATTCTGGGCCTTTGTCCTAGGCGCGGGCGGCTATACATGCCTGCTCCTAGCGCTCTAGGCCAGGGTTCTATGAGGGCACTGCCCTGGCTTTTCTCCGAGGTTGTGGAGGAGTGGAGCCTTAGCGGGGGTAGCCAGTGCTTTGAGGGGGTGCGATCGCAGCCAGATCACACCCCCTCAAAATCGCCTTCGGTGAACAGTTTAGGGGGAATTAACCAGACCAACTGGCCTAGCCCAAACGCAATCTGCTCCCAGCTGCTCAGCTCAAAATCAATCCGCACCATAGCAGCGGTAGGAAACAGCACCCGACCGCTGCCAATTAGCCGCCCGGTCAGCTCCGACCACGTGGGTTCGTGGCCTACCAGCATCAGCGTGCGAGTCGTATCAGGTTCTTGCTGAATGACAGTCATGACCTCCTCAGGCGTTGCTTCGTAAAGCTGATCGGTGACTCGCAGGGGACAGCCCCAGCCTCCCGCTTCAGCCGCTAGCTCAGCCGTTGTCTTAGCTCGAACAGCCGAGGAAGACACTATAGAGTCGGGCACCTGCCCCGCAGCTGCTAGCAGCTTGCCCATGGCCTTAGCCGCTTTAATGCCCCGCTTAGCAACGGGGCGCTCATGGTCCCTCTGAAACTCGGCAGCCCAGTCAGACTTGCCGTGGCGAAAGAGAATAAGGTGCTTTTCCATACCTAGAGAACAGGAACTACCTAGAAAAATTAATGGAAACAGCCTACGCGATTACATTATTTCTCTTCAGGATAATTAAAAAACTTTTTGTTGAGTCTGCCTGCCCAAGACAGAGTTTTCCTTTAGAAAGACAGGTACAACGTCTACTCCAGGTTGAACTGGGGGCGGTTGAAGCGGTACCCGGCTGCCTTGAGCTTTTGGTTGGAAACGCGAACGTTGTAAGGGCGATCGCTAGGCTGGGAAGGATCCCAGGTAACGGCCGGTAGAGAACTGACGCTGCAGACTCGCTCAACTAGCTCTCGCACCGTGGGAATTTCATCCTGCACCAGGTTGTAAACGCCGCTTAGCCCATGCATACGGGCAAAGTCAATTGCGCCCACAATATCATCCAAGTGAATCCAGTTACTCCACTCAGCCCCTGCTCCTGGACGGGTTGTTCCAGCCCAACGGCCGTAGATCCTGGCTAGCTCTCGCCTCGGCCCGTAAATGCCGCCCAGCCGCAGAATGCAAACGTTTAAGCCAGGACGGGCAATGGTCAGCAGCACTCGCTCAGTTTCAGCCAAAACTTCGGCATTGGGCGCGGCTGGTTTAACAGGGGTGGTTTCCGTGACCCAGTTGCCGCTGTGGTCGCCATAGACAGAAAAGCTGCTGGTGTAGATTAGCTGCGCTACGGTGCCAACCTGAGACAAGACCATGGCTAGCGTCTCAGCCGTTTTTAAGTAGGTTTCTGCATAGCCGTTTTGGCGGCCTCCGGCGACGCTGACTAAAACGCATGTCTGACCGTTGAGCGTGTCTCGCAGCCGCGCTTCGTCGGTGCCGCGCAAGATAACAACCTGGTTGGCAACCGGCTGTAGCTCGGAGACGCGCTCTGATCGGGTGGTGGTCGCTGTGATGGTGAGTCCCTGATCTTGCCACAGTTGGGCAACGGGTTTGCCCACGTAGCCACAGCCAATAATTGCAGCGTTCATTGATTTGGGTAGGGTTCTTTAAAGTTCAAGCTAGATGCCTTATTACGTTAAATCACCTGAGGCCAAAATCGCGCCGCCTACAATCAGTAGACAGGCCAGCCCTAGCGACCAGGAAGCCTCGGCAAAACCTGTTGCCACCAGCAGCAGAGTCGAGAGCAGCGGAGCCAGATAAGACAGCGCCCCCAAAGCTTTGATACTGCCATGTTTTACCCCATAGTCCCAGGTATAAAAAGCCAGACCAATGGGGCCTAGGCCGAGAAATGCGATCGCACCCCACTCCCCACCTACCGGCCACACCGTTGTCTCCCACAGCCCGTGGCAAATCCAGGCCAGCCCCGCCGTTACCGCACAAAAGCTGCCCACAGCGCTAGTCGGCACCGCCCCAAACTTGCGAGACAGCACCGAATAGCCCGACCAGGTAAAGGCACACACCAGCGCCGCTAAGTAGCCAAGCAGATATTGCGGATTAAAGCTCAGACCCTGTCCACTCGTGACCAGCAGCCCCGCCCCAATAAATCCCGCCAGTGCACCAACGCAGTGAAACCAGCGCAGCCGTTCTCCCGGCAAACAGGCCGACAACAGCACAATCAACAGCGGCCACAGATAGGCAATCAGGCTGGCCTCCACTGCAGGCGCATTCTGCAGCGCGATGAAGTAGAAAAAGTGATAGCCAAACAGACCCCATAATCCATTGAGCCATGCCCCCATAGGCAACTTGGTAGGGGCGTAAGGGCCTGCGCCCCTATCTGCGCCCAAGGATTTCCCAGCCCTTACCCGTAGCCCCAGCCCGATTAAAGAAGCCAGCGTAAACGCCATTGCTGTCAACTGAAACGGCGGCAACGCCCCGCTAAGTTTCGTCAAGAAAGCCAGCGTCGCCCACATCAAAATCGCTGTAAAGCCAACGGCTGTCGCCCGGATAGAAGCCTTTTTCATCGCGTGCTGCATCACGATCCCTCAACTACCTGCCAAAAAGTGTAGAGAGAAGGCACCAGGCAGCGCTTAACCCAATTGCGGCTAACCCTTGTCCAAAATTCGGCTGTGCTGGCGATACTGCTGCGGCGAGCAGCTTTCCTGCTGGCGAAACAGCCGCGTCAGCGAGGCATGATGCTCGTAGCCGACGGTCTGAGCAATTTCCAGAATGGTCAGCTCGCTGTGCGCCAATAGCTCCTTAGCTCTATCCAGCCGCACCTGCTGCAGATAGGCATTGGGCGTTTGCCCCGTCCCTTTTTTGAACCACTCACAGAAGTAGCCCACGGTGTAACCCTCTAGCTGGGCCAAGAACTCTAGGGTGAGCGGCTGGTCGTAGTGGTCAAGGATATGCTGTTGCGATCGCGCTTGAGGGCGGGGCTTTAATCCTCGTGGCATCTGCTGATCCTGCAGCAGGGCAAGGGCATAGTTCGTCAGATGCCTTAGCCCAGTGCTCGGACTCCCCCTGCTCAAATCCTCTCGAATTAGGTTACGCACGGCTCGCCACTGTTCGTTCATACGCTGCTGAATGCAGGCCGATGCCGCAGCTAGAGAATTTGCCTGAACCAAGGCTCTAGGGATATCAAGCACTACGAATTGGTTGGTATTTCTGGCAAAGAAAGAGTGCTGGCAATGGGGCGGCAGGTAGACCAGGCGCGACTCATCTAGAACTAGATCAGCTTCGGGCGTTTCAATAAACAGCTCCCCCTGCAGCGTCAGCAAAAGCTGAGCATAGGGATGATCATGGGTATCGACTAGAGCTGAATAGGTGCGGCACTCGCCCACGAGTTGGTTCATCTTGCCACCGAGCGACAGCAGACACTTCTGTTTTGAACATACCCGATCTCGCTAAACTGAGGGTTTGGTTAGCCTCGCAATTTGCCCCTGCTAATGCCGCCTGCATGTACCTCAAGCACCTTCACCTGAGACACTTTCGTAACTACACCGAGCAGCAGGTTGACTTCAGTGCCCCCAAAACCATCCTGGTAGGGGAAAATGCTCAGGGCAAGTCCAACCTGCTGGAGTCGGTGGAGGTGCTGGCCACGCTCAAGTCGCACCGCACCAGCCGCGACTCAGATCTGATTCGGGAAGGGGCAGCAGTTGGTCAGATCAGCGCCACGGTGCAGCGTGACCTAGGGCCCGCCGACCTTTCTCTAGTCCTCCGAAATGGGGGGCGTCGTACCGCCATTCTCAATGGCGAAAAGCTGCGGCGGCAGCTCGACTTTTTAGGTGCACTCAATGCAGTACAGTTCTCTAGCCTAGACCTAGAGCTGGTGCGGGGCGGTCCAGGAGAGCGACGTACCTGGCTAGACACATTGCTGATGCAGCTTGAGCCCGTCTATGCCCACATCTTGAGCCAGTATAACCAGGCCCTGAAGCAGCGCAATGCCCTAATTCGTCAGACTTATGGGGAGGAGGAAGAGCCTCAGCCAGCGCCCCAGGTAGACGCTACTCAGTTCGCCCTGTGGGATGCTCAACTCGCGGCTCTGGGCACTCGCGTCATCCGGCGGCGGGCCAGGGCCATTGAGCGGCTAGCTCCCCTTGCTCAGGAGTGGCATCGAGCTATCAGCGGCCAAACCGAAGATTTGCAGATTCGCTACCAGCCCAACGTGCCCCTGGAGGAAGATGATCCGGGAATCATTCAGACGGCCTTTCTAGAGAAAATTCGGCTGCGTGCGATCGCAGAGCGACACCAGCGCACCTCCCTCGTTGGCCCCCACCGCGATGACATTGAGTTCACCATCAACGATACCCCTGCCCGCCAATACGGCTCCCAAGGCCAGCAGCGCACCCTGGTCCTAGCCCTCAAGCTGGCCGAACTCAAGTTAATTGATTCAGTTGTAGGCGACCCGCCTCTACTTTTATTAGACGACGTACTAGCCGAACTCGATCTGAAGCGCCAAAACCAGCTTCTAGACGCCATTCAAGATCGCTTTCAAACCCTAATTACCACCACTCACCTAGGCTCATTCGACGCCCAGTGGCTGCAGTCCTCCCAGATCCTCACCGTCCAGAACGGTCAACTTGTTGCTAAATAGTAGATAGAAGACTTACTAACCCCCTTGCACCATGACGGCGACCCTTATTCAAAGTCCAGATCGGGTTTTGCTGCAAAATATTAGCTGGCGAACTTATCAATCTCTAGTACGAGACTTTGAAAATCAGCCTGCGATGCGCCTTACCTATGATCGGGGGTTACTCGAAATTAGAATGCCGCTAGATCCCCACGAAACTTACAAGAAACTACTGGGACGACTGGTTGAAGCATTGACGGAAGAACTGGGGCTAGAGATTCGTAGTCTGGGTTCGAGGACTTGCGATCGCGAAGACCTCGAACGCGGCCTAGAACCCGATCAGTGCTACTACATCCAAAACGAGCCTGCTGTCTGGGATAAAGCCCAGATTGACTTGAGCCAAGACCCACCCCCCGATCTGGCCATCGAAGTAGACATCACCAGTAGCTCAATTGATCGCTTAGCTATCTACACAGCCTTGGGCGTACCCGAAGTTTGGCGCTACAATGGCCAGTCTCTAACAATTTATCGATTAAAACATCAGCAGTATCAGCCCTGTGACTTCAGCCTCGCTTTTCCATTGCTAGCCCGAGCCGATGTTGAGAAATTTTTAACTCTCAGAACAAGCACAAAGGAAAATGCCCTTATTCGCTTATTTCGGGATTGGGTGAGGACTGATTATAGGGGAGAAGAGAGGAGTAAAGATAGAAAGCAGGACCCTCTTCCCTAAACCTCCTGCGGGCACTCCTGCCACAGCGCTGTTGTCTGCCGTAGGCTGCGAAAATCGCCGTTGCCGATAATCAAATGGTCGAGAACGGGCACCCCAAGAACCTGCGCGCCACTAAGCAGTTGCCGGGTCAGGTTGATGTCCTCGGGGCTAGGCTCTAGGCTGCCAGAGGGGTGATTGTGCGCGACGATGCAGCGAACGGCTCCCTGGCGAATCACTTCCCGAAAAATTTCGCGGGGATGTGCCAGGGTTTCAGTAGCGGTGCCGATAGTGATGACTTTGGTGCCTAGCAGTCGATGCTTAATGTCGAGCAACAGCACTGCAAAGCGCTCTTGGGCCTGCCACATCATTTCATGGCTGAGGGCAGCGGCGGCAATGGCTGGATCATCAACCACTGTTTTCTCCAGCGGCTTAGTCTGCAGCACTCGCTTGCCCAGTTCAACCGCCGCGAGAATGGTAGCGGCTTTGGCTGGGCCAATACCGCGCACATTAGTTAAGTCATGGAGAGAGACCTCGCGCAGCATTGCCAGTGGATCTCGCTGGTTTTGGCCCATCTCCTGCAAAATGAGCTGCCCCAGCCCGACTGCAGAGATCTTGCCGGTGCCGGTGCCTAGCAGAATCGCTAGCAGTTCTGCTGCCGCCAGACTCTTGGCTCCGTAGGACTGCATTCGCTCTCGGGGTCGTTCGCTGCTGGGCATGTCCATGACACGGACGTGATAGGTCATGATGTACGCCTGAAAGGTAGAAGGTGCGCCTTGTCTAGTAATCCCTAAACTAGCTGTACACAATCCTCCACAGCCCCTCATGCTTACGAAGCAAGCTCAATTCTGACGCTGATGTAATGCACCATGTGTTTCCAAAGCTTCATTCCCGTCTTTCGATAACGCTTAAGAACTTTGCTGCGCACCAAAGACCCCAATCGGGGGTATGGTTTCTAGGGAAAGAATCTTGCGCTGACTACCCTCTAAACCATGCCAGAAACTAGCCCTGCCGATATTAAAGTTCTCCGCAAGCAGCTCAACCGCTTTAGCTGCCTGAATATACCGCCCGCCTTGAGTGCCCAAGAGCAGGAAGACACCCGTGCCGCTTTGCTGTTGCTCAACGAGCTGTCTGACTACCAGACTCTGGGAATTTGCGCCGACACGCTAGAACAGGGCAAAACGGCAGCAGATGCCTATGTCACGGCCCTGGTTACGCCTGTCAAGATAGATCTCCCGGATCGAGAAGGGCCTGTCTATATCAAGTTTAATACCCTTAAGGGAGCCTGGTATTTAGACAGCTACAGCGGCGGCTCTAGAGGAGTTCTAATCACCTACCACAGCTCTGATGTAGACGAAGTAAATGGTACTTATGGGCCCTTTCCCTTGGATCTATTCAGTTAGTTGAAAGCGGCGTAGAAGCCTGCGCCTAAAAGCCCCATCAGGTAGTGACTAGCCCATGTTCTAGGGCAAAGCGCACTAGCTCAGTGCGGCTGTTGGTCCCCGTTTTGCTGAAGAGGCGGCTGACGTATTTCTCGACGTTGCGAACGCTGGTTTCGAGGCGGCGGGCAATTTCTTTGTTCATCAGGCCCTCGGCCACCAGATCTAGTACGCTCTGTTCGCGCGGTGTGAGGTCAATGCGAATGGGGGAGGGGGTTTTGGCGACATTGCCCCGGTGGCTCAGCATCGCCTTAATTTCTTCGATCTGGCGGGCCATTGTAGCAATGTCGGGGGTATCTGATAGGTCGGGGGACTGGGCAGCCCGACGACCGATTAAGTTGCCTACAATCGCAACTAGCTCCTCTGGGTCAAAAGGTTTGGGCAGGTAAGCATCAGCCCCAGCGTTGTAGCCCTGAATGCGATCGCTCGTCATGCCCCGAGCCGTCAAAAAGACGACCGGCAGCCCCTTAAAGCGAGGATCTTCTCGGACCTGCTTGAGAAACTGGTAGCCATCCACCTGGGGCATCATGATGTCTGAAATCACCACATCCGGTGTCTGCACCTGAAGCAGGTCCCAGCCTTCCTGAGCGTTACTAGCGGCCTGCACCACAAAGCCGCTGTCCTCCAGGTAAGCCTGCACTGCCTCCCGCAGACCAGGTTCGTCATCTACCAGTAATATGTTGCCGCTCGTTTCTGCCATAGTTGGGGCCACTCCCTCATCTATGCTCACTTTAGCGTGTTAATGCCAGGGTGGATGGGTAGGAGGGAGTGGAGGACGCGGGGAGAGGGAGACGCGGGGACACGGGGAGTTAAAGCCTCAAGTTCTTTGCGCCTTTCAAGCTCCCCCATCCCCCCATCACTCCCATCTTCTCCGCGTCCCGCGTCCCCGCGTCCCTACACCGCAGAACGTCCTTCGGCGAAACCAAACTCGACAAAGTGGCGGGTTGCGGCATCTAGATTGCCGCCAAAGGCTGTCTGAAGATCAGCGTATTTGTTCAGGTAGGCATTGGCATCGAACAAGTCTCGCGATCTGCCTTCTTTAGAGCCGAAGACGATGAAGTGTCGGACGGCTTCTGTCAGGTTGTAGCCGTAAGCTTGGATCAGGTCTCCGTGGGAAGCTAGGTATTCATCGGCCTGGAACGTGACGGATCTGCCTTCGCCATAGCCAAACCGAATGTAGTGCTCGGTGACGGCGGTGGGGTCGTAACCGAGGGCGACGACGGTGGGGTTGACCTCGGGGGGGGGGAAGACTGGGAGGGCTACTCTCGGGTCATAGCCGTAGACGTTGATCAGGTCGTCGTAGGAGGCGATGTATTCGCCTTCGGAGAAGGCGTCGATGGCGCGGCCTTCCTTAAAGCCGAAGTTCTCATAGTGGGTTTTGGCGGCTGCCAGGTTGTAGCCAAAAGCCTGAATCAGGTCGGGATGGGAGGCTAAGTAGTCGTCGTAGAGGTCGGGGGTCAAATCGCGCTGTACCGGCAGCACTGCAATTTGGCCTAGGGTAAATTGGGCGCGGGCTTGGTCTGTGTTGTCGCCAAAGAAAATCAGGTTTTTGGCTTCGTAGGGATTGGCCGAGCCGGGGAAGGGCGGATTACTGGTAGCGGGGTCGAAAACGTAGTCTCGCAGTTCGCCTGTGAGAATCCGAACGCCGTTAGCAGATAGAGAGTAAGTATTGCCTGTAAAGCTCACTCGGTAGGTCTTGGTCTGGCTAATCTCTAGCGGCAGGGAACTGGTTTCGCCTTCACCGATGAAGTTGGCATTTTGAGCAAATACCCGATCGGTGCCGTTGCCCTGCTCTTTAAAGCCGAGTTCGATGCTCTTGCTGGGGTCGTTGCTGACAATTAGAGCGCTAAATCCTGCTCTGCCAGCAGCGCTAGATTCTTGCAAAACGGTTAGGTCAAATTCGAGGGTAAATCCTTGTGTGTGGTCGAGGATGGGGAAATTGGGGCTGACTGGCGTTAGCGTAATCGAGCCTAGGTTGAGAGGATTAACGTTAGTCAGATCGATGGTGTAGTTGGTAAACCCGGCATACCCGGTGTTTGCCGTTGCTGAGAGGGTTCTACCTGTAGGGACTTTGGTGCCGCTGGCAATAAATAAAGGCAAGCTGTAACCAACTAGACCATTAAAAACTGACCCGTTGGTGTTGAGTGTGACGCCTGCAGCGCTTTGAGTAGCGGTGGCAAAAAGGCTGGGCACATCAAAAATATCGGTAGTCGGCCCTAGCGGCAGGGGAGAAACGTACAGGGGCGACACCGGCAGCTGCCCGTAGGTTAAAAAGCCCGAAGCGAGGGGATTGGGATTAATAGCCGGATCGTAAATTTTGGGGACAAAAGTTAGGTTTTCCATAGCGATCGCAATTAATTATCAGGCCAATGCAATAAATCGTTAGACCAGACAGACTCCGCCCTGCAAGAGCATTTTATGCACCGTCTGGGGAGGGGACTTGCATTGCCGACCGACTTTATGGATTCTTTAATAATGTTGTCGTCTATACGGTTTTACCCAGGCCAGAACTGCGGTGTTGCTTCGACGGGGTTGGCAGAGCGGCAATTCAGGCGTACACAGCCGAGCCATATATTGTTTGACTTTGCTGACCTTTGCTACTCAGGTGACGCGAATCACAGTAGGATTGTTAAGAGAATCCTCTAAACCCCGACCGGAATACCGGGGTTTATGGCAAGATACTCTATGCCGGTTACAGACCGCGACTGATACGTCCAGATTGAGATCACAGGAAGTTAGATATGGCGCTCCTATTAGGTGACCAGGTTCCCAACTTCACCCAACAAACCTCCGAGGGTGAAATTGATTTTTTTGAGTGGGCTGGCGACAGCTGGGTAGTCCTGTTCTCTCACCCCGCTGACTATACTCCCGTCTGCACCACTGAGTTGGGCAGCGTTGCCAGACTCAAGTCCGAATTTGACAAGCGCGGCGTCAAAGTGATCGCGCTCAGCGTTGATGATGCTGAATCCCACAAGGGCTGGATTGGCGACATCAATGAAACTCAAGGCACCACTGTCAACTATCCCATCATTGCTGATGTGGATAAGAAGGTGTCTGAGCTGTATGACATGATTCACCCCAACGCCAATGCCAAGGTGACTGTGCGCAGCGTGTTTGTGATTGATCCCAGCAAGAAGCTGCGGTTGACCATCACCTATCCCCCCAGCACGGGCCGCAACTTCAACGAGATTCTGCGGGTGATTGACTCTCTGCAGCTGACCGACAATTACAGTGTTGCCACCCCAGTTGACTGGAAAGATGGCGAAGATGTGGTTGTGTCTCCTGCTATTCCCACCGAGGAAGCTAAGCAGAAATTCCCCAAAGGCGTAACTGAAATCAAGCCTTACCTGCGGATGACGCCCCAGCCCAACAAGTAAAGTTGAGCTGAGCAGACTTTAGGGCAGTTTGTGAATTGCTCTATTGGCAAGATTTTCTATAAGAAGGTTCACCTTATGGTGGGCCTTTTTTATTGCCAAGAGATGATGTTTTTGCCGCAGAACTTTAGGGTTGAGCGCCAGTGCCGAACCAGGTTTGCAGATCAATCAAGTAGCGGGCCGCGATCGCACCTCCAATAAAGCCAAATAAATGGCCCGACCAGGAGCGACCCCGCCGCAGCGGCAGCAGCCCCCACAGCGCTCCACCATAGAGAAAACCGACTAGGACGGCAATTGCGATCGCAGTTGGGCTCTGCACAAAATAGCCCCGCAGCAGTAAAAAGCCCAGGTAGCCAAAGACTAGACCGCTGGCCCCTAGATGATTGGTGCGGGGGCGACCCAGCAGCCATACGCCCACACCGCCGACTAACCAAGCGACAGCGGTGACGATTAGGAGAGTATTTAGCCCATCAAATAAAATCAGCGTTCCTAGAATCGCTAGCGGCCCAGTATTAGCCGCTAAGTGCCCCAGATCCCCGTGAAGAAACGGGGCCAGAAGAATGCCGGGCAATCCGCTTAGCTGCCGGGGGCGAATACCGAAGCGATCTAGCGCCCCTCGCAGAAACAGATCCAGGATTTCCAGACCCCACAGCACTGCCAGAAACAGCAGCAGCAGCTGTAGCCCTGGCCGCAGATCGTTTGGCAGAGTGTTGAACCATCGATTTGTGGATACCTGAAGCCAAATCATCGCCATGCCTGAACCTGCATTGCTGCCAAACATTCCATTATTCCAACAAGCGCGGCAGGATTCCAACAAGCGCGGTAGGGGAAAAGCCTTCAGCCTCTTTTTCGGGTACCCGAGCAGGATCTAGGCTCCCAAAGCCCTAATTCTGTAGCCACTGAGCCAGGGTCGGGTCGAGAAACTGCGTCAGCGTCAGCGGGTCGACACCCAAAACGCTGCGCTCTTTAGCTGCAGCGCGGGCGGCCTGGGCATGCCACCAGGCGGCACTGAGAGCGGCGTTTAAGGCTCCTTCAGTAGCTTGATCAGGGTTTTGGGCTGACTGGGCCAGCAGCCCTGCCGCCAGCCCAGTTAGCACATCGCCGCTGCCGCCTCGGGCTAGGGCAGGCGTGCTGGCCGCGAGATACCAGAGCTGGCCTTGGGGGCTAGCAATCGCCGATCGCCCTCCTTTGAGAATGAGCACGGCTCCCGAAGCCTGAGCAGCGGCTAGGGCAGCCGATCCCGCCTCCAACTGCTGCTTGGCAATCTCTGGAAACAGCCGCTTAAATTCGCCGGGATGAGGCGTCAGCAGCGTGGGGGCAGTTCGCTTCGAGAGGGTGGCAGCGGCTCCTTGATCGGCCAGCAGATTCAGGCCATCAGCATCTAGCAGCAGCGGAGCCCCGCTGGCCAGCACCTGATCAACAGCAGTGTGGGCCTGACGAGACAAGCCGGGACCACAGGCAATGGCATTGAATTTGTCTAGGTCCAAGCTGTCGGGGAGATGTGCGATCGCACCCGTCTCTGTCTCCGGGCAGCCCAAGATCAGCGCCTCTGGCAGTTGGGCATGGAACGGGCCGCGCAGGCTTTCGGGAACGGCCAGCGTGACCATGCCCATACCGCTGGCCCGTGCCCCTAGCCCCGCCAGAAAGGCCGCGCCCCCGTACTGCCGAGACCCCGCAACCAGCAGTAGATGACCTACTCGATATTTGTGGGTAGCGGGGGGACGGGGCAGAGGGAGCCTTGCGATCGCAGCCTCTGACGTCAGTCGCTGCACCACTGGCGACTGTCCCAAAACGGCTTCTATATCGGCAGTCGGAATGCCGAAATCAATCAGCTCCACCTCTCCCAGGTAAGGCAGCGCTTCGTCCTGAAAAAAGGCCCGCTTCCAAAGGCCCAAGCAGAGGGTATGTGTAGCGCAAAGGGCAGTGCTCAATACCGCTCCCGTATCAGTCTGCAGGCCCGAAGGCAAGTCAATGCTGATCTTGGGCTGGGGCCACGCATTAAGGGTTGCCACCGTCTCGGCCAGGTCTCCCTCAATGTCTCGCTCCAAGCCAAAGCCAAACAACCCGTCAACTAAAGCGTTGCAATCTTGCAGAGCCGCCACATTCTCAACAAAAGGAATGCCCAGGCTGGCCGCATAGCGGGCATGTTGCTCAGTTAGCTCTTTTAGTCGAGAAAAGGGCGCATGTACCTGCACCCGGTAACCATTTAGGTGCAGCTCGCGGGCCACTACTAGCGCATCGCCGCCGTTGTGCCCCGGCCCAGCCAAAACACCGATTTGAGGAAAGGTTGACTGGGGAAAGTGAGCCCTAATCCACTGAGCGATCAGACCCGCCACTTTTTCCATCAGGGCTGCCACCGGCATTCCTGCCGCAAAAATGCGCGCTTCAATTTGGCGCATCTGATCTGCTGTAACAACAGCCCGATGAATCAGGGGGGAGGGCAGCTGCCCGATTGAGCCAGCATTAAACCAGCGCTCCTGCCCTACCGCCTTCATACTCTACGGTTCATAAACAACCCGGCTAGAGCCATAGCCCGCCTCTCGGAAATAGCCTCGCCAGCGCTCGGCTAGCCCTCGGTCGTTGAAAGGCCCTACTGCCACATTAGGACCCAGTCGGCTCTGGCGCTGCTGTACTCGGTCGGCAGGTGTGCCCAGCTCAACCAAGCGGCTGCTAATTGCCGGCAAGTCCTGAGTCGCCGCCGGAATCACCACGTAAAATGGCGCTCCTGCCGTGGCGGGAGGCACTACAGCAGCGGTCGTAGGCGGACTAGAAGGCGGCAGCGGCATCTCATTACCAGAGGTGGGGCCAGAGTAGACGCTAGGAGGCTGGCCAAACTCAACATTTGGGGCTGCGGCAGTAGGAACTGTGGGGACAGGAACTACAGGGATCGATCCTTGAGGCCCCGGCACAACAGGCAGAGGCGGCAGCTCTCCAGAGCTAATGTAGGCGGTGGGTGGCGGAGTAGGTAGCTGCCCATAGGTAGGCACTACCGCACCCACCTGGGCAATCTGCGCCCCAATTCCCTGACTACTCAGCGTACTGACCTGCTGTTGGGCATTTTGATAGACGCTGTAGCGACCCACCTGAATCACCGACTGTCCCTGATGACTTGTTTCAAAAGCCTCCGGCTCAATCGAACGCAGCTGATCGAGCAATAGCGGATCGCTACCAGAAACGTAGACAATATACTGCTCTCCCGTGGGCAGCCCCCCAGCATTGGCATAGGCATTAGGGGTAGGGGGGGGAGCCGGATAACTGGGCACCTCGAGGCCGAGCCCAGGCGTGGGTGGGGACACGTCGTAGACCTGAGCCAGCATCGTGGCGGCTGACTGGGCAGCTGACTGGGCACTGGCTTCAGTTTGGCTGAGAGAAACCGTTCCGCCTGTCAGCAGCATCAGAGCCAAAACAGGAGTCATTGAAGGAATCAGGCCCGAGTGACAGCGCCCAGGGTGCTGCCGGTGAGACGCTAGAATGAGAGAGGTTTTCATCATGATCCTGCCCAACAAATGGAGGGGGTTGGTGTTAGAAAAGCGCGTTTGCCCGCAGATCTAGCGAAGCCTCGTCGATGGCAAAACGAGCTGATGCGAAACTGCTAGACTATTCCTTGGCCAAATCCATTGCTGGAGTTTGTCTTAGGAAAAGCTCTAGATCCCAAGGTGGACTCCGAACTGAACCCCACACAAATTCTGTAGTGAATTTAGTGTGGACGAACGTTAGGATAGAAACTTTCTCGGAAAATTTCCATACTTTTTGGCAGAATGGAAAAAATTGTGGTCGGTCTTTCCGGCGGAGTCGATAGCTCCGTCGCTGCAGCAGTCCTGCACCAGCAGGGGTACGACGTCATTGGACTCACCCTATGGCTGATGAAGGGCAAGGGACAGTGCTGTTCTGACGGCATGGTAGATGCCACGCGGCTCTGTGATGAGCTGGGCATTCCGCACCACATCGTTGATAGCCGAGAGGTCTTTCAGCGCTACATCATTGACTATTTGGTAAGCGGTTACCAGCAGGGGGTAACGCCTCTGCCCTGCTCTCAGTGCAACCGGGCCGTGAAGTTTGGGCCAATGCTGCAGTATGCCCGTGAGGAACTGGGGGCAGAGCGCATTGCCACAGGTCACTATGCCCGCATTACTCAAGACCTTGAAACAGGCCGCTACCAGCTGCGCCGCGCCGTTGACCCTAGCAAGGATCAGTCCTACTTTTTATACGATCTGACGCAGGAGCTGCTGGCAGGTTCGCTGTTTCCCCTGGGTGAGCAGCCCAAGACTGAAACCCGCCGGATGGCGGCTGAACTGGGCCTACACACGGCAGCCAAGCCCGACAGCCAGGATCTGTGTTTGATTGAGCATCACGGCTCGATGCAGTCTTTTCTAGACAAGTATCTGGCTCCTAAACCCGGCGATATTGTTGATACTCAGGGCCGGGTTTTGGGTCAGCATACCGGCATTCACCATTACACCGTTGGTCAGCGTAAGGGCTTGGGCATTGCGTCATCCCATCCCTTGTACGTCGTAGGCTTTGATGTGGGCCGCAATCAGGTGATTGTGGCTGATCGGGAAGTGGCTCACTGGCTTGAGTGTACGGTCAACCAGGTGAACTGGGTTTCTGTCGCAGCGCCTGCAACGCCTATTCGAGTGACGGTGCAGATCCGCTATCGCACTCAGCCGGTGGGCGCGACTCTGTTCCCGCTGCCTGCGGAGTCGGGGATCACCGATCGGGCACGAATTTTGTTTGATGAGCCGCAGTTTGGGGTCACCCCTGGCCAGGCAGCGGTCTGGTATAGCGAGGATATCGTTTTGGGCGGCGGCCTGATCGAACCTTTTGTGGGGGCTGCCCCGGCTCAAGGCGTTCCCACTCACGAGCAAACCGGCGTGCGCTAGGCTTGAGCCAAAGCCGGGCGACTGCAGCGGTTTTATATCTCTCCAAAGTGCCTGCTCAAAAATTAGCAGGGGCTTTGGGGTGACAAGGGTACCGTTGTGTATTTTTATGAATTAGTAGGGATTGCTAGGGGCACTGCCTTTTGCGATCGCATCCCCCATGTCTGCTCAATACGCGGAGCAGAGAGACGAGGTTGTTTTTGTTAGGGAGGTTTGGAAGATGGCTATCCAGGATGGGATTGCTCCCCACGGTGGCACGTTAGTTAACCGCATTGTGACGGCAGAGCAGCGCACAGTTTTCCTGGAGAAGGCAGACTTCCTGCCCCGGGTAACGCTGGATGAACGGGCTTTTTCGGATCTGGCCATGATTGCCATTGGCGGCTTTAGCCCGCTCACTGGCTTTATGGAACAGGCAGACTACGACACGGTTGTGACCGATATGCGCTTGGCCAACGGCTTGCCCTGGTCGGTGCCTGTTACCCTGTCGGTGTCAGAAGAGGTGGCTGCGCCTCTAGCAGAGGGCAGTCTGGTGCGCCTAGACGATGCCTCTGGCCGCTTTGTAGGTGTGCTGGAGCTGACCCAAAAGTACACCTACGACAAGGTTCGAGAAGCTACCCACGTCTATCGCACCGACGAAGACAAGCACCCCGGCGTCAAAGTGGTCTATGCTCAGGGACCGATCAACCTGGCTGGGCCAGTCTGGCTGCTGCAGCGCGACGCCCATCCTCTGTTTCCCAACTACCAAATCGACCCAGCCGCTTCCCGCGCCCTATTCAAAGAGCGGGGCTGGCGAACGGTGGTGGGCTTTCAGACCCGTAACCCCATTCACCGAGCCCATGAGTACATTCAAAAGTGTGCCCTGGAAACAGTAGATGGGCTGTTTTTGCATCCCCTGGTCGGGGCCACCAAGGAAGACGACATCCCGGCAGACGTGCGGATGCGCTGCTACGAGATCATGATGGAGCACTACTTCCCTCAGGACCGCGTAATTCTTGCCATTAATCCTTCGGCAATGCGCTACGCTGGTCCTAGAGAGGCTATCTTCCATGCCCTGATTCGGAAGAACTATGGATGCACCCACTTTATCGTGGGCCGCGACCATGCTGGGGTTGGCGACTACTACGGCACCTATGACGCTCAATACATCTTTGATGAATTTGAGCCAGGGGAACTGGGCATTGCGCCGATGAAGTTTGAACACGCCTTTTACTGCACCCGCACAAGCGGCATGGCGACGACCAAAACCAGCCCCAGCACTCCAGAAGAACGCATCCATCTGTCTGGTACCAAGGTGCGAGAAATGCTCCGCCGGGGCGAACTGCCGCCCCCTGAGTTTTCCCGGCCCGAGGTAGCGGCAGAACTGGCTAAGGCCATGCGGGTAGCCCAGGAAGTCTAGCAATAGGGATAGTGGCAATCCGGTGGGACTGGGACGACGATCGTTTCTGCAACGGCTGAGTCTGGCGCTAACAGCGTTGGGAGTAGGGGAAGCGACGGTTTCGCGTTGGGCCGTACAGTATCAGGCGGCCCTAGCCCAGCCCACCCCCCGCAAGCTGGCTCTCCTAATTGGCATCGACCAATACTCTAACCAGGTGGTTGATCCGGCCCTGCAGGAGGTGGCACTGCGGGGCGCAATTACAGATGTGGAGCTGCAGCGAGAGCTGCTGATCTACCGCTTTGGATTTCAGCCTCAAGATATTTTGACGCTAACGAATGCGGGGGCTACTCGGCAGCGGCTGCTAGAGGCTGTTGAGTCTCACCTGATCCAGCAGGCGCAATCGGGCGATCTGGTGCTGCTCCACTTCAGCGGCTACGGTAGCCAGGTGCAGATTGAGGGCGAGCCTGACCTGCGGCGCAGCCTGGTGCCGGTAGACGGAATTTTGCCCACCGAGGAAAACCCCGAGGTGCGAGACCTGCTGCAGGATGAGCTGGGGGTTTTGTTGCGATCGCTCAAGACGAACCATCTCACGACTTTGCTCGATGCGGGCTACCGCGACTTGGGGCAGGTGCGCTGGGGCACGCTGCGGGTACGATCGCGCCCCACCATCCCCACCGGAATTGTGGCCGATGAGAGATTGGCGGCCCTGCCTGACAACGAGTCTGGTCGGAACTGGCCGGGGCTGCTGCTGCGGGCAGCGACTCCAGATCGGCTGGCGCTGGAGGGAGACTGGTCGGGCTTTAGCGCTGGGGCTTTTACCTATGCTCTCACCCAAACCCTTTGGGAAACGCTGCCCTCCACGTCGCTGCACGTGGTTTTTGACCGAGTGCAGGAGCAGGTGCAGCGGTGGACAGGGCCTGATCAGCTGCCAGAGTTGACCGGCAATCGGCGGGCAGAGACGGACCTGATCCCCTACCATCTGCCCCCTCTACGTCCTGGTGCTGACGGCATTATTACCGGAGTCAATGCGGAGAGCGGCACTGTGAGCCTGTGGATGGGTGGGTTATCGGCAGATGTCTTGGAGCATCTGCAGTCCGGATCTAGGCTACTGATGGCAGCGGCCTCCGATGTTCCTGGAGAACCGAGAAGGGCCAACACCGAGCTTATCGTCCAGAGCCGCACCGGGCTAGCAGCGGCGGCAAAAATCGACGACCAGCTGGGAGAGCTGCCTCAGTCGGGCCTGTCAGTTTACGAGCAGGTGCGACTCCTGCCGCGGCACCTAGATTTGATTGTGGCTCTCGACCCTAATCTGGAGCGAATTGAGCGGGTCGACGCCACCAGCGCCCTGTCGGGCATTCCCTTTGTCTCATTTACCCCAGCCGGGGAGCAGCCCGCTGACTGTCTGTTTGGCCGCTTGCCCAAGCCTGGATCAGCGACCCTTACTGCGG
The DNA here is from genome assembly GCF_014696715.1 of Pseudanabaena sp. FACHB-2040. Classification (NCBI taxonomy): domain Bacteria; kingdom Bacillati; phylum Cyanobacteriota; class Cyanophyceae; order Pseudanabaenales; family Pseudanabaenaceae; genus Pseudanabaena; species Pseudanabaena sp. FACHB-2040. The sequence continues at coordinate 294,806 of NZ_JACJQO010000010.1, forward strand.
CGCTGCCCAATGCAGCCAATGGCCTAGTGGTGACGGAAACCCCTGATCAGGGCCTAGAGCGCAGCTACGGCCTGTTTGCACCTAATCGCACGCTGGTGCCGGGGACTTTGATTGCCCGAGGAGAAGCGGTCAAGACGGCAGTCACTCGGCTGACGCCCCATCTACAGTCTCTGCTGGCCGTGAAGCTACTGCGGCTGACCAGCAACCCTTACTCTTCTCAGCTAGCAGTGCGCGTCTCGCTAGAATCGACCTATCCCCAGGAGCGACTGCTGACCCAGTGGGAAACGTTGCGATCGCCCTCGGTTTTGCCTAAGGCCCGCTTGGCCAAGATCACCGGTACCGAAAAGGCATCCCTGCAAGTTGCTCGGGACGATCGTCTGCGCTATCGCATCAGCAACTTCACTGACCAAGCGTTGTTTATGGCGCTGGTCAGCGTAGATAGCCGGGGACAGTTTCTGGTGCTGATGCCTGATGTGCCTGACTCTCGACCTCTGGAGGAACGCCAAACGGCATTAGCCGAAAGCTCACTCTTGCCTCCTGGCGAGACCCGCGCCCTGCCTGGACAGATCGAAGATTGGGGAGTTCCCGCAACGGTTAGCTGGGTAGAGACGTTCTTAGTGTTCAGCCGTGCCCCATTCCATAAAACTTGGGAATTGCTGGCTGAGAAAGACGGTGAGGTAGCTCAGCAGCAGAGACTGCACAAGCTTAACCAGCCGCTTAAGTTAACCCGAGCTTTACTGGCAGATTTACATGAGGGGGCAGTGACCCACGATCCTACCCTGGCCTTTACTGACCAGTACAGTCTGCACTCCGCTACCTGGGCTACGCTGAGCTTCCGCTATCCAGTACTCCTATAGTCGTCTTCAGGGGGTGGTTGGGTTATCTCGAAGGAGAGGCTACGCCAATGCAAGCTCGACACCAACGTACGGAAAAGGACTAGACACACGACTACAAATTTAGGGTTCTGTTCAAAACCGGATAGCCAAAAGGCCCAATGCCCCTCCCAGGCCCAAGCCCAACACAGCAGTCGCCGCCAAGATCAAACAAGCTTGAGTGCGCTTGAACGGAGCAACTAGCCGATCGCCAGTGCGAGCAGTCACGACGGCGCATAGTCCGGCCAACAGAAGCGCTGTCAGGCTCAGCAGCATCACTTCCAAAGCGGCCCGAGGGATTTCTGTCTCCTCTAGGTCTGGACTGCCGAAAAAGTTGAGAGCAGCAGAGAGGGCGACGGTCAAGGCCGCTGCGCCGACAATACCCAGCAAAATCATGAGGCTGCTGGGTAATCCACGAAGCCGCTGCAGCGCCTGAGGGCCAACCAGGGCCACAGACTGCAGGAGAATCCCGGCCAGAGCCACGGTCCAAATCCAGTAGGGCACTGGAGAAGCTGCCAGAGTTAGACCTACAGATCCATAGAGCAGTAGGGTCGCTGTCAGCCAGAGCCACGGTGTAGGGGTGGCGTTGGCCTGGTCTATAAGCCGTTTCCAGCCAGGTGCAGAGCGTTTTCTCCGGGTTGGCGGTTTCATAAAGCGGGATAAGACTGGGAAGGGTTGGGCAGAAGGGTAGACGGAAGGTTCAGGGATTGAGTTGCCAGCAGGCTTAAGGTTAAATCTAACCTTAAGAATCAGGCACAGCCAAATTTGGTTTACTCGCGGCCTTTATTGGACTCTGCCACCTTCTTGGGGAGGTTGAGAAAATAGATCGAATGAACCTGCTCTTGGAAGGGAACGAATGCCGCAGGGGTGGGCGCAGCTAAGGTCAGCATTTGCTGATGTTTTAGCCAATAACCAGAAGATTTAGCTCAGCGAGAAGAACAAATCTGCTGACTCTGCTTGTCCCACGGTCTGAAAATGCCATAATCAAGCAATCGCTTTGGCGAGGATGGGTCAATCCTATGCCCTCTGGGAGTTTCAGGTATTAATGAGTCTTCCCTTTGTTGCACTGATACAGGGCCTTTTGGCGGCATCCAGCCTGTTGGTGGGGGCCATTTTGGGTATTGGTTGGCAGCCTGCGCGGGCTTTTACCGCAGCTATTATGGCTTTTGGCAGCGGTACTTTGCTGTCTGCGATCGCATTTGACATCACCCTGCCCGTTTTTCGCCAAAATGGCTTTTGGCCGCTGGTAGTGGGCTTTGCCCTAGGCGGTACGCTGTTTACCGTGATCGTCGGCTACATTGATGCGCGGGGCGGTTTTATCCGGCACCCGTCTTCCTCTCGTCGCTTTCTCTACCAGCACCGGCAGGAGGAAGCCTCAGAAGTGCTAGATCGAATCGAGCATATCGAAATGCTCCACAGCCTGTCTCCTGCAGAAATGCAGGCTATTATCCCGCTGCTGAAGTCGCTCAATGTAGACCAGGGCACGGTTCTCTGTCAGGAAGGGGCTCCCGGCGATGCCCTGTTTTTAATCGTCGATGGCGAGGCCGAAATTTTTAAGGGTCTCAAAAAAATGGCGGTACTGGGGCCAGGAGAAATGTTTGGCGAGATGGCCCTACTCACCGGAGAAGAGCGATCGGCTACGGTAAAGGCCCGCACGCCGATGGAGCTCTACGAGCTAGATAAGGTCGATTTTGATGCCATGCTGACCCACTCTCCCCAGCTAGCCAGCGGGCTCAGTCGCATTCTGGCGCGACGACTGCGGGAGACCACCCAGAGCACGGCCAAGCGTGTTGAGTCGGACGATCAGTGGCGGCAGCGGGTGCTCGACAGCGTCGAAGTAGACATTCCCCTGTCTGAGGAGAATTTTCAGCAGCTGGCAAAAAGTTCGGCCCCGCTGGCAATCTTGGTCGGCACTCTGATGGACAACATTCCCGAAGCTTTGGTTATCGGCTTCAATGCTGGGGTGGGTAACGTCAGTGTGTCATTTCTGATGGCCGTGTTCATTTCGAACATTCCTGAAGCGCTCTCTAGCTCCATTGGCATGAAGCAGGCAGGCAACTCCTCGCGGCAAATTTTGGCTCTGTGGAGTGGAGCGGTGCTGTTGAGTGGTCTGATTGCGATGGCAGGTAGCCTGGCTATGAACCTGACTAGCCCGTGGATGGTTGCGATCGCACAGGCTACCGCAGGCGGTGCTATCCTCGCAATGCTCTCTAGCACCATGATGCCCGAAGCCTACGAGCTGGGCGGCGGCTCTATTACCTTCTCCACTATTGCTGGTTTTTTGGTGGGCTTTTGGGTCACTTCCTTCTCGCTGTAGGGTGGTTCAACGCGCTCATCTTCTACAGCAAGCTAAATTCTTCCATTGCTGGTAAAAAATTGCGGTTTTCGTGACCTGACTGGCTCAGCTTGAGCAGCGCAAACCGTTGAATTGGCAGCAGTTTTTCCCACTCAGCCAGAGAGATAGGATGCCCCACTTCATCTGCTTTGGCCTGCACTGGCTCAGGAATGGCGTCTTCAGCTAGCCAGGGCGGGCTGGGGTCGATGGGCAGTTCTTTTGCAGGTTCTCCCGTATGGCGAGTCACCAAGTCTTGCAGGTAGTCTCGGTAGGCTTGAGCCTCTTCAGCGGTTGAGCAGGGTCTTTGTGTTAATGCTTGGCGTTCTGTCTGAGTGAACTGGTGCCAGTGGGGCAGCTTCAGCTTTACCCCGCAGGTATCAAGCTTCATTCGCACCTGCATGGGAATGCAGCGTAGAGACTCGACAAAGTCGGCCTCAAATTGAAAAAAATCAGATGTCATTGCGATCGCACTTGTCAGCAGACCATTTTAAACTTTAAAGCTGGGAGATTAATTGCGATTGCGCCACTGAACCGCAGATTGCACACAGATCCCCGTCAGCAAGGGGGCAAACTAACGGTCTAAATCAGCGGTAGCAGGAATAGCCGCTGGGCATCACTCAATCAAATACCTGCTTTGATGGGCACGGGCTGTGCCCTTTGCCCCATCCTACGATTCTGCTGTAATGTCGGGTCGGTCAAGCGTAACGCTTTGTTTGGTGCGTGTGCGGATCGCTTCAATGTGCCGAACGGTTAATCTCCCAGCCGTGTGCGGAGTAATCCATTCCCTGGCTTAGCTTTTCTCGTGCCGAAGGAAGCGCCCATATGATTTGCGGCGGAGTCGACATTCGCGTTGCCTTGCGGTCAAGCCACCCTCGGAGCCTCCTCCACCATCTTTGGGTCACTGGTGGAGGAGGCTCGTACCGACCACCGATCCACCCAAAATTTGACACCACAAGCAAGGCAGTATCCCGGTCCCAGTAAGAATTAAGGATCGGGAGCGTGTCCCTCTCTGCCTGAGAATAAGGATGGCATCGAGTCTGTAAGCTCAAGTGAATCACAGCTTGGCTAGATCGAAAAAATGGCACGGTGGGATCAGCTCCAGAAACTTGCTCTGTCCATCCCCCCCACGGATCAGCTATTGCAACTTCCCCACTACCTTCAGTCAACAATGGTAGGTAGTAAGGAATAGTAATGGTTAAGAACGCAAAGAGGCATTGTAATGATGCACAAAATACCAAATTGCACCAACGTGGTTACTCAACTTTTTGGAGAACGACAAGGTCTTACGAACTAAGC